>NZ_JBVVOL010000007.1:0-161663 GCF_055810895.1 Formivibrio sp. oc-25 | reverse complement strand
AGAAGACTACCCAAAACCTCGCGCGCAGTGGCAAGTTTCAGGATACGTTGCGAGATATGATCGTACGAAACTAGACAATTAGGCCGTATGTGGAAGCGTGGAGCTCTCCTGCGATGTCTGTGGACCAGCGAGCTCCCTTATCAATGTCTTCGGAAGAAACATACGGTTCAATACTTTGTATGACCGAGGGAAGCCAATCTCTCAAAAGCACAGCTACTTTGTGGCTTGTAGGGCCTGACCAGCTAATAAATACTTTCATTGGGTCCTCTATACGAGAGTTCTAACGAATAGCGTTTATCAGCCGCAGCGGAAACGGTTGATGAGACGGCTGCATCATGGCGGCGGATAAACCTTGTTGGACTGAACCGCCTCAATGGCGGCGACTATGGGGATTGTAAGCGGGCTGTATTCGGAGTCAATGGACTTTCCGGTATGAATGAAAGGCAAGTCGGGCGTTTGGGTGGTTTTTTGTGTTCAAGCCCGGCGGGCAGTGGCCGCCCGTGTGGTTTTTGTGTCTTGGCTGTCTGGTTTTTCCAGTGCGCTGGCAAGCGGCCCGTCAGGATGCAGATGCCGACCTGGCAACAGCGGCAATACACCCAGTTCATCCGCTCCACCCGGCGCAGGAAGTCGGCGGCAGATTCCACGATGACGGGATCGGGTTCCGGGACGGACAAGGCGGCGCGTGTCTGCTCCAGCTTTACGACTTTGCCGGCCGGACCCGACAGACCGTAGTGACAGATACGTTTGAAGCCGCTCGGCAGGATGTGTAGCAAGAAGCGGTCGAGAAGTTATACCCACGATCCGGGATCGTGGCGGGGTAGGCCTGCAAAGCCCGCTGGATCGCTTGCATACTGCAAATTTTTCCGGGCCTTAACTTCCTTCGCTAGATATTATCTTGCTGCGGATCTATTGATTCCAATTGGGGAATAATCCCGCCGCATCAGCTATTTTTATCTTGCTTCACCCATGAATGACTGGCTTGCAGACGAAGCAAAGACTTCGGATCTACTATACGGAAAGCCAGAAAGCACAGATGTGGGGCGCTGGCGAAAGGGTGAACATGCCCACCAGCATTCGCATTGAGGACTGATCGAAGGGGATGGTGAAGCGGAGGAATCCGGTTTTTACCAAGACCAGGCGTTGCAGCCCCGGGTGCGGGGCTGCATGGCAGCGATTACTTGCGCGCGAATTTTTCGGCAAGTTTCTGCAGTTTTTCCTGATGTTCACGCGCGGCAGCCTCGGCGGCTTCAGCAGCAAGCTGCGCCTTGCGCTCTTCGGCTTTCTTCTTGAAATGCGTATGCAGGGTTTGTGCGGCCAGCGTGCGCTGTTCTTCGGCAACTTCCCCGGCAGCACTGCCATCCAGATTGAAGCGCGTGCTGGCGGTTTGCAGCGATTTCAAATAGCGCACCGATTTGGTGTGGATGGCCAGTGCACCGCGCAAGAGCTTGCGGTTGATCTCGGGCTGCACGGCGATCAATTGCTTGTCGATGCCGATGGCCAGAGGCTGGCATTCGCGGATAACCGGGAATTCCTGTTGAAGCTGCTTGAGTACACTGCGGGCGGTTTGGGTTGGCAAAGCGGGTGAAGTCGATTCGGTCATGATGTACTGCGATAAGTTGAACGACGCAATACTAGACGTTGTCGGCGCAAGACTCAAACCCGGATTGCATGAAAGGCACTGCCTGTTGGTGTTTTGCCTATGCTGAACGCGAAGCCATGCTGGAAAAGTGTGTGGCCGGCATAAATTTGCCAGAATGACCCTTATTCCGAGAAATGATGCCTGGTTTGCTGTATCAGGTCGCTTGTTTGTAATGGGAGAACTCGCCATGCAATACCGCCGTTTGGGCAGCAGCAATCTGCAAGTCTCTGTGCTTTGTCTGGGTACGATGATGTTCGGTGATCAGACCGATGAAACGGAAGCTGCCCGGATTGTGGCCTCGGCCCGTGAACATGGCATCAATTTCATCGATACCGCCGATTCCTACAGCCTGGGCGCTGCCGAAGAAATGCTTGGCCGCCTGCTGGCTGGCCAGCGTCACGATTGGGTGCTGGCGAGCAAGCTTGGCAATACCATGGCCGATGCGCCCAATCATGCGCATTACTCGCGCAGCTGGATCATGCGCGAAACCGACCATATCCTGCGCCGCCTGGCAACCGATCACCTGGATATTCTTTATCTGCATCGTGATTTTCATGGAGAAAACCTCGAAGAGCCGGTGCGGGCAGTGGGGGATTTGATTCGTGCGGGGAAGATTCGTTATTTCGGCGTATCCAACTTCCGTGGCTGGCGGATCGCCGAAATCATCCGCCTGTGCCGTGAGCTGGGGGTGCCGCAACCGGTGGTCTGCCAGCCGTATTACAACCTGCTCAATCGCGGACCCGAGGTGGAAATTCTGCCGGCGTGTGCGCATTACGGTCTGGGCGTGGTGCCCTATAGCCCGGTGGCTCGCGGTGTGCTGACCGGCAAATATCTGCCGGGCCAGGCACCGGCAGCCGGTACGCGCGCGGGCAGGGCGGATCGACGCATCATGGAAACGGAGTTTCGCGAAGAATCCCTGCATATCGCGGCGCAACTCAAGGCGCATTGTGATGCTCGCGGCATTCTGCTTGGCCAGTTCGCCACTGCCTGGGTGCTGGCCAATCGGCTGATCAGCAGCGTGATCGCCGGGCCGCGCACGCTGGCGCAGTTTGAGGACTATTACGCCGCAGCGGATCTGGCGATCAGTGCGGAAGAGGAAGCATTGGTCAATGCGCTGGTTGCACCGGGACACGCTTCAACGCCGGGCTACAATGATCCTTCTTACCCGTTCTTTGGCCGGATCGTTGCTGAGTAAATTGCAACCGACCCCGTTTGTCATGGCTGCCGGCGATCAGTAGTTCAGATTCTGCGCGAAATTCGGCTGCCGGCCCTGCTGGATATCCTGAATCCATTGATCCAGCGGGTTGCGCG
The DNA here is from genome assembly GCF_055810895.1 of Formivibrio sp. oc-25. NCBI lineage: Bacteria > Pseudomonadati > Pseudomonadota > Betaproteobacteria > Neisseriales > Chitinibacteraceae > Formivibrio > Formivibrio sp. oc-25. Next base: position 158,713 of record NZ_JBVVOL010000007.1, on the reverse strand, counting down.
GATAGCTCCAGAATTTCTTGCACAGTTTCAGGTACTGAATCACGGCTTCCTTTTCGCCATGCTCTAGCAATTCCTTGGCGAGGCTCATGTTTGGCCCGAATGAGGACAGCGTACCGCCGCCCGAGACTTGCGCGGACTTGAGCAGGTAAGCCTTGGCCTGGGCGAGGTTATCCTGTTGCAATGCCAGCCTGCCCAGCACCGTATTGCCAGTGTGGACGGCATTATCGTATTTCGGATCCTGGGTGTGCTTTGCCGTAATGGCCAGCAATTCCTGGGCGTATTGGCTGGCTTTGTCGTTAGCCTCGGCGGCCAGTGCGGTTTTGCTTAGTTCTGCCAGTTGATGGGCGCGATGCTCCGCATCCGCTGTTTTTGCTACGCCTTTTTCCAGTTGCGCCAGCGATTTTCTCGACCAGAGCAGTTTTTCCTCGCGCGTGGCGGAAGCTGTGCTTTTAAGGCTATAGAGTTGACCCAGTATGGCTGCCCAGTTGGCGTTGGCAGGCTCCAGGGATTGCGCCTTCAGCAGAAATCTTTCGGCGACCTCGCTGTAATCCTGCTGGCTCAGGCGCATGGCCCGCAGCATCAGGCCATATTGGCCCAGTACGGCACCCGTGGTGCCGATAAGCAATGGGTTGCTGGATTCGTCGACCTGCTTGAGTGCATGCTGGGCGAATGCGCCATTTTGTTCGGTCTGGCTGGCGGATATCGGAATGCCATTGGTGTTGAGGCCATCGATGCCCAGAATGCCCAGTGTATAGAGATAGCCCAGGCGCGTGGACCAATCCTGCTGTTGCGGATAAAGGTTCGCACCTTTTTTCAACAGGGTTTCGGTGAGCGGTTTATCGTGCAATTGCAGGAAATTCGCGGCATGCAGCAGGACCAGCGGTTTATCCGGCATGGCATCTGCCTGTTTCAGCCATAGCGCCCTGGCTTGCTCATAACCCGTGCGATCAGCCAAGGCATGGGTGCTGGGCGCAAGCAGGGCTTCACCCAGGGAGGCAAGGGTTGAATCCGGTTGGTGCTGGATAATCCACAGGATATGACGGCGACGCGCCTGAATGATGGCAGGCTTGCCCAGATCCTGCTGGGCGCGGTGATAGTAATAGCCGAGCAGGCGTGCCCTTGCTGCCTGATCTTCCGGGTTGGTCTTGAGCTGTTTTTCCTGCGCAGCAGCCTGTTCACGGCTCAGGCTTCGGCCTTCGCGCGCAAGGTTTGGCAGGAAAATCTTGCCACTTGGCGGTGATGCGGGAGCGGGCCTGATTGTTTTCTGTTGGCTAAGATCCTTGCGTCGCCAGTTGTCAGCAGTGGCCTGGTCAGCCGCCACGCCCTCGCCCCGTTCATACATATAGACCAGCATATCGCGCGCTTTGCCATGGCCTTGTTCTGCCGCCTGGGTGAACCACTTGATGGCCTCCGGGCCATTTTTCTTCATGCCCCAGCCATACAGATGCATCTTGCCCAGATTGAATTGCGCCGTAGCATCTCCCGCTTCGGCGCTTGGGGTGAGTTCCCGCAGCGCGGTGGTGTAATCACTCAGTTCCAGGGCGTGCAATCCGGATTTCAAATCGGCCCAGGCAAACGTAGCGCATAAAGCGAATAGCCAGGTAACGAGCAGTCGGCGTTTCATGATGCGGACTCCATGCAAAGCATGCATGGTTCATTTTTGCAGCAGGGGCGCGAGCTTGTACGTGCGGCTGCCATGGAAATGTGACAGGCGGAATTTGCTCGCGAAACGTACGCAAATGCAGATACGCAAGGAATCCGATACCGGAATTGGGGGGGCTAATCGAAAACGGATTGGGTGAAACTGGAGCGGGAGACGAGTCTCGAACTCGCGACCTCAACCTTGGCAAGGTTGCGCTCTACCAACTGAGCTACTCCCGCTTGGAGTGGCTCCCCGACCTGGGCTCGAACCAGGGACCTGCGGATTAACAGTCCGTCGCTCTACCGACTGAGCTATCGAGGAACATCTGTGAAGGGGGCGAACTATATCCGAATACTTTGCCCATGGGAATACCTTCGCCCGATTTTTTTCTGGCAATTGCAACGCGCCTGTTACCATTGCCAGCTCTTGCCCAATCCCATTCATGCCATGCCGCAAACCCTCGCCAGCCCAGTTCATAGCGAACTGCTGATCAAGAAAAGCCGCTTTATCGGATGCGTGCAACCGATGACGGATCGCACCGAAGCGCAAAAAGTGGTGGCGTCCTTGTGGGAGCAGCATCCAAGTGCCGCACATGTGTGCTGGGCCCTGCTGGCCGGCGGGCAATCGGCGGCGGTTGATGATGGCGAACCGAGCGGCACCGCCGGGCGGCCGATGCTCGATGTGCTGCGCCATCAGGATATGGAAGGCGTACTGGCCACGGTGGTGCGCTATTTCGGCGGCGTGAAGCTGGGCGCGGGCGGTCTGGTGCGTGCCTATACCGACAGCGTGGCATCGGCCTTGCTGCAGGCCGAGAAAATACCCATCGTGCGCCAGCGGCACCTGCGCTGTGCTGTGCCCTATGCGCTGGAAGGGCTACTGCGCCGCGAGATCGAACAGGCAGGCGCCCAGTTGCAGCAAGTCAGCCACGGTGAACGCGTGGAGCTGGCATTCAGCCTGCCGGATGTTTCGGCAGAGCGGTTACTGCAGCGACTGAGCGAAGCCGGGCATGGCCGTATCGACTGGCTCGATCCGGACACACTGGCGGCCGGGTAGTCGAGACGCATGGCCCATGCCGGGAGAGTGGGCCTTGCGGTGCCAATCATGCCGGAAGCGGCAATTCTACCCAGTGGTTATCCAGTGCCATTGGTTCCGGCCAGGGCAACAGCAACGGGGAAAGTTTCGGATGCCAGTGCCCCAGCCCCAGTGCGCCGGCCATGGCCACGCCGCCTTCTGTCGATGCCACCGGACTGATGGCGCAGGCTTCACGCAATTCGGCAATCACCTGCAGTTTTTCCGGCTGGTCGTAGCGCCACCATAGTGCCTTGCCGGCTTTCTGTGCCGTCACAACAAAGCCGCCCAGTGCCGGGGCGATATCGGCACCGTAGCCGGAGACTTGCGCTTGCGGACTGGGTAGTGAAAGCGATTTGCCATCCCACAGTGCCAGTACCGGGGCGCGATTGCGCAGGGATTCCTGATCGTGCTCGCCCTGCAGCGCAATGCCCAGTACCGGGGTCTCGCCTTCCAGCGTGTTCCAGGCCATGTGGCGCAGGCTCAGACGTGAATCGGGCAGGCGCCATTGGCCCAGCAGCTTGCCGGTTTTTGCATCCAACCGGACCAGCGATGAATCCATGCGCTCCAGATTCATTTTGTTGATGCCGTCTGGCGTACGGGGCACGCCGCCGTTGGCCAGGATGATCTGGCCCTGGGCATCGGTCAGCAACTGGTGCGGGTCGGTGCCAAAGGTGCGCCATTCGTCGACCTTCTTCAGTGTATGCAGATCGCGCACCCCAACCCAGCCTTCGCTGTTGCGTGGGTCGACTTCGGTGGTGAGCAGATTGCCGGCCAACGGGTTAAGAATCACGTGCCCGCTGAAACGGCGCTCGCCCGGTTCCTGGCGGATATCGATCTGCTGCATGATCTTGCCATCCGGCCCCATGCGCAGCAGCCAGGTGCCGGGGCGGTAGGCCATGGCCAAGAGGCTGCCATCGGCTTCGGCAAACAGGCCGTGCGCGCGGCTTGGAATCGGTTGGGCCGCATGGATGCGGATGCTTTGCTTATCCCAATCCACATCGAGCATGCCAACCATCTGCTGGCTGTCGCTGGCCGGGCCGCGCCAGGCGGCACCCAGCCGGAATTGCGCGCGGCCACCCATTGGCAGCAGCGACGTGCTGCCAAAAGCCAGGGCCGGCAAGGCCCCGACTGTCATGGCGCCGGCGAGCGTTTGCAGGAATTGCCGCCTGTGCATGCCGATCTCCTTAGAAGCGATAGGTGGCGGACAACTGCACCGAGCGGCCCTTGCCCGGCACATAGTGGCCACGGTAGAGGTAGTCGGCATAGTGCTCGTCGGTGATGTTGTTTACGTTGAGCTTGAGCGCGTAGCTGCCCAGATCGTATTCCGCCATCAGGTCGCCAATCACGTAATACGGTGCCTTGAGTGAAGACGTGGCGGCCAGGCCTGCTGGTTTGTCGCTGCTGCGGAAACTGATGCCGCCGCCCACGCGCAATTCCGGTGTGATCTTGTAGGTGGTCCAGAGCGTACCGGTGTGGCGCGGCGTCAGGCCCGGGCGTGAGCCGACCGCTTCGGTGCCGGTGGCGCCGGAAGAGCTATCCACCCGCGCGAACGGAATGTAGGCGTAAGAGGCAAACACTTCCCACTCGTGCGTCAGGCGGCCGGCCAGGTCGATCTCGAACCCTGCCGCATGGCGCTTGCCGGAAAGCACGTAGTTACACGCGTTCACCGATTCCGAGTCGCGGTTGCGTTCGTTGTATTTGGTCGAGTGGAACAGCGCCAGGCGCGTGGTGAAACGGCCATCGCTGGAATCCAGTTTGGCGCCCAGCTCGAGATTTCGGCTGGATTCCGGATCGACCTTCACATTGCCGGCATCGTACTGGTAGGTGTCGCCCGAGGTGTTGAACGAGGTGCCGTAAGAGAGGTGGTACGACTGGCGCAGGCTCGGTTGGTACAACACACCCAGGCGCTTGCTCAAGAGGCTGTCGGTACGGCCAATTTCGGCATTCGGCGTGACATTGCAAGGGTTGGTCGTATTGGTGTTGGCGGCCAGATTGGTGTAGTTGCCCTTGAGCAGATCCCAGCGCAGGCCGCCCACCACCTTCCAGTCATCGGCAAGCTGCAGCGTATCCTGGGCGTACACGCCCACTGCTTTGGAATCAAACTTGCGGTTCATGGTGACGATGCGCTGGGATTCATCCACCGAAGCGCCGTCATTGGGTGTACCGACCGTGGTGTTGGATTTGGTCAGCGAAACACCGCTTGGCAGCGAAGCGCCATAGTTGTGGAACTTCTCGTGCGCGGCATCGATGCCGGCCAGAATGGTGTGGTTCAGGCCGAACCATTGGTGGTTGCCGCTGTAGTCGCTTTGCAGATACTGGGTCTGCATGTCCTGGATCTTGACGCTGGTGCCGCGCGTAAGCACGGTGCTGTCGCTGACGTTATCCGACGTGACGGTCTGCCCGGTGGGTTGCAGGCTGGCATTTCCCCAGCGGATGGTGCTGGCGCGCTGGTCGCGGTTGTAGGTCGCCACGCGCAACTGGGTCTTGATTTCGCCGCCGCTTTCCAGCCGGTGCAGGTGGCTGCCGTAATACTGGGTGGTGCCGGTCTTGTTGTAATCGCTGGCCATGCCGTAGTAATTATCGGGATCCGTGTTCCACAGGTAATCGCCACCGTTCTGGGTGCCGGGCGTGAGCCAGGGCAGGCCGTAGTTGATGCCGTTGTCGTTCTTCAGGTAGTAGAAACCCAGGGTGAATTCATCATCGGTGCCGATGCCCCAGCGGAAAGTCGGGGCAATGCCGGCACGCTTGATGTCATTGCCGCTGTTGTCGGCCACATTGCCCATCACGTTGAGCCGCACTGCCGAGGTTTCGCTGGTCTGGATGTTGAAGTCGCCCGTGGTACGCGCATAGTCACCCGTACCCACCGTCAGGCCGACTTCATGCTGGTCGGCCAGTAGCGGTTGCTTGTTGACCTGGTTGACCGCGCCGCCGGTCGAGCCACGACCAAACAGCATCGAGGCGGAACCGCGCAGCACCTCCAGCCGATCCCAGTTGAAACTGTCGCGTTCATAGAAGGCTGGATCGCGCATGCCATCGATGAAGACATCACCCGAGGATTGCAGCGAGAAACCACGCAGGCGAATGTCTTCTTCACCGCCTTCTGCCGCCTGGAAACTGACGCCGGAGGTGTTTTTCAGGGCTTCCTTGAGCGTGTCGACATTGCGGTCATCCAGCAATTTTTCCGTCACAACCGTAACCGATTGCGGGATATCGCGCAGTGCCTGCTTGCCCTTGCCAATCGACGTGGTAGTGGCTTGCAGGCTTTGTTTGCCCGTTTGTTGCTCGGTGGTCGCTTCCACCTTGACGGTAGGCAGAACCGTTTCGCCATCAGCTGCCATGACAACAGGTGCAAAACCGCAGACACCCATGCCGATGAGCAGGCTGGCCAATGTCGACAAGGATGACGGCGGTTGAGATGAAATGTGATGCTTGCTGGACTTCATGTGATCACCTATTTGTAAACATTTGTCTATTTATGCAAATGATAATTATTATCAGTTAAGCGGCGCGATTATGTCACAGCTGTGTCAAATTGTGGCGATGCCGATGTTTGCGAAATCATTTTTTTTGTATGGGATGAGGGCTACTCAAGCCATGTGCTTGTAGGCATGATTTCGTCTTTGTTTTGGGAGTGGATTCAGGATGGAGCCATCAGATTCCAGGCAGAAGCTGGTGCAGTTGCATGGCGAGATTGATCAGCGGGTGGGCATGATTCGTGATGCACATCCCGATTGGCTGTGTGCCAAGGGCTGCGGCAATTGCTGCCGCAGGCTGGCGGAAGTTCCGCAATTGACTGCAGGGGAGTGGGCCTGGCTCAGACAAGGATTAGCTTTGCTGCCAGCCGGGCAATTACAACAGATCCGCCATGCCGTGGCGCTGCTGGCCACTCAGGTAACGCGCCCGATCACTTGCCCCATGCTGGATCAGGTAAATGATGCCTGCCCGGTCTATCCGTATCGTCCGGTAGCATGCCGCACCTACGGGTTTTATGTTCAGCGTGAACTGGGCGTGTATTGCGGCGAAATCGAAGCCCGCGTGGCTGCGGGCGAACTGGCCGAGGTGGTCTGGGGCAACCACGACAGGATAGATCGCAGCCTGGGAAAATTGGGCGAGTCTCGTCCGCTCACAGAATGGTTTGCCGACTGGCAGGAGACAGGCTCGCCCAAGGAATAAATCATTGTGGTAGCGGCTGATTTTTTGGCCACAGCAACCACAGCCGGCCCGGCTGTTTCATGATGCCGGCCAGTTCCCCCGGTTTGTGGCCGGTTCCCCAGAAATAATCCGCACGCACGCTGCCCTTGATCGCGCCGCCGGTATCCTGCGCGGCGACCAGCCGTGCCAGGGCTTCGCCGGTATCGGGGCGGGTAGAGGCCAAAAATACCGGGCTGCCCAGTGGCACGGTGCCCGGGTCGACCGCGATACTGCGCTCGGGCGTGAGCGCGATGCCCAATGAGCCGATCGGGCCGCTGTTCGAGGGCGGCAGGGTGCGGAAGAACACATAACTCGGATTGCTGTTGAGCAATTCTTCCACACGGGCAGTATTGGCCTGTGCCCAGGCGCGGATGCTCTGCATGCTGACTTCGGTGGCCGGCAACACGCCTTGCTGCACCAGCCAGCGCCCAACCGGCTGATAGGGGCGGCCATTTTGGTCGCTATAGCCCAAGCGCAGTTCCTGGCCATCGGGCAGGCGCACGCGGCCCGAGCCTTGCACCTGCATGAACTGCACATCAAGCGGATCTTCCAGCCAGGCCAGTACCGGTGCTTTCAGTCCGTTGCGCACGATTTCGGCGCGATCCGGATAAGGCAGCAATTTCTTGCCAACCAGCCTGCCGCGCACACGCTTGCCCTTGAGTTCCGGGTAGACATCGGCGAGCTCCACCGTGATGAGGTCATCAGGTTGGCCATACAGCGGGTATCTGGCCTTGCCGGTAGGGGTCAGGCTGCCGGGGTAAACCGGTTCGTAATAGCCGGTAATCAGGCCGGTGTTGCTGCCGTCGCTGTTGTTCAGCTGCAGGGGCACCAGCCGGTTTTGCAGAAAGCTGCGGATGGCGGAATCGCTGTCGGCAAGCTGTTGTGCCTCGGCGCAAATCGGGCCCCAGATGGCGTGCGATTTCAGTCGTGTGCAGCCTGATTTCCAGGTCTGAAACCCGGCGCGCAGATCATCCGCCTGCCAGCCAGGCAGATCGTTGAAGGAAACCTGCTGGTAGCGCGGCACAGATGGCGCGGCAGGGGTGACGGGGGGAGTCGGTACGGTTGGTGTGGAGACGGGTGGCGCCACGCAGGCTGTCAGCGCAAGGCTGGCGGCTAGCAGCCCCAGGCGGTAGATCAACATGGCATGCATCAGGGGGTATCGTCCTGCTTGGGTTCCATGCCTTGGCGGAAGGCATGCAGGCCGGCTTTTTGCAGTTCCAGCGTCTTGATCGTCATCTGCAGCATGCCTACCTGCATGGTCAGCCACTGCTCGACCGTCTTGCATTCCAGGATCTTGCGCTCGATTTCTTCCTCGCTCAGCGGTGGCATGAACGGGTTGCTGGTGCCGCTGCCGCTTTTCCATAGCTGGTTGAAGAAGGCAAACGGATCATTCGGGTTCGGGTCGCTCATGGTGCTTCCTTTCGCGGGGGGCATACAGGCATTGTAGTCGGGATGGTGTGCGGTTTGTCGATCTGGCTGTTTCCCTCTCCCCAACCCTCTCCCGCAGGCGAGATAGGGGGCAAAACCGGTGATCAGGCACGGAACCCCTCGCCCGCGTGCGGGAGAGGGTAAATCACTATTGGTCAATCATCTTCGCATTGCCCGAACCGCACCACGGTTACGCCGGGAGCGAGCTGGCGCAGCGAAGGCATGATCAGTATGCAATTATCGTAAGGTGTACGGATTTCCCGTCCATCCTCATGCGCAATCAGTGTGCCGGCCTTGGGGATCACCTCCAGCCCGCGGAAATCCTCGGTAAAACGAAAATCACCGGTTTGGGCAACAACCGCATGCGTGACCCGTATCCGCTGCTGACGTTCCTCCGGCAAGGTCAGCCAATGCGCCAGCGTGCCGGACGCGATGCAGCCGAGCGTGGACAGAAAGCGGGCAGTGACCTGACGGGCGACGCTGACGGCTTGCGCCTGCCAGTGCTGGCCACATTCCACCAGCAGCGCATTTTTCGGGCTGGCCGCATCGCCGAAGCCACCATAATCGCGCAGGCGTTTGCCCTGGGCATGGCCGGCATCGATCACGATATGCGCCGGGTAGCCCAGTTGCTGCGCAAAGCGGATGCCCTTGTCGAGCGGGCCGGACAAAACCAGCGGAGCGCAGGCTTCGTGCATGGAGTGCAGGTCGAGCAGAAAATCCACACTGTCGATCAGCGAACGCAGTGCCCGCGCCCGTGCCAGTTCTGCGCTCTGGCGCGAACCTTCGAGTACTTCCGTTGACCAGACCCGGTTGAAATCTTCATCGACAAAGCGCGCACGATCCGGATCATCGGCGTCGAAGCGGGAATAGGCGGCCACGTTGGCAAAAGCCAGCGTCAACCGGCCGCAAAGCGGGCGGATGCCAGACCTGAGCAGCTCATCCACCACGATCGCGCCGCAGACCTCATTGCCGTGCGTGAGCGCATTCACCATCACATGCGGGCCGGGCGCGCCCGAGTCGAAACTGTAGACATATTCCAGGCCGCCATTGCCGCTTTGCCAGCAGGCAATGTCGGGGAATGCCACCTCGATCGGATACGGCGGCAAGTTCAGTTCAGGCGCAGTCATGCCATCAAGCCTTGAGTTCGTTGAGGATTTCCTTCACCCGTACCGCGCGCAGTACGGCTTCGGGCCAGTTGCCTTCCACGCGCAGGCGCTCGGGGCCGGCGAGCTTGTAGTTCTTCTTGCTCTGGATCAGCTTCAGGATCGTGAACGGCTCGACTGGCGTCGATTTTGCGAAGGTGATGACGATGGCGCTGTCGGCGGCATCGATCTTTGAAATGCCCAGCGGCTTGGCCAGCATGCGCAGGCGGTGGCAATCGAGCAGCACCTTGGCCGCATCGGGTAGCAGGCCGAAGCGGTCGACCAGTTCCTGGGTCAGATCGTCCAGGTCTTCCGGGGTGTCGCAGTTGGCCAGGCGCTTATAGAGGCTCAGGCGTTCGTTTACGTCCGGACTGTAGTCGGTCGGCAGCAGTGCGGGCGCATGCAGGTTGATTTCGGTGGTCACGCCCAGTGGCTGGCTCAGGTCCGGCTCCTTGCCAGCCTTGAGTGCCTTGACGGATTCATTGAGCATCTGCGAGTACAGCGAGAAGCCGATCTCCTGCATTTCGCCCGATTGCGATTCGCCCAGCACTTCACCTGCACCACGGATTTCCAGATCGTGCATGGCCAGATAGAAGCCGGAACCGAGTTCCTCCATGGCCTGAATCGCTTCTAGGCGTTTCTTCGCAGCAGGCGTCAGCGCTTCGGGTTCGTTCACCAGCAGGTAGCAGTAAGCCTGGTGGTGCGAACGCCCGACGCGGCCACGCATCTGGTGCAGTTGCGCCAGGCCGAACTTGTCGGCGCGGTTCATCAGGATGGTATTGGCGTTCGGGATATCGATGCCTGTTTCGATGATGGTGGTGCAGAGCAGGATATTGAAGCGCTGCTGGTAGAAATCGCGCATTACGTGTTCCAGCTCGCGTTCACGCATCTGACCGTGCGCCAGACCAATGCGCGCTTCGGGCAAGAGGGCGGCGAGCTTTTCGCGCATGTTCTCGATGGTGTCGACTTCGTTGTGCAGGAAGAACACCTGGCCGCCGCGCTTGAGTTCGCGCAGCACGGCTTCGCGGATCACGCCGTCGCTGAACTTGGATACGAACGTCTTCACCGCCAGGCGCTTGGATGGCGCGGTGGCGATCACCGAGAAATCGCGCAGGCCTTCCAGGCTCATCGCCAGGGTGCGCGGAATCGGCGTGGCGGTCAGCGTCAGCACGTCGACATCGGCACGCAGCGCTTTCAGCTGTTCTTTCTGGCGCACGCCAAAGCGGTGCTCCTCGTCGATGATGACCAGACCGAGCTGCTTGAATTGCATATCCGGTTGCACCAGCTTGTGCGTGCCGATCACGATATCGACCGAGCCCTCGGCCAGGCCCTTGAGCGCAGCGGTGGTTTCCTTCTGCGAGCGGAAACGCGACAGCTCAACGATCTTGATCGGCCAATCAGCAAACCGGTCGGAGAAGTTCTGGAAGTGCTGTTCGGCCAGCAGCGTGGTCGGCACCAGTACTGCCACCTGCTTGCCACCGGCGACGGCAGCGAAGGCGGCGCGCAACGCGACTTCGGTCTTGCCAAAGCCGACATCGCCGCAGACCAGCCGGTCCATCGGTTTGCCCACACGCATGTCGACCAGTACGGCTTCGATTGCGGCGGCCTGATCCGGCGTCTCGTCAAAGCCAAAGCCTTCGGCAAAGGCTTCGTAATCGTGGTGCGACCAGTCGAAGGCATGGCCCTCGCGTGCCGCACGCCGGGCGTAGAGATTAAGCAGTTCCGCTGCGGTATCGCGCACCTGCTCGGCCGCCTTGCGCTTGGCCTTCTCCCAGGTGCCTGTACCCAGCTTGTGCAAGGGCGCGGCATCGATTGCGCCGCCGGAATAGCGGCTGATCACATGCAGCTGGCTCACCGGCACATAGAGCTTGTCGTTGCCGGCGTATTCCAGCACTAGCAGTTCGGTTTCGCCTTCGCCCAGATCCATCGAGATCAGGCCCTGGTAGCGGCCAATGCCGTGCGCCTCGTGCACGACAGGATCGCCGACCTTGAGTTCGGACAGATCGCGCAGCATGGCATCGGTATTGCTGCGTTTCTGCTGCTTTTTGCCGCGCGCCTGGGCCACCGAGGGATACAGGCTGGTCTCGGTGACGATGGCAAGCTGGTCTTCGCGCAGCAAAAAGCCGTTGAAGAGCGGGCTGGCGGCCAGCATCAGGCGGGCACTTTCCTGCTGGAAGCCTTCCCAGGTTTCGACCAGTTGCGGTTTCACGCCGTATTCGGCGAAGTATTGCGCCATGGTTTCGCGCCGGCCCAGGCTCTCGGCACAGAGCAGGATGCGTCCCGGATGCGCACTGATGAAGCGCTGCAGTTTGGCCAGCGGGTTCTCGGCGCGCCGGTCTACCGCCAGATCGGGCAGGGCATCGGTCAGGCTGGTTTCGCCCGAGGTCAGTTCGATGCGGCGGTAGTTCTTCAGCGTGCCAAACAGCTTGTCCGGCATCACGAACAACTGGGCCGGCGGCAGGATGGGGCGATCCTTGTCGCCCAGGCTCAGGCGATGGCGCTCTTCGATATCACGCCAGTATTGCTGCGCGGCGCCATGCAGATCCCCTTGCAGGGCGATGACGGTCTCGCTGGGCAGGTAGTCGAACAGCGTGGCGGTATGGTCGAAAAACAGTGGCAGGTAGTATTCGATGCCGGCTGGCGTGCTGCCGGTGCTGATATCTTTATACAGGCGTGATTTGCTTGGGTCGCCCTCGAATTCCTCGCGGAAACGCTGGCGGAACTTGGTGCGCCCGCCTTCGTCCAGCGGGAACTCGCGCGCCGGCAAGAGGCGGATTTCCGGCACCGGATACAGGCTGCGCTGGCTGTCGATATCAAAGGTGCGGATGGTTTCGATTTCGTCGTCGAACAGATCGATGCGGTACGGCAGCGGCGAGCCCATCGGAAACAGATCGATCAGGCCGCCACGGATCGAGAATTCGCCCTGGCCATACACCTGCGTGACATGGCTGTAGCCGGCAAAAGTCATGTCGGCGCGCAGCTTGTCGGCATCGAGCTTCTGACCCTTCTTCAGAAAGAACGAATAGGCAGTCAGGTATTCCAGAGGCGGCAGCACGCCCATCGCGGTCTGCACCGGCACGATGATCACATCGGCTTCGCCATTCCTGATCTGCCACAGGCTGGCGAGCCGTTCGGAAATCAGTTCGTGGTGTGGCGAGAAATGATCGTACGGCAGCGTTTCCCAATCCGGCAGCATGACTACGCTTTTGCCCGGCAGCAGCCAGCCGATTTCCTCCTTGAGCCGCTGCGCCGCCTGCGCGCTCGCAGCCAGAATGGTCAGCGGCCTGGCTAGGCCGGCGTAGTGGGTGAGCAGCAGGGCATCGGCCGAGCCGTGCGGCGTGGCCAGTTGCAGACGTTCCTGGGGGCGGGGAAGGGCAGGGAGGTGCATGATGCCGGTACTTCAAAAAGGAAAGGATTATAACAACCGATGTGAGCGGGATCGCACTCTGTAAGATACCGGGTTGATTTTTTACCCGGAATCGGCAAGGATGCGTGCTCTTTGTAATATTAGAAACCGCTTTTATAACATTGGTTTTCAATGCGATCCCACCACACATTCCGGCAAGCAGGAAGCTATCTCTGTGCGGCATCCCTGCTGTTCGCACTGCTGATCGCCGGCCTGAATACGACATTCGGGGTCATCCGGTTTATCTGCCCGGTCAATGCCGTGATCGTGGGATTGCTGTTGTTGAATGGCCGCCAGTACTGGCCCTTCGCCGTGCCGGCACTGTTTGTTCTTCCCTTGTCCAGCGGCCTGCCCTTGAGTCTGGCGGCTGGTCTGGTACTGATTTCTCTTGCCACGATCCTGCTTGCCTGCCGTTTGCTGCAGCCCCTGCGCAAGCGTACCCGCCTGCGTTTGTCGGAAGCTCTGCAGCTGATGCTGATGGGTGGCCTGCTGATGAGCCTGCTGTCCGTGGTGCTGGCTGCATTGCTGCATATGGTCACTGGCGTGGTTGGTGTGCACGAGGTCAGTGCCTATCGCATTTTGTCCAACTGGATTGCCGAAGCTTCCGGTTATCTCGTGGCCATTCCACTGCTCTTGCTGGTGCGCGTTGACTGGCGCGAAATCTGGCGCGGGCGCGGCATGGAGATGGTATTGGTGCTGGCGGTTGCCATCGCTGCAGTCCGGCTGTTGTATGGCCGTCAGGATGTCGATGCGGCCGGCTGGCAGTTCCTGTTTTTTCCGCTGATGATCTGGGTGGCCTTGCGCATGGGGCAGGGCGCTGCGGCCTTGCTTTCATTGGCGATTTCCGTATCGCTGGGGTTGGTGCTGTCACAGGCACATGGGTCGGCCATGTTGCCGATCCAGTTGCTGGTGCTCAACCTGACAGTGACCGGTTTGCTGCTGGCGGCATCCTCTGAGGAAGAGCGTTCGGCCAAGCGCGATATCGCGACCGAACACAAATCGCTGGATGCCATTCTCAACGCGCTGCCGATTCACATCTTCAAGGAAAACCGCCAGGGCATGCTGGTGTATGCCAACCGTGCCTTCGCACTGTTGACGGGTTTTCTTCCGCGCGAGCTCGCAGGACGATCGAGCGTGGAAATACGCAGTCGTCTGGGTTTGCCGCAAGAGATGACTATCGAGGAAGGGTTTGAATGCACCGTGCATGCCCAATCCCGTGCGCGTACCTTGCAAGGCAAGCGTTTGCCACTGTATGACGCGGAGGGTGTGCATTACGGCGATTGTTTCATGGCCATCGATGTCACCGACCAGTTGGTATCCGAGCAGCAACTGCGACTGGCGGCGCAGGTGTTCGACAGTGCTTCCGAAGGCATTGCCATGGCCGATGTTGAGGGCAGGATCATCGCGGTCAACCCGGCTTTTTCCCGCATTACCGGCTATGAGGCCGACGAGGCGCTTGGCAATACCAGTGAAATGTTCTGCCACCTTGAAGCCAGCTCGGTATTGGGCTTGCAGATTCTGGACAGTCTGCGGCGCGACGGGCGCTGGCAGGGGGAATTGCCGGGCCGGCGCAAGAGTGGCGATCTTTATCCGGCCTGGGGCTCATTGAGCGCCGTGCGTGACGAGAACGGCGAAGCCACGCACTACGTGGCGATTTTCAGCGATTTCACGGCACGCAAGGAGGTCGAAGGGCGTTTGCAGTTTTTGGCGCAGCGCGATCCGCTGACCTTGCTGCACAACCGCAGCGCCTTGCAGGAAAAGCTGGTGCAGGCCGTGCAACAGGCCGCGTTGCGCAGTACGCGCCTGGCACTGTTTTTTATCGATCTGGATCGTTTCAAGGTCATCAACGACAGTCTTGGCCATGCGATCGGCGATGAGCTGTTGCAGGTGGTGGCCCTGCGGCTTGGTTATTGCCTCAAGCGCCATGATTTCATTGCCCGCTTCGGCGGTGACGAATTCACCGTGCTGATCGAAGATGCTCCCGAGGATGCGGAACTGAGCGTGATTGCCGAGCGCATCATCAGCGAGGTTGGGCGTTCCTGCATCGTGCGCGGACATGAACTGTTCGTGACCTGCAGTATCGGCGTCAGCCGTTTTCCGCTCGATGCACGCGATGCCACTGCGCTGATGCGCATGGCAGACATGGCGATGTACCAGGCCAAGGAACAGGGCAAGAACACCTACAAGCTGCATGCCAACGACATGAGCGAACAGGTAAGCGAGCGCCGCCAGCTGGAAGGGCGCCTGCGCAATGCGCTGGTGCGCAACCAGTTCGTGTTGCATTACCAGCCCCTGTATGACCTGGCCGGCGAAGACTATTACGGCGTGGAGGCGCTGGTACGCTGGCAGCATCCGCAATTGGGCATGGTGCCGCCGGCCAGCTTTATCCCGCTGGCGGAAGAATCCGGTCTGATCGAACCGCTGGGATCCTGGGTGATTCATGAAGCCTGCCGCCAGTTGCGTGCCTGGCTTGATGACGGTATCGATCCGCACCGGGTATCCGTCAATATTTCCCCGCGCCAGTTCCAGCGCACCCACCTGGTAAGCATCGTACAGAACGCGCTGGATCAGGCCGGCCTGGAGCCGGAACGCCTCACGCTGGAAATTACCGAGAGCATCATCATGCA
The DNA here is from genome assembly GCF_055810895.1 of Formivibrio sp. oc-25. Classification (NCBI taxonomy): domain Bacteria; kingdom Pseudomonadati; phylum Pseudomonadota; class Betaproteobacteria; order Neisseriales; family Chitinibacteraceae; genus Formivibrio; species Formivibrio sp. oc-25. Next base: position 143,206 of record NZ_JBVVOL010000007.1, on the reverse strand, counting down.
GAATCCGGATGAAGCGCGCGCGATTCTGAGCGAGTTGCGCGAGATGGGCGTACGGGTGGCCATCGACGATTTCGGCTCCGGTTATTCGTCGCTCGCGTACCTGAAACTCTTCCCGCTCGATACGCTCAAGATCGACCGGGCCTTTATCGCTCCGCTGCCGGATGATCAGGACAGCGCGGCGATTGTGGAAGCGGTGGTGGCCATGTCGCGCAAGCTCAAGCTTGCGGTGGTGGCCGAAGGCGTGGAAACTTCGGGGCAATCGGCCTTCCTGCGCGGCATCGGTTGCGATGTGGCACAAGGCTTTTTGTACAGCCCGCCCTTGCCCGCCGATCAACTGCCCACTGCCTTGCGGCCGCAAGATCTTCCTTCACAGGTTTATTGAAACATGCAAAAAAAGACTATCTACGGTTTTCATGCCGTCAATGCGCGCCTGCGCCGTTTGCCCGACAGCGTGCTGGAGCTCTATATCAGCACGGGGCGCCATGATCCGCGCATGCAGGATTTGCTGGCGCTGGCCGAGCGCGCCCAGCGCAAAGTCGTGGCAATCGATGCCGAGCGCCTGGCCGGCCTGGCGGGTTCGCCACGACATCAGGGCGTGGTGGCGGTGATCGACGCAGGAAAGAGTTTTCTGTCGGTTGATGAAGTGCTGGAAGACCTGGATGAGCCGCCTTTCCTGCTGGTGCTCGATGGCGTGACCGATCCGCATAATCTGGGTGCCTGCTTGCGCGTGGCCGATGCCATGGGCGTGCATGCCGTGATCGCGCCAAAAGACAAATCCGCACCGATCAATGCCACCGTTTCCAAGGTGGCCTGCGGCGCGGCCGAAGTGGTGCCCTACATCATGGTGACCAATCTTGCGCGCACGCTGCGCGAACTGAAGGATGCCGGTGTCTGGATTGTCGGCACCGATGCTGATGGCAGCAGCGATCTCTACCACTTCGAGCAGACCGGCCCGCTGGCCTGGGTGCTGGGTGCAGAAGGCCACGGCATGCGCCGGCTCACGCGCGAACATTGCGATGCGCTGGTGTCGATCCCGATGTACGGCACAGTGGAAAGCCTGAATGTATCGGTGGCCACCGGCATTGTGCTGGCCGAGAGTCGTCGCCAGCGGCAGATGCAGGCCGAACAATCGCGCAAGTGATAGATGCAAATTTCGATGGATCCGGCCTTGGGATGCATTGAATTGGTGCGCTGGCCCCGTCCTTGGGCATCGGTGCGTGGCCGGATTACCGGTTGGTACCGTTGTTGGTGCCTGTTTCATGGTTTTAAACGTGGCACGCTTTGTGCTGAGTATTCCCGTATGAGAGGGACGAATACGCTGTTCTGATGTTCGTTCAATCGAAAAGGTTGCTAGGGTTCCGGTTTCACTTCGCTGAAACGACTGGTCCGAGAGCAGCCGGCCTTGCCAGCAGATTCCTGCACATGCATGGCTCCACGGAGGGACAAAAGCCCGGGAGGATCGCTTTGACCAAGCGCCCTCTCGCTATTGAACCTCGAAGGAGCATGCGATGTATCCCCACACTGCCCTGACCCTGGAAGGGGTTGATATCGACCGGCGCTGGCAGCAGTTTGCTGCCGATCTGCCCGCCGATGCCGTGATGTTTTCCGATGTGATCCCCGGCGGTTGCCATTGGTCCTGGCGCCTGCCGCGTGGCACAGCCCTGCGCCTGACTGCGCTGGATGCCGGTGCCAATCTATCGCTGGTGCTCTACAGCGCCCAGGAAAAGCTCGAACGCTACAACATGCCGGATTCGCTCAAGGCCCAGCATACCGCGCACTACACGCGCGGCCATGTACTGATGAGCGATATGGGCCGTGCCATGGCCTCGATTATCCGCGACGATCTGGGCTGGCACGATCCGCTGGGCTTGCTGCTCGATAGCCAGCGCATGACTGAGAAATACGGCACACGCCCTTACCAGCAGTTTCGCAATGGCATGTACCGGGCCGGGCGTGATGGCTTGCTGATCGAGATCGGCAAGTATGGTCTGCAGCGACGCGATCTGGTCGCGCCAGTCAATTTCTTCAGCAAGGTCAGCGTGGATGGGGAAGGGCGCTTCCAGTTTGTGCCGGATCACTGCCCGGCAGGTGCCAGCATCGATCTGCGCCTGGATATGGATGTGATCGTGGCAGTTTCTGCCGCCCCGCACCCGCTCGATACCCGCACCGAGTACGCGCCGGGCAAGGTCGGCGTAGCAGCCTGGCGTTGCGGCCCGGCACCAGCAGACGATTATTGCCGCAGCTTCCGCCCCGAAGGCGGGCGGGCGCTCTATAACACCGATCTCTTGTATCTGGCCTGAGGAGACAAAACATGACTGCTGCTGCCATTCGTATTCAGGAAAGCCGGCTGGACCCGGCACAGGCTTGCTACAGCCAGACGCTACCCTCGGGCGAGCCGTGGCTGCATGAAGTGAAAAAGGGGCAAACCCTGCGCATCGTCGATCTGGAAGGCAACCAGGCCGCCGATGTGATTTTCTACAACCGCCATGACATCCACGAGCATTACAGCGCAACGCAGACCATGCTGCAGCAGGGCGGTATCTACCTGACTACCGGCTCGGTGCTCTGCAGCAATGAAGGCAATCCGTTGCTGACCATCGTGGCCGATACCTGTGGCCGCCACGATACGCTCGGCGGAGCCTGTGCCGCCGAGAGCAATACCGTGCGCTATGCGCTGGCCAAGAAATTCATGCACAGCTGCCGCGACAACTACATGCTGGCAATCCAGCAATCCGAAAGCGGGTTGACCAAGGCCGATCTGGTGCCGAACGTAAATTTCTTCATGAATGTCCCGGTTACGCAAGAGGGCCAGTTGAAGTTCGACGATGGCGTTTCCGGCCCGGGCAAGTATGTGGAATTGCGTGCGGAAATGGATGTGTGGGTGCTGGTTTCCAACTGCCCGCAGCTCAACAACCCGTGCAATGCCTATAACCCGACGCCGGTGCAATTCCTGATCTGGGACTGATCCAGCGGCTGCGCCTTTGCAGCTTGAAGGCGTAGGTTGGGCGTGCCAGCCCGATAGCCTTGCCATCGAGGCTGCCCCTCTCTCCCAACCTCTCTCCCCCAAGGGGCGAGAGGTGAAAGCAGTGCCACAGCAACGCTCCCTCCCGTTCGGGAGAGGATTGGGGAGAGGGTGGAGCGATATTTGAGTCAGTAAAGGCTCCCGCCGGGACGACCCGGTCGGTAAAAGAATAAGCGGGACGACCCGCGACAGCGAGACACCATCATGTTCAGCAAAGTCCTGATTGCCAACCGTGGGGCGATAGCCTGCCGGATTATCCGCACGCTCAAAAAACTCGGCATAGCTTCGGTGGCCGTGTATTCCGAAGCCGATGCCGGTTCGCTGCATGTCGGTTTGGCCGATGAGTCGGTCTGTATCGGGCCGGCGCCGGCGGCTGAAAGCTACCTCGCCATGGACAAAATTCTGGCTGCCGCACAGCAGACGGGCGCACAGGCGATCCACCCGGGTTATGGTTTTCTTTCGGAAAACCCGGCGTTTTCCGATGCCTGTGAAGCTGCCGGTATCGCTTTCATCGGCCCGACCAAGGCGCAGATGCTGGCTTTCGGCTTGAAGCATACCGCGCGTGAGCTGGCGCAGACGGCAGGGGTGCCCCTGCTGCCGGGCAGCGGCCTGCTCGATGATGCGGGCCACGCCTGCGCCGAAGCCGCCCGGATCGGTTACCCGGTGATGCTGAAGAGTACGGCAGGCGGCGGTGGCATCGGCATGCGCTTGATCTGGTCGGAAGACGAACTGGCCGAAGCCTATGCCTCGGTGGATCGGCTGGCGCGTGCCAACTTCAAGGAAGCCGGCATCTATCTGGAAAAATACGTCGAGGCCGCACGCCATATCGAAGTACAGGTCTTCGGCGATGGACACGGCCGAGTGCTGGCGCTGGGCGAGCGTGATTGCTCGGTGCAGCGCCGCAACCAGAAAGTGATCGAGGAAACCCCCGCGCCGGGGCTATCCGTCCAGCAGCGCCAGCGTCTGGCCGATACGTCGGTACGCCTGATGCAGACCGTGGGTTATCGTTCCGCCGGTACGGTGGAATTCGTGATGGATGCCCAAACCGGCGAGTTTTATTTCCTGGAGGTGAATACCCGTCTGCAGGTGGAACACGGGGTGACGGAAGAGGTCACCGGCGTGGATCTGGTCGAATGGATGGTGTTGCTGGCGTCCGGCGATCTGGCCTTGCCGGCAGCAGCACCTGCTCCGCAGGGTGCTTCGATCCAGGTGCGCCTGTATGCCGAAGACCCGGCCAGGAATTTCCAGCCATCTTCCGGGTTGCTGACCGAAGTCGCTTTCCCGGCCGATGCCCGCGTGGAAACGGCGGTTGCCACCGGCTCGGAAGTGCCGCCGTACTACGATCCGATGGTGGCCAAGCTGATCGTGCATGCCCCCACGCGCGAGGCAGCCGTGGAAAAAATGCTTGCAGCGCTGGCAGATACCCGTGTCTGCGGCATTGAAACCAACCGCGCCTACCTGATGCAGATCCTGCAAGGCGACGTGTTCCGCAGCGGCCTGCAGACCACGCGCTACCTCAACAGTTTCCACTATCGTCCGCTCACGCTCGAAGTGCTCGAACCCGGTGTGCAGACCACCGTCCAGGATTGGCCTGCGCGTATTGGTTACTGGGATGTCGGCGTGCCGCCATCTGGCCCGATGGACGATCTGGCCCTGCGTGCGGCCAACCGGCTGGTCGGCAATCCGCAAGGGGTTGCCGCACTGGAATGCACCATGAGCGGGCCGACACTGAAATTCAACTGCGATGCTGTCATTGCACTCACCGGCGCTGAAACCGCAGCCACGGTGGACGACAAACCCATCGCTTTCTGGCAAAGCCATTTCGTGCCTGCCGGCAGTATCCTGCGCATCGGCGCCGTCAAGGATTGCGGCAGCCGCAGCTATCTGGCGGTATCGGGCGGTTTCGATGTGCCGGATTATCTGGGCAGCAAATCCACCTTTACCTTGGGCCAGTTCGGCGGGCATGCCGGACGCAGCCTGCGTATGGGCGATGTCTTGCATGTGCCGGCCGCGCAGGCCGTGCATAACCCGTGCAGCATGCCGGCACCGGCCTATGCCCACCAGTGGGAAATCGGCGTGTTGTATGGCCCGCACGGTGCGCCGGATTTCTTCACCGATCCGGATATCGCCACGTTCTTTGCCTCCGACTGGGAAGTGCATTACAACTCCAGCCGCACCGGCGTGCGCCTGATCGGCCCCAAACCCGACTGGGCGCGGACCGACGGCGGCGAGGCCGGGCTGCACCCGTCCAACATCCACGACAACGCCTACGCCATTGGCGCAATCGACTTTACCGGGGACATGCCGGTGATCCTCGGCCCGGATGGCCCCAGCCTCGGCGGCTTTGTCTGCCCGGCGGCGGTGGTGCAGGCCGAATTGTGGAAGCTGGGCCAGTTACGTCCGGGCGATACGGTGCGCTTTGTGCCGGTCAGTGCGCAGACGGCCGCGCTGCGTTTGCAGGCACTGGATCATGCCCTGTTGCACGACGGCATCCTGCCTGCTGCGCCCGTGGCTGAGCCGGAAAGCGTGACGACGCCAGTACTGGCCGAGTTGCCGGCGCAGGGCGAATGCCTGCGGGTGGTCTACCGTCAGGCTGGCGATGCCTATCTGCTGATCGAATATGGCCCGCTGGTGCTGGATATCGAACTGCGCATGCGGGTGCAGGCCCTGATGACCTGGCTGCAAGCCCATCCCTTGCCCGGCATCATCGATCTGACGCCGGGTATCCGCTCGCTGCAGGTGCATTTCGATGCCCGCAGCACCGATCGCAACGTCTTGCTGCAACACTTGCAGCAGGCCGAATCGGCGCTGCCCAGCATTGATGACATGGAAGTACCCAGCCGCACCGTGTGGTTGCCGCTCTCCTGGGATGACCCGGCCACCAAGCTGGCCATCGAGAAATACATGCAATCGGTCAGGAAGGATGCGCCGTGGTGCCCGTCCAATATCGAATTCATTCGCCGCATCAACGGGCTGGATTCGATTGATGACGTTTACCGCACCGTGTTTGATGCCAGCTATCTGGTGCTGGGGCTGGGTGATGTGTATCTGGGCGCGCCGGTGGCCACGCCGATGGACCCGCGCCATCGTCTGGTTACCACCAAATACAACCCGGCCCGCACCTGGACCCCGGAAAATGCAGTGGGCATCGGCGGGGCGTACATGTGCGTCTACGGCATGGAAGGCCCGGGTGGCTACCAGTTTGTCGGGCGCACCGTGCAGATGTGGAACCGCTGGCATCGCACGCGCGAATTCAGCAAACCCTGGCTGCTGCGTTTCTTCGACCAGATCCGTTTCTATCCGGTAAGCGAAGGCGAGCTGCTGCAGTTGCGCAAGGATTTCGTCGCCGGTCGCGCTTCACTGCGCATCGAGGAAGGTGTTTTCAAGCTGGCCGATTACCGCCGCTTCCTGGCGGACAACGCTGCCGGGATCAATATCTTCAAAACCCGCCAGCAGGCCGCCTTCGATGCCGAGCGCGAGCGCTGGAAAGCCGCGGGCCAGGCCGAATACATCAGCGAGGCCGATATTGCCGCAGCCGGCGCGGATACCGAACTCGATCTGCCTGAAGGTGCGCGACTGGTGCCGGCGCATCTGCCCGGCAATGTCTGGAAAGTACTGGTGGAGCCAGGCCAGCAGGTAGAGGCCGGCGATGCGCTGGTGATTCTGGAATCGATGAAAATGGAATTTACCGTCACTGCACCGGCTGCAGGCGAAGTGTTGCAGGTGTTTTGCCGCGAAGCTTCGCCGGTTTCGGCCGGACAGGATTTACTGGTACTGCAAACCCTGGAAGGAGCTGCAGCATGATTCCCGCAAGCCTTGATCTGACAACCCTGGCGCAAGCCTACCGTGATGACCTGAAGCCCAGTGCCCTGATGGCGTATTTGCATGCGCAGGCCAGTGCCGATACCCGCCACGCCTGGATCAGCTTGCTGCCGCTTGAACGCGTGCTGGTAATGGCCAAGGCGCTGGAAGGGCAGGATCCGACCAGTCTGCCGCTGTATGGCGTACCGTTTGCGATCAAGGACAATATCGATCTGGCCGATCATCCGACCACGGCCGGCTGCCCGGACTACGCCTATGTGCCCGAATCCAGCGCCTTCGTCGTGGAGAAACTGATCGCGGCCGGTGCGATTCCGCTGGGCAAGACCAATCTCGACCAGTTCGCCACCGGGCTTAACGGCACGCGCTCGCCTTATGGTGCCTGCCACAATGCGTTCGATCCGGCGTTCATCTCCGGTGGTTCCAGCTCGGGCTCGGCTGTGAGCGTGGCCTGTGGGCAGGTCAGTTTTTCGCTCGGCACCGATACCGCCGGCTCTGGACGTGTGCCAGCCGCATTCAACAATCTGGTCGGACTGAAGCCCAGTTGTGGCCTGCTCTCGACACGTGGCGTGGTGCCGGCGTGCCGCTCGCTCGATGCCGTTTCGATCTTTGCCCTCACCGCAACCGATGCGCAGCAGGTCTTTGCCGTGGCGCAGGGTGAGGATGCGCAAGATCCGTATAGCCGCCAGGCACAGCCGCATGGGCGCGGGTTTGCAGCGGGCGATGCCTTCCGCTTCGGCGTTCCCAAGCCCGAACAACTGGCGTTCTTTGGCGATACGGAAAACCCGGCGCTGTTTGCTGACGCAGTCGCACGCCTGGAATTGCTGGGTGGCACAGTGGTGGAAATCGATTTTTCCCCCTTGCTGGAAACCGCGCGCCTGCTCTATGGCGGCCCATGGGTGGCCGAGCGCTACCATGCGATAAAGGATTTCATCGAGCGCCAGCCAGAATCGGTTTTCCCGGTGACGCGTGACATCACCCTGGGTGCGAAGAAGTTTTCTGCCGCTGATACCTTCGATGCGTTTTACCGGCTGCAGGCGCTCATGCGCCGCTGCGCCGAACTGTGGCAAGGCGTGGATGTGATGCTCACGCCGACGGCAGGGCGGCAATATACGATTGCCGACATGGTGGCCGATCCCCTCCGGCTCAATACCGATCTGGGCTATTACACCAATTTCATGAACCTGCTCGATTATTCCGCCGTGGCCGTTCCGGCCGCGATGCGATCGGACGGCCTGCCGTTCGGCGTGACCCTGTTCGCACCGGCGCATCAGGATCAGCCCTTGCTGCAACTGGCTGCTCGCTGGCAGGCCGATACAGGTTTACTGTTGGGCACCACGCAGCAATCCTTGCCGGTGCCGGAGAGTGCGCCACCAGCGGTGGTCAATGGCCAGGTGCGGGTGGCCGTGTGTGGCGCGCATCTTTCCGGCTTGCCGCTGAACTGGCAGTTGACGCAGCGCGGTGGCCGGCTGATCGCCGCCACCCGTTCGGCCCCGGAATATCGCTTCTACGCGCTGGCCGGTAGCCCGCCCTTGCGCCCGGGCATGGTCAAAGTGGCAGAAAGCGGCGCCAGCATCGATGTGGAAGTCTGGGAGTTGCCGGCCAGCGCGTTTGGCAGCTTTGTGGCAGGTATCCCGGCGCCATTGGGCATCGGCAAAGTCAGGCTGGTGGATGGCCAGGAGGTATGCGGCTTTATCTGCGAACCGGCCGGCTTAGTCGGAGCGGAAGATATCACGGCGCTGGGCAGCTGGCGCCGATGGCTGGCGCAGCGTTCCGCTGGCGTTTGAGCTAACGGGGAGTTTGCATGTCACACAACTGTTTTACCTATGGCTCGCTGATGTGCGAGGACATCATGGCTGCGGTGACAGGGGCGCACTACACGCACGAGCAGGTCACGCTCGGCGGTTATCGGCGCGGCCCGGTACTGGGGCAAACCTATCCGGGCGTGATCCCGGATGCGCAAGGGCGAGTGGAAGGCGTGTTGTACCGGGGTGTATCGGAAGATGCCTGCGATCTGCTCGATGCCTTTGAAGGCGAGGAGTACATGCGGGTCGCCGTGCAGGTGTCTCTGGCTGACGGCAGCTTGGTCCCGGCCTGGGCGTACGTGTTCAGGCCAGAGCATGCCCACCGGCTAGGTAACGAAGACTGGGATTTCGCGGAGTTCCTGCGCACCGGCAAGGCCCGCTTTACCGCGATGTTTCTTGCCGACAAATAGCCTGGCCAGCATTGAACTGGGTACGTGATGGCGGCCGAGCGGCGGGCGCTGCAATAATCGGCCTGTCGCGAGTCGCACGAGACTCGCTCCAATAGGCATACAGACCGGACGCTGCGACTATTGCGCCGCCGGCCAGCAGTGGGCCGCCCGGCACTTGGTCGAACATCAACCAGGATAGGAGTGCCGACCACGCCAGCGTCGTGTATTCGAACGGCGCCGTTACCGATACATGCGCATGCCGAAGGCTCTGTGCCATAAATATATTCGCGCCACCGCCAAGCACCCCGGCCAACATCAGGAGCATTAGCTGGTGCATATCGGGCACCACCCAGCCGAAGCAAATCGAGGCTGCGCCTAGCACGCCGGTAGTCATCGTGTAGTAGAAAACAATGGCCTCGGGCGGCTCGGTCACGGCCAAGCTGCGGATCTGGATCGTCGACAGTGCAGAGAACAGGGCCGCACCCAGCCCCGCCCCGATGCCGAGTAATCCTATGGCCGAGAACTGCACCGGCCCGCTCCACGCATCCAGGTGTGGTAACAGCGCGATCGTAACCCCGGCTGCGCCGGCGATCGCTGCCGTCCAGCGGTAGCCGGGCACGCGTTCATCGAGAAGCGCGCGGCCGAGCACCACGGCGATCAACGGTGCCGCGTAGCCCAGCAGTACAGCGTCGGCCAACGGCAAGCACGCGAGCGTGGCGAAGCTGAGGAACATGGCGATCGAACCCGATATGCCTCGCGGGAGATGCCGCTTGAGCTGGCTGAGCCTGAACACTTCCGCGCCCCGGCGCTCCCACATGATCCAGGCAAGCATGGGCAACAGCATCACCGACGACCGGTAGAACGCGATTTGCCCCGCTGGCACCGTACCATCGAGACCCTTCACGCATGCCAGCATCAGCGTCAAGCAGAGCGCTGATGCGACCCTGAACTGGATACCGCGCGTTGTCGAATTTTGGTTGAGTTTGTTCATCATAGGGTGTGTCAGCCTAGATGAATCTCTGCGTGCGATCCAATATGATTTTTCGATGCGGGCATAGGGCTTCAAATCCCTAGTGCGCCTTGATCACGCATGCCGGAATGGGTGTGCGTATGCCATAGACAGAAGATAGCCGAGCGGTTCGGTTCGCCTAGCTGCCGGCATTGTCCACCTTGATGGGCGGAATGATCGCGGCGAGCAGCTGCAGCTGGCCGGTAATCACGCCGCGTTGGGTGATCATCTCGTTGGCAATCTGCTGTAACTGTTGCGCGTGGCCCTGGATCAGGATGACTTCCATCATCTGGTTATGGCTGAGGTGCACATGCAGCGAGCTGATCACCTCGTCGATATGCCTGAACTGCAGGTCGGCCAGGTTCTTTTGCAGCCCGCGCGTGCTGCGGTCATACAGCAGGGTGATGGTGCCCACCATCACATCGTTGCCCATCTTGCGTTTATGCTCGGCCAACTGGTAGTTGACCATCTCGCCGATAGCCTGCGAGCGGCTGCCATAGCCGCGATTGGCCACCATGCGATCCAGCTCCTCCAGCAGGGCCGGGGGGAGTGAAACGCTGATGCGGCTGACGGGAAGGTTGTTTTTGTCGTCCTCGGCCATGGCAGGTTCCTGGAAAAGTGTTGTGGTTGCAGGGTAGGCCGCTACCCTGCGCTTTGGTGATGCCATGAAGCGATTCAGCTATAGGACGGGATTTAACCCGTCATGGCATGCAATTTTGCAGCAGGTGCTGACGGACTGAAGTCCGCCCTACGGCATGGTTAGAACTTGTTCACGCTCTGTGGCGAGAAGCCGTCAGCGGGGTGAAGAGCAGCGCAAAAAACCGGAATGTACAGGGAGTACATGAGGATTTTGAGCAGCACATGAGCCCCGATCACGACTTCGCAGAAAGATCGTGAACAAGTTCTTAGAACATGTAGCTGTAGCGATCGATTTCCCACTTGCTCACGCTCAGGTGGTAAGCCTCCCACTCTTCGCTCTTGTAGCGGATGAATTCATCGCGCAATTCCTTGCCCAGCACCTGTTCCACCAGCGGATCGGCAGCAAAGGCGGCGACGGCTTCCTGCAGGGTTTGCGGCAGGAATTCGATGCCGCGCGCATGGCGTTCGGCTTCGCTGATGGCGTACAGATTGTCCTCGTTGGGCTTGCCCGGATCGAGTCCTTCGCGGATGCCTTCCAGTCCTGCTGCCAGTACCAGTGTCGCGGCCAGGTAGGGGTTGACCGCACCATCGGCATTGCGCGATTCGCAGCGTCCGCCGCCGGCCGGAATCCGGACCGAGTTGGTGCGGTTGTTGGAGCCGTAGGAGTTGAAGACCGGCGCCCAGGAAAAATAGCTCATGGCACCACGGCGCACCAGGCGCTTGTAGCTGTTCACGGTCGGGGCGAACACCGCGCATAGCGCACGGCCATGCTTGAGAATGCCGGCAACAAACTGGTAGCCGAGCGGGGTGAGGCCAATGCCATTGGGATCATCCTTCGGATCGCACGAGAACAGATTTTTGCCACTGGCCAGATCGTAGAGCGACATGTTGAAGTGCGCGCCATTGCCGGTTTTGTCGGCAAAGGGCTTGGGCATCATGGTGGCGAGCAGCCCTTCTTCGCGGGCATAGTGTTTGGCCATGAAGCGGAAGAAGGTCAGGCGATCACAGGTGGTGAGCGCATCGGCATACTGAAAATCGAACTCGAACTGGCCGTTGGCATCTTCGTGGTCAAACGAGTAGAGATCCCAGCCCAGGTCATTGATTGCGGTGGCCATCTTGTCCAGCCAGCCAAAGCTGTTGGTAAAGCCACGCACGTCGTAGCAGGACTTGGTCAGCTTGTCCTCAGGATCCGGCACCGACAGCGTGCCGTCTTCGGCCTGTTTGAGCAGGAAGATTTCGCACTCGATACCCAGATTCATGCCAAAGCCCATCCTGGCGGCTTCTGCCAGCTGGTTTTGCAGGGCAACACGGGTATTGAGCGGGTAGGGCTTGCCCTTGAAATGATTGTCGGCCGGAATCCAGGCAATCTTGGGCTCCCACGGCAACTGGATGATCCGGCTCAGATCGGGTACCGATGTGAGTTCGTCATCATTGGGTGCCTGGCCCAGGCCATCCACGGCGTAGCCGGTGTAGCGCTCGGAGCCTTTGGCCATGTGCCCCAGATGGTAAATGGGCACTACTTTGGCTTTGGGAACGCCATGTATATCCACATAAGCCCCAATGCAGTATTTAACCCCTTTTTCACTCAGGGTTTGCTGGATATGGGCAATATCTTCCGGGCTGGTCATGTTAGGTCCTTTGTATATGATTGTTGGTGGTGTGTATTCGGTCAGGCCTGACTGAAATAGGAGAATTCAAGCGGCGGGTTTTCTTGGCAGCCCTGGCGGATCAGATCGCTCAGATCGTCCACCAGCCAGTTGTACCAAAGCTGGCCTTTTTCGGCGCTGGCCTGGCTGGGGCGGCCGGTGACGCCATTGAGGCTGGTGCGATTCACCGGGTGGGAGAAAATACAGCTGCAGGTGCGGTCCGGGTCATCGGCTTCATGCAGTTTGTCGGTGCGCACCCCTTCTGGGGCGATGGCCAGCATCATCGAGGTTTCCGCATCGTTGGCATGCCAGTCCTCGCCATCGGCAGCATGAAATTCGCGTACCCGCTGGCTCAGGCTGGCGGTGTTGATCACGGCTACCATCAGATCATCATGTTCGGCGCGCAGCATTTCCAGCGCGCAGCGCAAGGGGGCGGCATTGGTCACATGGGCATTCACGATAAACAGCCGGCGCACGCCGCTGTGGTAGGCCCAATCGCCGATCTGTTTTACGAACTCGATCAGCGCAACGGGCGTCACGGCAATGGTGCCGGGCCAGCGGCGGCTATGCCCCAGCGAGCAGCCATAGGGCAGGGTGGGCAGCATGGGTACACCGGTACGGCTGGCCACGGTACGGCACAGGGTATCGGCGATCACGCTATCCACCCCGCAGCCCAGATGCGGGCCGTGTTGTTCGGTAGCGCCCACGGGCAGGATGGCGGCGTGGTTGACTACTGCCAGCGCATCGGGCAGTTCGGACCAGGCAAGATCGGACCAGAGCATGGCGGATTCCTTTTTACTCAACGTTGTCGATCACATTGGTCAGCCGGATCATGTGGCTGTCTTCCACTGCCGCTTCTTCCGGGCTGCTGGTTTCTTCGGCCTCGGACGGGTGGATCAGCGCTTCCAGACGAGCCTTGGTGGCGCGGAATTCCGGATCACCGAATTGCCGGGCAGAGCGCGGGCGCGGTACCGGCACTTCGATGACTTCCTGCACTTCACCCGGATGGGCCTTGAGTACCAGTATGCGGTCGGCCAGATAAATGGCTTCGTCCAGGTCGTGGGTGATGAACAGCACGGTGATATCGAGGTTTTTCCAGACATCCAGCAGGTGGCTCTGCATCTTGGCGCGAGTCTGAGCATCGAGTGCGCCAAATGGCTCATCCATCAGCAAAATGCGCGGCTCGTTCACCAGTGCCCGGGCAATCGCCACGCGCTGGCGCATGCCGCCCGATAGCTGGTGCGGATAGGCATCGGCGAATTTGGTCAGCCCCACCAGATCCAGCCACTGACGTGCCTTGCTTTCCGCCACGTTGCGGGTGTGGCCACTCATGAGCGGACCAAACATCACATTGCGTTTCACGCTCAACCACGGAAACAGCGAATAGCCCTGAAACACCATGCCGCGATCGCGTCCCGGGCCGCTGACGGGTTTGTCGTCGAGCAGAACCTGGCCGCCGGATTGCTTTTCCAACCCGGCCAGAATGCGGATCAGGGTGGATTTGCCGCAACCGGACGGACCGATCACGCACACGAATTCGCGTCGATGTACCTTGAAGTTGATATCGCGCAGGGCTTCGGTTTCGCCGCGCAGCGAGCGATAGCGCTTGCCCAGGTTTTTGACTTCCAGAATCACTTCGCGCTGGTAAATGCGGGAAAAACGCTCACGCACCTCTTCCGATTGATCGAGATAGCTGGGCAAGGGAGCAGGGGTCGTCATGGCGGCATCCTTATTTGCGATCCTGGATTTGATCCCAGGGGAAAAGCTTGCGTCCCAGGCGCCCCAGCAGCAGATCGGAGCCAAAGCCGATGATGCCGATGAGGATGATGGCGGCGTAGACATTTTCGAAATGCTGGTAGCGGGCCTGCTGGGTGATGTACCAGGTAATGCCGGAGCTGGTACCGATCAGTTCGGCCACGATCAGGTAAGTCCAGGCCCAGCCCAGCAGGATGCGCTGGTCGCGATAGAGGTCCGGCAAAATCCCCGGGATGACCACATGGGTGATCAGGTGCAGCCCGCGTGTGCCCAGGGTTTTGGCGGCTTCAATCAGGGTGTTTTCCAGCTTGCGCGTGGTATTGGCAATGATCAATACCTGCTGGAAAAACGTGCCGATGAAAATGATCGCGATCTTCGGCCCGTCATAGATGCCGAGTACGGCGACTGCCAGCGCACCAAACGCCGGGGCCGGCAGATAGCGGAAAAATTCGATAAAGGGTTCGTTCAGCCTGCCGAGGCTCGCGTAGGTGCCGCACAGAATGCCCAGCGGTACACCAATGCAGGATGAGATAAAGAAACCCCAGAAAATGATCTGGATACTGTGCCACAGGCTTTCATGCAGCCATGGCATGCCCCGGCCTTCCGGGGCTTTGGTAAAACCGGTGTACAACGCTTGCGCCACTTCGTGCGGAGCGGGCAGGTAAATCGGGTTGGCAGCGCTGCCGCTGGGCAGGGGCAGGCCCTGTTTTTTCATCTCGGCCAGTTGCTGCTCGAACTCGGGCCGATCCACCAGCATGCCGGTCTGGAAATAATCGACACCACCCACTTCTTCCACCAGCACCTTGGGGTGCCAGACAAAAGGCGCATAACTGACCACACACCAGACCAGTATTGGCAGAACAAATGAGCCGATGGTCAGCAGGGTGCGTGCGTGGCGCTGTTGCGCAAGGGTATCCAGCCAGCGGGTGATGGCGTTCATCGCAGGGTATCCTGTGTTCAAAAAATGGATCTAGTCGTGTGGTTCGCCACCGCTTGCTACGGCAAGCGGTGGGCAGCCTGGCAGGATTACTTGGCGTTGATGAAAGAAGAGTCCAGGTAGCTGTCGAGGTTTTCTGGCTTGGCGTAGACCTTGTTCACCACGTTGAAGGCATCCACGATCTTGGTCGAGCCGTACAGGGTCTTGAAGCCTTCGCCCTTCACATAAACCTTGCGGCCTTCAGCCAGAGACAAGAGCTTGGTGCCCTTGAGCAGCGGCAGGTATTCCTCCGGGCTGATGCCAGAACGGGCAGCCATGATCTTCACCGCATCGGGCTGGGTTTTCGGATCATTGATATAGCTCACCACCTTGTCCCAGACCTTGACGACCTTGACCCACTCGGCCTTGCGGTTCTTGGCGCTGGTCGGGTTGGCGGCCAGCACGTCATAGATCAGACCGGGTTCGTCAGCGGAGGTGTAAACAGGGTGAGATCCGGGAACCGCCTTCATGGCTTCACCGGCAACCGGCTGCCAGGCACCCACGGCGGCAATATCCGGTGCAGTCAGGATTTGCGGCATTTCATTGGTTTTGGCATTGACGATGGTGACGTCTGATTCCTTCAGACCGGCCTTTTTCAGGCCATTGAGTAACAGCAGATGCTCCACCAGGCCTTGTTCCACTGCCACTTTCTTGCCCTTCAAATCCTTGATGGATTTGATATTGGCCTTGCCCACCAGCATGTCATTGCCGTTGGAGTAGTCGGTCAGCATCAGCATCACGCTCTTGCCGCCGCCGGAGCCTGTGACCAGCGCATCGCCATTGGTCATGGTGACAGCATCGATCTTGCCGGCAGCAAAGGCATCCAGCGAGGCGGAATAATCAAACCACTCGAACTTCACATCGACGCCGGCTTCCTTGAACCAGCCCTTTTCAATGGCCACCTGCCAGGCCACCCAGCCCGGCCAATCGCTGTAACCGATTTTCAGCGGAGCAGCCATGGCGGAAATTGAACAGCCAGCTGCGATGATGGGTAGCGCCAGACGAGTAAGCCAGCGTTGCATGAAGCGTGAAGTAGAGCCTGTATTCATGGTAAACCCCCGTAGGTTGGTATTACGAAAACATACAAAAGTAATACTGACATCGGGTATGGAAGCAGGATGCGTGCCAAAACGGTTTTGATGATTTTATCTTTATGATTTTTATGAGTTTTGTTTGGATTTTATTTGAGGAGGAAAGCACAATGAGCAGCCGGGAGGCATTGTCTTGGTGCTGGTTGCACCAAGGTCGATCAGGAAGGCGGAATGGAAATAACTGCTGTGTTGTTTATCGATCGGGCCAATTGATGTACTTAAACCCCGGTTTCTACGCTTCGATCAACCTTATTTCCATGCCTATGCGACTACAATCTCGCTCGACTAGGCAACCGGATATTCGGGTTGCCGATTTTGTGTGGAGCTTTGTGCATGCAGATCAATTCTGTACTCATGCGTCGTTTGTGGTCGCATAAAAAAACCCTCGATAGCCTGAAGGTGGCGCTCGGCTTGGGCGGGGTTTTGGTGTTCAGCTTCGGTCTTGGGTACAAGAACTGGCTGGTTGGCTTGATCCTTGGCGTGATCGCCGCCGCTCTGGCAGAAACGCAGGATAGATTTGTTGGGCGCGTAAAATCACTTTTTGTGATGCTGCTCTGTTTTGCAGTAGTCGCGTTTTCTGTGCAATTGCTGTTCCCGTTTCCATGGTTGTTTGCTTTCGGGTTTGCCGGGGCGACCTTTTTGTTTGTAATGCTGGGTGCCATGGGCGAGCGTTACGCTACGATCGCTACAGCATCGGTTATTCTGGCCATCTATACCATGCTGGGTATCGCGCAGCATGCGGGTGGAGGCGAATCTTTCTGGCAGGAGCCGCTGCTTTTGCTCTCTGGTGCTGCGTGGTACGGCTGTATTTCGCTGTTGGCTGTTGTGCTGTTCCGGGATCAGCCTGTTCGCCAGGCTGTTGCCCAAGTGTTCGAGGCACTATCCATTTACTTGGAAATCAAGGCGCGCTTGCTTGAGCCTGTACGCGGGCGCGATGTCAATGCTTTGCGTATCGATCTGGCTACGCAAAATGGACGCGTGGTTGGGCTGATGAATCAGGCACGTCAAATCCTGGTGCAGTGGACGCAGTCTGGCCGTCCGGCACGAGGCAGTCGTCGTTTTTTGTTGTGGTATTTCTTGGCGCAGGATGTGCACGAGCGGACCAGTTCTTCACACCATCCTTATGCGGAACTGGCAGAGGCTTTTGCGCGCAGTGATGTGTTGTTTCGTGCGCAACGCGTGATGAATTTTCAATCAAAAGCCTGCAGGCAGCTCGGTGAGGCTATAGCGCAGGGTGAGGCTTTCTTTTATGCCCAGGAGGGCACCTTGGCTTATGAGGAGCTTGGCGCTTCTTTGGCGGCGGTACAGGCAGATGGCAAGCAGAAAAGAGCCATGATTGATTCGTTGGCCGATTTATGTCGTAACTTGAGCGCGATCGAGGCACGACTTGCACAAGCGGCCCAGCCGGAAGAGTTGGCCGAGTTGGAAGACAGTACATTGCGCGACGCTGATCCTCAGGGAGTTGCCGATATGTGGTCGCGGCTGCGGCAGCAGTTCACGCCGGCATCGCGCCGTTTCCGGCATGGCTTGCGCTTGTCGGTTGCTTTATTGCTGGGTTATGGATTGATTCATCTGCTGAATTTGCCTCAAGGATATTGGGTGATGCTGACGACGGTATTCGTTTGCCAGCCCAATTTCAGTAGCACTTGGGAGCGTTTGGGGCAGCGTATCAGCGGAACAGTGGCAGGTCTGCTTTTCACGGCTTTGTTCATTTCTGCTTTCCCGCATCCGCTGGCGCAGCTCTCGCTGCTCCTGGTAGCCGGCGTCGCATTCTTTGCTACACGTGCTGAGCGCTATGCTTTTGCAACGGCCTGCATCACCACGCTGGTCTTGTTGTGTTTCAATCAGTTCGGTAGCAGCTATGCGCTGGTATGGCCAAGGTTGCTGGATACCTTGTTGGGTTGTTTGCTTTCGGTCGGGGTGGTGGTGTTGATTCTGCCGGATTGGCAAAGCCGCCGCCTGCATGAGGTCATGGCGCATGCGCTTAATTCCACCGGTGCATATTTGCGTGAAATTCTGCGCCAGTATCACAGCGGGAAGATCGACGATATCCGTTACCGGATTGCCCGGCGCGAGGCGCACAATGCCGATGCGGAGCTTTCCAGCAGCCTGACCAGCATGCTGGGCGAGCCGGGGCGCTATAAGCTTACGCCGGATACTGCCTATCGATTCCTGTGCAGTAGCCACACCCTGTTGAGTTATGTGTCGGCGTTGGGCGCACACCGCGAACGTGTGCCGGCATGGCAGAACGAGGCAGCCATTTTCCAGCAGGAAGAACGCATTCACCGCAGGTTGACAGAAATTGCTGCCGCACTGGCTGCACATACCCATACACTAAACGAAATGCCCGAACCTTCAGAATCCCCGGATGTGCAGCTTGCATCAGAAATGGTTACGGACGCAGAACGCCGTGTCATGCGCCAGTTGGCCGTGATTGAATCATATTTGCCGGAGTTGGCTGATCTGGTGAGTGAAATCCCGAATTAAAGAGGCAGTGAGGTAGCCATGAAAACCATGGCAGGCTGGTGAAAAAGTCCGAGACACCCCATAGAAAATCGAAAATGTGCGGAGTCCCGGGTCGAAAAAGGATAAATCAGGCTCAAAACAGGCTGTTTTTGCCTATTTGTTGAGCAATTATCGGTGGCCTTCGAGTTTTATCCCACTCGAGAACGTTTTTCACCACCCTGCTAGAGTTCTTCAAGCAATTCATGCAATTTCTCGGCAGTCCGGAGTCTGCTGGTTGCATTTACTTCTGGGCGCAGGGTGAGTACGGATACCAAAAGGTTGAGCACGCTCATCGGCGCGGCATACGAATCGAATTGCGCCGATCCTTTTGTCTCGCAGACGATACGCCAGGTTGCGTCGAGCTCGCGTGCCGGCGTGGCGGCATCTGTCAGAACCAGTACCGGTATACCCACGCGATGCGCATGACGGGCGATCTGGGTCAGGATAGGTACGCGACGCCGGAATGCCAGGATGACGATCATGTCGTCCGGCGTAAATCCAGCCAGATCTTCCCCCACGGTCTGCCCGGCCTGCGGCAGCAGATGTACGCAATCCTTGAGTAGCACGAGCTGCCGCGCCAAATACTGCGCAAGGGCATGACTGTTGCGATAGCCGATAACGGCCACACGCCGAGCACGAGCCAGGCTTGTAATGGCAGGCTCAACAACGCCCGAGGAGAGCTTTTCAAAAGTTTGCGCCATGTTTTCCATATCGCGGCGCAGGTGTTCGCCGAATGCTTCTTCCGAGGCCGGCGACAAGCTGGGTGCCAGCTGGAAAGTCGGCGCACCCCAGCGCTGTGCCTCGCGCGCTTCCCGCCGCGCATCGGCGAAGGTTGGATACCCTACGCGCTGGATGAAGCGGGTGACCGCCGCCTTGGAGCTGCCCGCCATCGCCGCCAGTTCAGTCGCGGAATAGGTGGCAAGCAAGGCGGGCTGGGCGGTCAGCAACTCGGCCAGTTTGCGCTCGGAATCGGGCAGCGCCTCTGTGAGTGCTTCGATGCGTTCGTCGATGGGCTTGAAATTGCGCTTGATGGTTGTGCTCCCTGTCATGCTGGATCGCTCAGGCTGGCTCGATCATGCCTTTTGTTTCCACGATCAACCGGTAGGTTTCCGGTTCGCGGTGCAGGCCGAAGTTGAAAACATTGTCCTTGAGTTCGCGACAACGGTCGAGATCGCAGGTGGCGGTGATCAGTTCGTCTTCCACTGTGGAGCACATGGCGACGATTTCACCGGTTGGCGCGATAATGCAACTCTGTCCCAGCAGGTCGCAGCCTTCCTCCTTGCCAGCCTTGGCGATGCCGACGATCCACATGCCGTTCTGGTAGGCCCCCGCCTGCAGAACCAGATGGTTGTGGAATCCTTGCAGGTGATCGTGTTCTGGCACAGGCGGGTAATGGATCGGCGTGTTGTAACCGATGAAGGCCATTTCCACACCTTGCAAACCGAGTACGCGGTAGGTTTCCGGCCAGCGACGATCGTTGCACAGCGCCATCCCCATGATCCCGCTCATGGCACGAAACGCAGGAAACCCCAGATTGCCGCGCTCGAAATAGCGTTTTTCCAAGTGCTGGAAGGGGCGCCAGGGTTCGTTTTCGCGATGGCCTGGCAGGTGGACTTTGCGGTACTTGCCGACGATAGTGCCGGTCTTGTCGACCAGGATGGCGGTGTTGTAATGGTGTGGGCCATCCGCCTCCTGGGCGAGTTCGGCGTAACCCAGGTAGAAACCGATGCCAAGCTTTTTCGCTTCATCGAATAGCGCTTGTGTTTCCGGGCCGGGCATTTCGCGCTCGAACCAGCTGTCGATCTCGGCCTGCTCTTCGAAATACCAGCGTGGGAAAAAGGTGGTTAGCGCAAGTTCGGGGAAGGCAACGGTATCGCAACCACGCGCCTTGGCTTCGCGCATCAAGTCGATCATGCGTGCCACGACTTGGCGACGCGATTCATCACGGGCGATGGGGCCGAGTTGTGCAGCACCAACAATGGTTTTTCGGGTCATAGCGGATCTCCTGTGGGATGTACGGTGCCTGCCAGTTCGCACAATACGGCGAGCAACACGTTGGCTCCGGCTTCGATATGTTGGGGATGGGTGTACTCGCGTACGTTGTGGCTGATGCCGTCCACGCTTGGCACGAAAATCATCGCGGTCGGGCAGACTGCGGCCAGCATCTGCGCATCGTGACCGGCACCACTGGGCATGCGTCGGGTGGATAGCCCCATTGCAGTCGCGTGTCGTTCGATGCGCTCCGTCATGTCTGCTGCAAAAGGAACTGGCGCGAAACGGGCCAATTGGCGTGTGGTGATCTCCACCTGTTCGGCATTGCGCAAGATGTCGAGATGCGTCATCAGCCGGTTTTCGGCTAGGCGCAGGCGGGTTTCATCAGTGTTGCGCAGGTCCACGGTGAGCACAGCCCGGTTGGGCACCACGTTGACCAGATTGGGGAAGAATTCAATGCGCCCGACAGTGGCTACCTGATCACCGCCGATTTCATGCGCCAGTTCACGCACAAAATGGATGATCGAACCCGCTGCCCAGCCGGCATCGCAGCGCATCGCCATCGGCGTGGTGCCAGCATGGTTGGAGGTGCCAAGGATTTCGATCTCTGTCCACGAGATGCCCTGCACCGATTCGACCACGCCGATGTCGATCCCTTCGCGATCGAGTACCGGGCCTTGTTCGACATGCAGTTCGACAAAGGCGCGAGGCATCGTTGCAGGTACCGGCTCAGGGCCGTCATAGCCAATACGTATCAGATTCTCGGCAACAGTACTGTCATCGATGCCGTGTGTCTGCAGTGCGGTATCCAGTGGCAGTACGCCGGTGAAAACCAGGCTGCCCATCATGTCCGGCGCAAAACGCGCGCCTTCCTCATTGGTGAAGAAAGCCGCTGCCAGCGGAAATTCGGTCTCGATGCCGGCTTCGTTCAGAGTTGCGATCACCTCCAGTCCGGCCAGCACGCCCAGATTGCCGTCATAGCGACCGCCCGTGCGTACGGTGTCGATATGCGAGCCGGTCATTACTGCTGGTCCAGACTGGCGACCTGGGCGAGTGCCAACCACATTGCCGATAGCATCCACGGTAACGCGCAGGCCAAGTTCACGCATCCAGCCGCAAACCAGATCACGGCCGGCTTTGTCTTCATCGGACAGGGCCAGGCGTGCGCAACCGCCACCATCAATGGCGCCGATGGCCGCCAGCTGGGCGATGCGCGTCTGTAGACGCTCCCCGTTGATGTGCAGGTTCTTCATTCTGCACCACGCTCCACGCTGTTGGCACTACGGCCAACCAGTTGTTCATACAGGGCGGGGTCGGTGGCGCCCTCACTGCCAAACAGCAGTACTCTGCTATCCAGGCCCAGGCCTAATGTGGCAGCGACATCCGGCTGGCTTGTGGCCATCAATAGTCCGGCCAACCCAGCTACCGCCGATTCGCCGGCTGCAATCGGCATATCGTCAAAAGGCGTTTCAGCCAGCAGCCGCATGCAGGTCACGGCTGCTTCATCAGGCAATGTCAGGAAATCGCTGGTGCCAGCTTCAAGAATTTCCCAGGCGATGAGCGAGACCTCACCGCAGGCCAGGCCAGCCATCAGGGTGTCGAGATCACCGTGCACGGCGGTCGGCTTGCCTGCGCGTGCCGAGGCAAATAGGCAGGCCGCCTTGTCAGGCTCGACCACGATGAAGCGACCCCGCTTGTCGCCCAACCGTTCCCATAATTGGGCACAGACTGCAGCGGCCAATCCACCGACACCACCCTGGATAAAGACATGCGTGGGCGGCTCGGCTTCCGGCCACTGGCGCAAGGCTTCTTCCACCATTACCGAATAACCTTGCATGACATCTCGCGGCACATCGGTGTAACCGGGGTAGGAGGTATCGGAAACGACAAACCAGCCATTTTCCTTGGCTGCCACATCGGCAGCGCGGACCGCGTCATCGTAATTACCGGCTTCGCGGATCACCTGTGCGCCGTAGCGGGCAATCGCCGTGCGCCGACCTTCGGATACGGTGGCATGAATGAAGATCACGCATTGGCAGCCAAACACCTGCGCGCCCCAGGCAACCGAGCGGCCGTGGTTGCCATCGGTGGCACAAGTAACCGTGATTCTGGATACAACCTCCTGAAACTTACCGGCCAACAGATCGCGGCTGGTCGCCTGTTGGCCTGTCTGGCGAACAATCTCTTTCTTCAATAAGCGCAGTACCGCGTAGGCTCCGCCAAGTGCCTTGAAACTACCAAGCCCAAACCGACCGGCTTCATGCTTGTAGTGAATCGCGGCAACACCTGCTGCGGTTGCCAGTCCCGGCAAGTCAACCAATGGAGTGGGTGCATATCCCGGCCATTCGCTGATTTCCTGCATGGCCTCTGCATGTGCGGACAGGCTCAGAATAGGTTTCAGATGTTCAGGATAAGTACCTTGTTGTACCTTGGGGTTGGCACAATGTTCGAGTGGAAGGTTAGTAAGGGTATTGAGTAACGTATTCATATATGTTCCAGGATCTGGTGCATTCAAGCGAAATGGCAGGCGACAAGGTGAGTGTCATTTCCGGCCAAATGGGGGGATTTGTCGGCACATTCCGGGCGTGCCATCGGGCAACGTGTGCGGAAGGTGCAACCGGAGGGTGGATTGGCTGGACTGGGTAGGTCACCTTTGAGCAGGATGCGTTCGGCTTTGCTGTGTGAGCCGACTTTGGGGACGGCAGAAAGCAATGCGCGGGTGTAAGGGTGGCGTGGATTACCATAAATTTCGGCAACCGGGCCGATCTCGACGATGCGTCCGAGATACATCACCGCCACGCGGTGGCTGATGTGGCGCACGACGGCCAGATCGTGGGCGACGAACAGGTAGGAAAGCTGCATATCTTCCTGCAGCTCTTCGAGCAGGTTGATCACCTGGGCCTGGATCGACACATCCAGCGCTGAAACCGGCTCATCGCATACGATCAGCTTGGGGCGCAATGCCAGTGCGCGGGCGATGCCCAGACGCTGGCGCTGGCCGCCGGAGAATTCGTGCGGGTATTTGCGCATGGCATCAGGAGCAAGACCGACACGCTTGAATAGATCGGCTACGCGAGCGGGACCGTCAATATTGTCCCAACCGAAATTGCGCAGCGGCTCGGCCACGATGTCGCCGGCGCGCATGCGTGGATTGAGCGAAGCGTAGGGATCCTGAAACACCATCTGCATCTCGCGACGGCAGGCGTGGAAACGATGCCTGGGCAATTGGGCGACATCCCTGCCTTCAAGCAGAATTTCGCCCGCAGTGGGTTCGATCAGGCGTAGCAGCGCCTTGGCAGCGGTGGATTTGCCGCAGCCGGATTCGCCTACCAGGCCCAGGGTTTCGCCTTCATTCAGCACAAAGGAAATACCGTCCACGGCCTTGATGGGCGGGCCAGCACGCCAGCCTTTGCGAGTTGGATAATGCTTGATCAGATTTCTTACTTCGAGCAATGGCGGACGAATCCCAGTTGCGAAAGCGGATTGCGTGTTGGCTGCAGAAGCCAGTGAGGGTGTGCTCATGCCAGAACTCCATGAAAAGCTTCGCCAGCCCGGAAACAGGCTGCACGGTGCGACGGCAACGTCGTATCCACGGCGGCTAATGCGGGAATGGCGTGATGACAGTGTTCCTGTGCCACGCTGCAACGCGGTGCAAAACGGCAGGCTGTGGCGGCCTGCTTGAGCGAGGGCACCATGCCAGGGATTTCCGCCAGCCGCCGGTGGCCGGCCACCAGGGGAGCGTCCAGATCGGGCATCGCGCCGAGCAGACCGCGGGTATAGGGATGACAAGGCCGGGCAAAGAGTTCGTCTGTCGAGGCCTCCTCGACCTTGTTACCGGCATACATAACCACGACACGGTCGCAGCTTTCGGCGACCACGCCCAGATCGTGCGTAATCAGAACGATGGCAGTGCCCATCTCGCGGCGCAGACGGTCGAGCAAGTCCATGATCTGGGCTTGGATGGTGACGTCGAGCGCGGTGGTGGGTTCGTCTGCGATCAATACGGCCGGATTGCATGCCAATGCCAAAGCAATCATCGCGCGCTGGCGCATGCCGCCGGAGAACTGGTGTGGATATTCGCGCACACGTCGCTGTGGGTCGGGAATGCCGACCAGATCGAGCATTTCCGTTGCGCGGGTCCAGGCTGTGCGCTTGGCCAGCTTCTGGTGCAGCATCAGCACCTCGGCGATCTGTTCCCCGATGGTGAGCACCGGATTCAGCGAGGTCATCGGATCCTGGAAGATCATCGAAATTGCATTGCCACGCAGTTCGCGCATGCGGGCTTCGCTGGCAGTGAGCAACTCCTCGCCGCGAAAACGTATCGAGCCACTGGCATACATCGTGGGCGGGCCAGGTAACAGGCGCAGTACCGACATCGCCGTTACACTCTTGCCACAGCCAGATTCGCCGACAATGCCCAGCATCTCGCCCGGCTGCAGTTGCCAGGACACGCCGTCGACAGCGCGCACGATACCGTCCGGACTGACAAAAGCGATGTGCAAATCATCCACTTCTAGGATGGGGGCGCTAGGGGAAGTCATCGAATGGGTCATGGGCGTTTCTCTCAAAGCTTCTTGGCGATGCGCGGATCGAGCAGATCACGCAGTCCGTCGCCGACCAGATTGACCGCCAGCACCGTCAAACCGAGGAACAGGCCCGGGTAGAGAATCGTGCCGTAGGCAAGCTGCACTACCGAGCGGCCTTCGGCCATCATGTTTCCCCAGCTCGGCACTTCCGGCGGCGTGCCGGCACCGAGGAAGCTCAGGTAGGCTTCGAAGATCATGGCCGAGGCCCAGATGAAGCTGGCTTGCACAATCAACGGGGTGAGCAGGTTGGGAATCACATGCCGCACCAGGATCAGTGGCAGTCGGGTCCCTACGGCTTGTGCGGCCTGGATATAGGGCTGTTCGCGAATCGTCAGTACCAGCGAGCGCACCAAGCGGACCACGCGCGGGATTTCCGGCAAGGCAATGGCGATGACTACGGTGGTAACGCTGGCCTTGATTAGAGTCATCAGTGCCACAGCGAGCAGGATGCCGGGAATGGCCATCATGCCGTCCATGACGCGCATGATCAGTGCGTCCGCAATCCGTAAATAACCGGCAACCGTACCGATCAGGATGCCGACTATGCTTGCCAGTAATGCCACGGAAAGCCCCACCAGCAGCGAGACGCGGGCGCCATATAACGTGCGTGAGAAAATATCGCGGCCCAGGGCATCGGTGCCAAACAGGTACTCGGTGGAGGGCGGCTTGAGGCGCATCACCACGTTCATCTCGGTCGGATCGTGACTGGCGATCCAGGGCGCCAGCAGGGCCACGGCCAGCATGGCCAGCAACAACAGTGCACCGGCAACGAGTACTGGGTGGCGCAGCGCAAAATTCAACGACTGTGGCCGCTGCCGATGCCGCTCGAGGCGGTTTTCCAGCGTGGCGATCAGGGTGTTTTCCATCATGCGGATTCCTTTTACGCGGCTCAGTAACGGATACGGGGATCGAACAGGCCGTACAGCAGATCGGTGATCAGGTTGATGGCGACATAGGCGGAGGCCGTCACCAGCACGATGCCCTGGATCACCGGGTAGTCGCGGCGCAGGATCGAATCGACGGTCAGGCGGCCGATGCCGGGAATGGCGAACACGCTCTCGGTGACGATCACCCCGGATAACAACATGGCGATGCCCAGGCCAATGGTGGTAACGATGGGAACAGCCGCATTTTTGAGCGCGTGACGCAGCAGCAGGCGCCGACTCGACAATCCTTTGGCACGTGCGGTACGGATATAGTCTTCGTTCAGCACTTCGAGCATGGTCGAGCGGG
Source organism: Formivibrio sp. oc-25 (assembly GCF_055810895.1). NCBI lineage: Bacteria > Pseudomonadati > Pseudomonadota > Betaproteobacteria > Neisseriales > Chitinibacteraceae > Formivibrio > Formivibrio sp. oc-25. Next base: position 116,739 of record NZ_JBVVOL010000007.1, on the reverse strand, counting down.
TCATGCGTGCCAGCAGCGCCATGTAGATCAACCCACCGCTGATGACGGGCAGCGCGAGATGACGGATAAACGGGATGAAGCCATCGGAAAGGCTCTTGAAGCCTTGTACCGGAAACCAGCCAATGTGGGTGGAGAAGCCATAAACCAGGCTATAGCCGATTACGAATACCGGCAGAGAGAAGGCCGCCACGGCCAGTCCAGAGATGGTGCGGTCGATCCAGGTACCCGCCTTCCAGGCAGCGAGGATACCCATTGGTAGAGCGAACACTACCGCGAACAACATGGTCAGCACTGACACCCACAACGTCGGTTCCACGCGTTGCATGATCATCTCGGCGACCGGCATGCCGGTAAACACGGAAATACCGAAATTGCCTTGCAAGATCTGTCCTAGCCAGCTCAAAAACTGTTCCGGCAACGGACGATCCAGGCCTAGCGTGTGGCGGATATGTTCGATGTCCTGCGCACTGGCAGTGTCTCCGGCGATAATCACGGCGGGATCGCCCGGCGAAAGACGCAGCAGCAGAAAGACGATGATCGCGACAACGGCGAGCACCGGGATTACCGCCAGAATGCGCTTGATCAGGTAGTTCATGTTCGGATTTCCGCAGGGTGTGTTCAATTGGGGCGGCGCACGGCCGCCCCGGCTACGCGTTTATTTCTTTTCAATATTCCACATCACCGGCACCCCGACATTGAGCACACCGCTCAGATTGGCGCGATAGGCCATTGGTTGGAAGAATTGGCCGAAATTGACATACGGAACAACGTCATACATGCGCTTCTGCAGCTCGTCGGTGATCTTCTTACGCTTGGTAGCATCGCCTTCTGCTACCCAGGCTGCGCGCAGTGATTCCAGCTTCTCATCGCATGGCCAACCAGATGGCGCCTTGTCGCAGTTGGCTTGGGCATAGGCATTCACGGCAGGCGAGAAGACGTCGGCACCTACTGAGAATGTATGGAAAATGTGCCAGCCATCCTTCTTCGAGCGGCGAGCCAGCAGCGTGCTCCAATCCATTGCTTGGGCCTCAACGTTGACACCGATCTTTTTCAGGTTCTGGATGGTGACCATGGCCGCAGCGGCCTGCACAGGTGGCTCAGAGGGTGCCAGCACCACGATTTTTTCGCCCTTGTAGCCAGCTTCCTGCAGTAGTTGTTTAGCTTTTTCCAGATTTTGCCCCTTTGTGTAAGGGGCAGCGCCTGCAGTACTGTCATTCACGCTGCCGCACATGAAATAAGCGGTGCAGGTCTTGTGACGATAGTTCGCCGGGAAACCGGCGGCGGCCAGGTATTCGTCCTGATTGACCAGATAGATCAGTGCCTGGCGGGCCTTGGGATTGTCGAACGGTGCTGCCAGATGGTTAGGGCGCAGCCAGCCCTGATTGCCCAAGGAGTCGGTGGCAAGCTTGATCTTGGCATCGCCGGAGAGCTTAGGAATGAAGTCGGCAGGTGGAAGTTCGTAGACATCCATCTCGCCACTGGTGAAAGCTGATAGTGCGGTGTTCTGGTCCGGGATGTAGTTCCATTCGACGCGATCGACCTTCACGACTTTACCGCCCGCCAAGCCATCTGCCGGCTCCTTGCGCGGCACATAATGCGGGTTCTTTACGTAGACCACCTTGCTGCCCGGCACCCATTCATCGCGCTTGAACATGAAGGGGCCGGAACCGGTTGTGTCTTTGATCTGTTCGTTCGGGTCAGTCGCAGCCACGCGCTCCGGCATCATGAACGGTACGTTGGACGAGGGCTTGCCCAGCATTTCCAGTACCGGACCGAACGATTCCTTCAGCACAATGGCGAAACTGCTGGCATCTGTCGCCTTGATCTCGCCGATTGCGGCAAACAGCAGACGGCCAGAGACATCCTTTGCACCCCAGCGCTTGAGCGAGGCCACGCAGTCTGCAGCCGTCACCGGCGTGCCATCGCTCCACTTCAACCCGTCACGCAGTTTGAATGTCCAGGTTTTCTTGTCAGGGGACACTTTCCAGGTATCGACCATCTGCGGCTTCACGGCACCCTTCGCGTTCTGCGAGAACAGGGTGTCGTAGATCATGTAGCCGTGGTTGCGGGTGATATAGGACGGGTTCTGGATCGGATCGAGAATCTTCAGATCGCCCTGCGGAATCATGTGGATGGTGGCCGCCATGGCTGGCACGGCAGTGAGTGCCGCAACAGAGAATAGGCAGGTGGCTAGAAGTCGGGTGCGGAAGCGTGCTGGCAAGGTCATGACTGGCTCCTGGATGTTGGCTGAAAAGTGTTTTTTTTTCGGCCCGTTTCCCGGGCCTGCGAAATCACTCTAAAACATAAATTTCACTAATGTCAAATTGAAAAATATGTTTCCAAAAGGGTGCGGGATGCCCGTTTTCCTGCACTGGTGTGGTGCTGATTAAGTCAATGAAAAATAATGTAAAAAACGAATTATTTGTGTGGATGTTGGAGTGCGCACATTATTGGCGCAATCTCATGTTGGTATGGCGAAAACCAACCTGCTAACTCTGTAAACACACCAAAATCAACCTTCCCATCTTCTTGATTGCATGCGCTTGGATTTGAGGTGGCCTGAAATCCGCAGGCACGCCTGTTTGGTAAACTTTGAACCAACAGGAGTGGGGTATGAGCAAGAGCGTAGCGCAAAGCTATACGCCGGAATTCCGTGTGGAGGTGATAAAGCTGGTGCTTGAGCAGGGATTTTCAGTGGCAGAAGCCACAGTGCGACCGAATATGAATCAGGGTACGCGGGCGTATTAGGTCGAAACTTCTACCCCTAGGGTGGCGATTACGCCACTTACGGATGGTCGGAAGCGTAACGCCATAGCGCTCGGCCAACACCGGGTTGGAAACAGAGGCAGGCGCGGCCTGGATTTCAGCGCGGATGGCAGGTGTGGTACGGGCTTGTTTGTGTAATCAGACGATCATAATCTCTGAGCCTTGAGGCCTGCCAGAAAACTACCCAAAACTTCGCGCGCAGTGGCAAATTTCAGGATACGTTGCGAGATATGATCGTACGAAACTAGACGCATAGTGCGTACACGAGACAGAAAAACAAAAAGCCCAATCGGTAAAGATTGGGCTAAGTGCTTGATTCCAAATGGAGGCGGGTGGCGGAGTCGAACCGCCCTAAACGGATTTGCAATCCGCTGCATAACCGCTTTGCTAACCCGCCGTTAGCGTGAATAAAAAGGGAAAGTCTACTGCTTTCCCTTTTTATCTTTAAACTGGAGCGGGAGACGAGTCTCGAACTCGCGACCTCAACCTTGGCAAGGTTGCGCTCTACCAACTGAGCTACTCCCGCATGGAGTTGTCAGGACAATGCAGATTTTTATTTGGAGCGGGAGACGAGTCTCGAACTCGCGACCTCAACCTTGGCAAGGTTGCGCTCTACCAACTGAGCTACTCCCGCTTCGTTTCTGCGCTGTGTCCTGCAGCAGAGGACGCGAATTATGGTGATCCGCTGCTTGGGTGTCAAGCGCTTTTTCCTAAAATACTTGAAGAGTGGCGGATGTCGCCATTGCAGTACGTTTGTTCTGGTGCATTCAGAGCGGAGGCGGGTGGCTTGGTGTTGTATGGTTCCGGAATTGCGCTGGCAAATTTCAAATCCGTCAATTCCTGTGCCATTATTCAAGGCTGTTCAGGGATGGATTGCAGATGAGCCAAAACAAGGTTTGGCGGGATACGCGATCTGCGCGGCGTGTGCCCGTTCAATTCAAAGCCAAGATCAAGACGGATTATCCCGGGCCGACAGAATATGGCGAATGTACTGATCTGAGTGTGGGCGGCATGACGCTGCGTACCAGCTATGTGCCGCGGCCGCAGGAGGAGTTTGAAGTCTGTCTGGTTCCGCTGCGCATGTCGGCAGCGCCTGTTATGCCTTTCAGTGCCCGGGTCAAGGTTGTGCGCTGTCATGAAATCGAAAGCGGGCAGGTCTATGAACTTGGTTTGCGCATTCTTGAGGTGCTGAAATGAGGCATTGGCTGGTCGGAATTTGCCTGGGTTTGTATGCCATTGCCTGTCAGGCAGCCATTCTGGATGATCCGATAGAGGTTACGGTGGGGAGCGAGAGCGACCACGTCGTGCTGTCTGCCCATTTCTTTGTCCCGGTCTCCCGCGAGCAAGCCTGGGGTGTGTTGGTGGATTTCGAACGCATGCCCGGCTTTTTGCCCTACCTCAAGGAAAGCAAGGTGCTTTTCCGGCGCGGCAATCTGTTGAGGGTGCAGCAGAAGGGTGTTGTGCCGATTGCCTTTTTCGATGTCGGATATACCTCGGTACGCGATATCGAGCTGTTCCCCTTTTCCGAAATCTACGCCACCACCGTGGGCGGGGATTCAGGATTGACCCGTAGCGTATCGCGCCTGTTGCAAGGTGATCGGATGACCGAGATCGATTACAAGGCTTCCTGGTGGCCGACTTCCAGCATGCTGGCGAATTACGGCATGACGACAGCGCGTGATCTGCTTGCCCGGCAATTCAATGCCATGCGTACGGAAATGCTTAAACGCAGTGCTGGTAAATAAAAACACCGTATTGCCATTTCTGATTCAATTGCGTGGATGGGCCGGCATCGGCATCATTGCGCCTTTCTTTTGTTGGCGGCAGGCATGAGAACCATTGCTCTCAAGGTTGAAATTGCGACATTGCGCGGCATGCGCGAGGGCGTGCCACGCTTGCTCGAACTCTTTGCCGCCAAGGATGTGGGTGCCACTTTCCTGTTCAACCCCGGCAAGGACCACAGCGGGCGCGCGCTTGGCCGCATTCTTGCCAATGCCTGGGGCCGGAAAGTCTGCCGACCAAAATTGCGTGAACAGTATGATCTGGCTGCCCTGTTTTACGGTACCTTGCTCCCTGCGCCGGAAATTGGCTGGCGGGGTGCAGAGATCCTGCTGCAGGCAGAGCATGCAGGGTTCGAGCTGGGTATTTCATGCTGGAATGTACTGGCTGCGCGCAAGCGCCTCGCTGGCGCAGATGCGGCCTGGACGCAGATTCAGATCAGGCAGGCATGCAAGCAGTTTGCAGAAGTTATCGGCCATGCGCCTGCCACGCATGGTGCTGCGGGCTGGCAAATGAATCGTGCGGCGTTCCGCCTGCTGCAACGAGAAGGCATGGCCTATTGCTCCGATACGTACGGGAGTGGCCCGTTCTGGCCAATGGTGGCGGGTGAGCCGGTTCGCTGCGTGCAACTGCCAACGACGCTACCCTTGCTGGATACCTTGGCTGCGGAAAGTGACAACAAGCTGGATGTCGGGGTGACGAAGCTGCTGGCGACAACCGAAGCCGAACAGCGCTATGGCCATGTATTCACGTTGCGCGCTGATCTGGAGGGGCTGGCCTGGCTGCCTTATCTGGAACGGTTGATCGATGGCTGGCAGGCACAAGGTTATCGTTTGATCGCGTTGAGGGATCTGCATGCGGTACTTGATCTGGGCGCGCTGCCTTATCACGCCGTGGATTTGCCGGCCGTAGATAGCCAGAAGATTTGTACCAGGCAGGGGGAAAACTATCCGGCCTGAGGCAGGCCGGATAGTCGGATGCGGGATTGCTTGGCAATCAGGATGCCGTATTGCCTTGTTTGACCACCTTGAGTGCCGTGGCCACCATGCCCGCGACATCGGCGGCATTAGCCGGCAGCAGCATGGTATTGCTTTCCTTGGCCAGATTGCTGAAGGCATCGATGTACTGCTCCGCAACCTTCAGGTTCACCGCTTCCATGCCGCCGGGCTGGCGTACGGTCTGCGCCACCATATGAATGGCTTCGGCCGTGGCACGCGCCACCAGCTTGATGGCCTCGGATTCGCCCTCGGCGCGATTGATGGCTGCTTGCCGATCACCCTGTGACTGGTTGATTGCGGCCTGCATTTCACCTTCCGAGCGCTGGATTGCGGCCTGGCGCTCACCTTCGGCCAAGTTGATCTGCTCCTGGCGCACACCTTCTGATTGGGCGATGCGCGCGCGTTTTTCCCGTTCGGCCGTGATCTGCTGCTGCATGGCATGCAGAATTTCCTTGGGCGGAGTCAAGTCCTTGATCTCATAGCGCAATACCTTGACGCCCCAGCTCAGCGCAGCCTCGTCGAGCGCCGCGACCACGGCGCGGTTGATGTCGTCGCGTTCCTCGAAAGTCTTGTCCAGTTCCAGTTTGCCGATGACCGAACGCAGCGTGGTCTGCGCGAGTTGGGTAATTGCAACGATATAGTTGCTGGAGCCATAGGAAGCCTGCTTGGGGTCGGTAACCTGGAAATACAGAATGCCGTCGACCTGCAGTTGCGTATTGTCCTTGGTGATGCAGACCTGGCTTGGCACGTCGAGCGGCACTTCCATCAGCAGATGGCGATAGGCGACCCGATCAATGAAAGGCAATACGAAATTGAGGCCAGGCTCCAGCACGGCATGAAAACGCCCGAGTCGCTCAACCACCCACGCATGTTGCTGCGGAACGATCTTGATGGTTTTTGCGACAAAAATGATGGCGATAACCAGAAAAACGGCGGCAAATTCTAGGGGCATCAGCTTGGCTCCGGTGGTTGATGATGAAGAAGCAGGGTGGTGCCGCGAACGGCAACGATGTAGTAGTGGCTATGGCCGCTTTCTGCGTCATCGGTCAGTTCCGCATCCCACTGGCTGCCGCGGTGTTGCACGCGCAACAGCTTGTTGTTGTGCCAGTCGATAACCATCACACGCTGGCCAACGTCGAGGAAATCATGGGTTGTGGGATGAGGTTGCCTGCTGCGCCAGCGTCGCAACAGAATGGCAACAATGATACTGATCGTGGCGGCGATACTGATTTGCAGGGGAAATGAAAACCCCAGCCAGGCTGCGAGTGAACCGCAAGCAAAACCGATGGCCAGTGCCAGCATGAAGAATGTTCCGGTCAGCATTTCCATGCCGGCCAGAATAAGGGCCAGAATCAGCCAGATACTGGTGTTGGACAGCACGCTCATGGCTCCGAAAACATTTGAATTGCTTTTATAGCCGATGAGCGGTGGCGATGCACGAAAAAAAGCGCACCGCGTGGGTGCGCTTCAGATGTATAACGCCACGGATCGTGAACAAGTTCTCAGTTTTTCCGGAGTACTTCCAGAATGCGCAGGATTTCCGGCAGCAACTGCTTCTTGCGCGAGAGCACCCCGGGTAAATCGAAGATGTGGTTTTCCTTGCGCCGGTATGGCAATTCCTTTTCGGCCGCCGGCCATTCAGTACACAGCAGGATGCTGTGTTCCTTGATGATATCGGTGACCAGCAGCATGGCCCAGCTCAGGTTGCGTTCCTTGCGCACGCTGTTGAGCGTGGCCAGGATATTGGCCTTCACGTCATCGATGTCCGCCAGGGTATTGACCTCGACCTGACCGACCCCGACGGAAAGCCCGCCTTCGGCATATTCCTTGAAGTCGGCCCCCACCATCTGCTGCGGGTCGGCGGTTTTCAGGCTGGACATGCGCGAGAGCATCAGCGTGCCATATTCCTGCAGATCCACCCCCGCGAGGCGTGAGAGTTCGCCTGCGTAGAGGCGATCTTCGGGCGTGGTGGTGGGCGAGCGCAGAAGCATGGTGTCGGACAACAAGCCTGAGAGCATCAGCAGCGCCGTGGTCTGATCCGGTTCCACCCCGGCCATGCGGTAGTGGCCGTAGACGATCGAGCAGGTCGAGCCGATCGGTTTGGAATAGATATAGATAGGCGTACTGGTTTTGGCAGCGCCCAGACGGTGGTGGTCAATGATTTCGCACACTTCGGCATCTTCGGCGCCGAGGATGGCTTGCGACAACTCGTTGTGGTCGACCAGGATCAGCTTGCGCCGGGGTTTTTCAATGAAGCTGGCGCGGCTGACCATGCCAGCATAGCGACCTTCGCGCAGTACCGGCAGACCGCGGTATTCGGAATCGAACAGCGTTTTCTTGGCGTTGTCGAACAGTTCGTCATGATCGAGGCACAGTGGTTCGCTATCCATGATCTGCTTGACCGGAACCGACAGGCGCAACAGGCGGATGGTTTCCGCGGTATCGCATTGCGAGAGGAAAACCGTGCCTTCATAACCCGAAAAATCCAGATAGGGCACGTCGTCATCGGATTCGAAACCGGTCAGGATAATGGCCGGAACCTGGTAGTTCACGGCATGGTAGATCAGTTCCGGACGGTGGCCGACCACGATGATGGGCTTGGTTGCTTCCAGTGCCTTGAGTCGCTTGACCGATGTCTCGAAACTCATCGCGCCGATCATCAGCGGCGCGCTGAATTCATCCTGCTTGCCGCGCTTGAGAAAACGCCCCGGAATGACCTTCTCGATATTGTCGGCGCGGAAGGTGAGCATTGGACGGGATTTCAGGCTGCCTTCCACAAAGTGACGGGTCATTTCGTGAATGCCGACGATGCCGGCAAATTCATCCTGATCGCGGAAAACCGGAACCACCGAAGCGGACTGTTCTTCCAGATCCTCGAAAGCCATCAGTGCCGGATCGTTGCAATCCAGGCGCAGGCCATCGGGCTCTGCCACATCCAGCACGCGTGGCTGGACATCGCGCAGATACTCGGGCGGCTCGATCCCGGCATTGGTAAAGACAAATTTTGCCTGGTTGCCCAAGGGGCCGCACACGGCTGCCTGGTATTTATTATCCGGATCAATGGTGTTCTTGAAACGCGCATAGCTCCAGGCCGCGCAGACCGAATCGGTATCAGGGTTCCTGTGCCCGATGACGATGATTTTCGACATGTTCTCTCCTCATTGACCCGTGGGCGTGCATGCCTGCACGGATCATATCCCTGTCGGGATGTTCTTTATTTTGGCCACCCGCAGATGGCCATGTTGCGGTGCGGTAGTATGGGGATGCGCAACTACAGGGTCAACGTGCAGTTTTTACGATTTAACCTCTGTAAGGTATAGTGCAGTGTGTCGTTTTTTCGGCATGATTGGCATGTTCAGATGCAAAAAAAGCGCACCATGACGATGCGCTTTTTTCGTTTTTGCTGAACCGGTTACGGAACCAGTTTCTCGATCCCGCCCATGTAGGGGCGCAGGGCTTCCGGTACGATCACCGAACCGTCGGCCTGCTGGTAGTTTTCCAGTACGGCTACCAGCGTGCGACCCACGGCCAGGCCGGAGCCGTTGAGCGTGTGGACCAATTCGTTCTTGCCTGCCTCGTTCTTGAAGCGCGCCTGCATGCGGCGCGCCTGGAAGGCCTCGCAGTTGGAGCAGCTGGAAATTTCGCGGTAGGTGTTCTGCGCCGGCAGCCACACTTCCAGATCGTAGGTTTTGGCCGCGCCAAAGCCCATGTCGCCGGTACACAGCGCTACTACGCGGTAGGGCAGGCCGAGCTTTTGCAGGATGGCTTCGGCGTGCGTCACCATCTCTTCCAGTGCTTCGTAGCTCTTTTCCGGGTTCACGATCTGCACCATCTCGACCTTGTCGAACTGATGCTGGCGGATAAAGCCCCGCGTATCCTTACCGTAGCTGCCGGCTTCCGAGCGGAAGCAGGGCGAGTGTGCGGTCATCTTCAGCGGCAGGTCGGTATGCTTGAGGATCGAATCGCGTACCGTGTTGGTCAGCGAGATTTCGGAAGTGGAGATCAGGTACTGGGTCTGATCGTTGCTGGTACCGCGCTCGACGCGGAACATGTCATCGGCAAACTTTGGCAGCTGGCCGGTACCGTACAGCACATCGGCGTTCACGATGTACGGCGTGTACATCTCGGTATAACCGTGCAGGCCGGTGTGGGTGTCGAGCATGAACTGAGCCAGTGCGCGGTGCATGCGGGCAATCTGGTTGCGCAGCACGGTAAAGCGCGCACCCGAGAGCTTGGCGCCGGTTTCGGCATCCAGACCCAGCGGGGTACCGACATCGACGTGATCCTTCACTTCGAAATCGAACTGTTTGGGCGTGCCCCAGCGCCGCACTTCCACGTTGGCGGTTTCGTCGCGGCCGGTCGGCACCGTAGCGGACGGCACGTTCGGTATGGTCAGCAGAAAGCCGTTGAGCTTGTCCTGCAATTGCGCCAGCGCAGTTTCGTTGGCTTTGAGTTCATCGCCCAGATTGGCGACTTCAGCCATGATCGCGGAGACATCTTCACCCTTGGCCTTGGCCTGGCCAATGGCCTTGGAGCTGGCATTGCGCTTGGCTTGCAGATCCTGCGTGCGGGTTTGCAGGGCCTTGCGTTCGTTTTCCAGCGCCTGGAAAGCGGCCACGTCGAGGGTATAGCCGCGATCCGCCAAACGGGCGGCCACGGCGTCGATATCGTTACGGAGCAGTTGAATGTCGATCATGGTAAGTGTGATAGCGGGTTGTGCAATCCGCGGATTCTACACCAAGCCCGTGAGCCTTACCGCGCCGTTTTGGCCAGAATCAGCAAGGCCAGGATGCCGGCGATCAGCCCCCAGAAGGCTGATCCGATGCCAAATAGTGTCAGTCCGGATGCCGTGACCAGAAAGGTGATCAGCGCCGGTTCGCGCTGCTGCTCGTCGCGCATGGCAATCGTCAGGCCGCTGGCGATGGTGCCAAGCAGGGCAAAACCGGCAATGGCAAAGATCAGCTCGCGCGGAAAGGCATTCAGAAACGCGCCGACCGCCGCACCGAAAATGCCCAGGATCAGGTAAAACCCGCCCGCCGCCATGCTGGCCTGATAGCGCTTGGCCGGGTCTTCATGCGCTTCACGCCCCATGCACAGGGCTGCCGTGATCGCGGCCAGGTTGACGGCAAAGCAGCCGAACGGTGCCAGCAACAGGTTGGTGAGCCCGGTCCAGCCGATCAATGGCGAGATCGGGGGCTGGAAGCCTGCCGAGCGCAACACGGCTACGCCAGGAATATTCTGCGAGGCCATCGTGACCACAAACAGCGGCAAGCCCACGCCGATCAATGCCTGCCACTGGAATTCTGGCGCAATCCAGACCGGGCCAGCCAGCGCGAAGCGGCTGGCGTCGAGTTTCAATAGATCCTGGAAGCCGGCCAGCGCGATGCCGGTCAGCAGCACGATCAGCATCACATAGCGCGGTTTTGCACGTTTGCAGATCAGGTAGACCACGAACATTGGCAGGACCAGCATCAGCGCGGTTTGCATCGATACAAATGCGTTCATGCCAAAGCGCACCAGCACGCCCGCGAGCAGCGCCGCGCACAGCGACATCGGTACCTTTGACATGGCGCGCTCAAACCAGCCGGTGATGCCGCACAGCAGGATCAGGGCTGCGGCGAAGATGAAACAGCCCACCGCCACGTTCATCGAATAACCGTTCAGGCTGGTCGCCAGCAGCGCCGCGCCGGGCGTGGACCACGCTGTGACCACGGGCACCTTGTAGCGCAGCGACAAACCGATGCAGGTCAGCCCCATCGCAAATCCCAGCGAAACCAGCCACGAGGCAATCTGCTCGGGTGTGCCATGCGCCGCACGTGCGGCCTCGAACACAATGGCGGCAGAGCTGGTATAGCCCACCAGCACGGTGATGAAGCCGGCGGTCAGGGTGGAAAGCGAGAGGTGGCGGGCGAAAGACATGTTGATTGATCAAGCCTGCTTTTAGTTTGAACGCGTCACCCCGGCGCAGGCCGGGGTCCAGTGGTTTAAAGTGGCTTTGTCGCTGGATACCGGCCTGCGCCGGTATGACGACCAAAGGAAGTCCCTTTTCGGGGCGACCAAAGGAAGTCCCTTTCCGGGACAGCAAAAATCCAGACTTCGGCCAGATTATTCAATGACCTGCTTGCTTGCGGCAATGCACAGCAGTAATCCCGCAAGAGGATAACAGTTGTTTATCTGACTGTGGGAGTGTGAGAACTGTAATCTTTGGCGCTAGGAGTTGTGCTTGTTCCATTCCCGGTCGAGTTCGGCCAGGTGCTTGAGCTTTTCCCCGATCTTGCCTTCCAGTCCACGCGGTGTCGGTTCATAGAATTTCAGCTTTTCCAAACCTTCAGGCAGATAGGTTTCGCCCGCAGCGTACGCTTCGGGCTCGTCGTGGGCATAACGATAGGCCTTGCCGTAACCCAGTTCCTTCATCAGCTTGGTTGGTGCATTGCGCAAGTGCACAGGCACGCTGCGCGACTGATCCTTGGCGACGAAGGCACGCGCGGCGTTGTAGGCGTTGTAGCCGGCATTCGATTTGGGCGCCACGGCCAGATAGATCACGGCTTGCGCCAAGGCGAGTTCGCCCTCGGGGCTGCCCAGCCGCTCGTAGGTTTCGGCGGCATCGTTGGTGATCTGCATCGCGCGCGGATCGGCCAGGCCGATGTCTTCCCACGCCATGCGCACGATGCGCCGGGCCAGATAGCGCGGGTCGGCGCCGCCATCGAGCATGCGGCACAGCCAGTACAGTGCCCCGTCCGGGTTGGAGCCGCGCACCGATTTGTGCAAGGCAGAAATCTGGTCGTAAAAGGCATCGCCGCCCTTGTCGAAGCGGCGTGCATTGAGCGTCAGGGCATCGGACAAAAACTCGGCATCGACCTCGCTGATCTCGGCTGCTTGGGCGGCATGCGCGGATTGCTCCACCAGATTCAACAACCTGCGCGCATCGCCATCGGCATAGCCGACCAGCGTATCGATGGCGGCTTCATTAAAAATGAGACCCGGAAAACATTGCGAGCGGGCGCGTTCGATCAGGCTTTTCAGGTCTTCGGCGGCCAGCGGCTTCAGCACATAGACCTGCGCCCGCGACAGCAGCGCGGCATTGCATTCGAACGATGGATTTTCGGTAGTGGCGCCGATAAAGGTGACCAGCCCGGATTCAACGAAGGGCAGAAACGCATCCTGCTGCGCTTTATTAAAACGGTGGACTTCATCGACAAACAGAATCGTGCGCCGGCCGCGCAGGCGGTTCTGCTCGGCCTGGTCCATCGCGGCGCGGATATCCTTCACGCCGGAAAATACGGCCGACAACGGAATGAATTCGGCTTCGAATGCATGCGCGAACAGGCGCGCCAGCGTGGTCTTGCCCACGCCGGGCGGACCCCACAGGATCATCGAATGTGGCTGACCGCTGGCCAGTGCCAGTTGCAGCGGCTTGCCCGGCCCGAGCAGTTGCCGCTGGCCTACAACTTCCTCAAGGGTTTTGGGGCGCAGCAGCTCTGCCAGCGGTTCATGCAGCGGCGGCGGGGCGAACAGATCATTGACGGATGACATCGGCACCCTTGGGCGGCGTAAAGCGGAACAGGCCAGCCTCGGGCTTGCCATTGAGCGTGATGTTGCGGAACTCGATCCGGGTGGTCTGGCCGAAGCTGTCTTCCAGCTCCATCTTGCGGATTTCATTGTTGGCAAAACCCAGCCGCACGCGGTTGAAGCTGCTTTCGCTCTGTTTGGGCGAGGCTTCGACCCAGGCCAGGCCATCGCGCGCTGGCAGGGCTTTCATGTTGTAGCGCTTGTCCAGGTTGTTTTCACCCGAAAGCAGTGCGGCCGGGCTGGCATCCAGTGCGTTGTCCATGCTGCGCACGGTGACCTGTTCCAGATCCGGATCGTACAGCCAGACCTCCTTGCCATCGCCTACCAGCAGTTGTTCATAGGGCTTGCTGTAATGCCAGCGGAATTTGCCCGGCCGCAGGATGGCGAAATCGCCCTGCGAAACCTGCACCTTGCCCGAACGCGCCGTAACCGTCTGGGAAAAGTTGCCCTGCATGGCGCGCATGCCGGCGAGCGTAGCTTGCAGGTTGGCCACATCGTTGGCCTGTGCCGGCAGCATGGGGGCCAGCAGGCTCAGGGTAAGGAACAGTTTGGAAAATAAGCGCATGAAACAGGATTCCTGATGCAATCAAGGCCGACAGTTTATGCCGTGGGTGGGTGCTAGACAAATCCGGTGCCGCCGGGTTCCGGCATTGCTGCATGGCAGCCAGTTGCGGCTTCTCGGGTAGAATGGCGTTTTTCCCATCCTGACCGATTGTCGTGCGCCTGACTCACATCAAATTGGCCGGTTTCAAATCCTTCGTGGATCCGACGACCATCGTCACGTCGGGCCAGCTGGTGGCCGTGTGCGGGCCCAATGGTTGCGGCAAATCGAACGTGATCGATGCCGTGCGCTGGGTGCTGGGCGAATCTTCGGCCAAGCAGTTGCGCGGCGAATCGATGCAGGATGTGATCTTCAACGGTTCTTCCTCGCGCAAGGCGGTCAGCCGGGCGTCCGTCGAGCTGGTGTTCGACAACAGCGCCGGGCTGGCGGCGGCGCAGTGGTCGCAATACGCCGAAATCTCGATCAAGCGCATGCTCACCCGCCAGGGTGAATCCTCCTATTACATCAACAACCTGCAGGTGCGGCGGCGCGATATCACCGATCTTTTCCTCGGTACCGGGGTAGGCAAGGGCGGTTATGCCATCATCGAACAGGGCATGATCTCGCGCATCATCGAAGCACGCCCGGAAGACCTGCGCCATTTTCTGGAGGAAGCCGCTGGCGTTTCAAAATACAAGGAGCGCCGGCGCGAAACGGAAACGCGTCTGGCCGACACGCGCGACAATCTGGCACGGGTCGACGATATCCGCCAGGAGCTCGATAGCCAGCTTGAAAAGCTCGCCGCACAAGCTGAAATTGCCGCGCAGTATCAACAGCTGAAAGAAACGATTACCGAAAAGCAGAATCTGCTGGCGTTGGCCAGAAAGCTTGAGGCCGCACGCGAGGGCGAAAACGTCCGCCGCCAGATCGAAGCCGCACAGAATGCGCTGGAAGCGCAACTGGCCGAGTTGCGCACGCTCGAAGCCACCATCGAAACTCTGCGCGAGACCAACTACAGCGCCAGCGATGCGGTGCATGCCGCGCAGGGCGAGCTCTACGATGCCAATGCCGGCGTGGCGCGGCTGGAGCAGCAACTGCTGCACTTGCGCCAGACGCGCGAGCGGCTTGGCAGCCAGATTGCCGATACCCGCAACGAATTGGCGCGCATGCAAGCCAGCCATGAAGAAACGCGGGCCGAGCGCGAAGACTGGCTGGCGCGGCTGGAAAATGCCCAGATGACTGGCGAAGAGACCAGCATGGCGCTCGAAGAGGAAAACCTGCACCTGCCCGAGCTCGAAGATGCCCAGCGTAGCGCGGACCAGATCTTCCAGCAGGCACGCGATGCTCTGCAGCAGCGCCGCAATGCCAACCAGCTTGCGCAACAGCAATTGCAGCATCACGAACGCACCCTGGCCACACTGAAACAGCGCCATGAGCGCCTGCTGGCCGATCAGCAGCGCCTGCACGAGGATGCCGAAGATCCGGAACTGGAAGCCATGCTGATGGCGCGGGAAGAATCGCTGCTGGCCGAAGAAACCCTGAACCAGCGTGTGCACGAGCTGGAAGGCTCGCTGGAGTCCTTGCGCGAATCCCAGCTTGCTGCCCGCCAGCAGCGTGAACAGCTGGCGCTGGAGCGCGCCGGGCTTGCTGCACGTGTCGAAGCCTTGCAGGGCTTGTTGTCGGACAGCGATGAAACGGTGCTGGATGCCTGGCTGGCGCGGCACGGGCTGGCGGATACGGCGCGCGTGCTGGAGCTGATCGAGGTCGAGCCGGGCTGGGAAACTGCCGTGGAGGCCGTGCTGGGACTCAAACTGCAGGGACGCATCGTGGATGCCTGCCCAGCTGAGCCGGCGCCTGCGCAGACGGTATTGGTGGATGGATTGCACCAGAATACCGACAGTTCAGGGACGGTGCCGGCGGGCTGTATGGCCTTGTCGACGCACGTCAGCAGTTCGCACCCGGCCTTGCGGGCTGCCTTGCCCGACTGGCTGGCGCAGGTCTGGTGCGCGCAATGGGAAGAAATCGAAGCCCGGCGTGCCGAGCTGCCATCCGGTGGCTGGCTGGTAACGCCGCAAGGCCACATGGCCAGCCGCAACAGCGTGCAATGCCACGGTAGCGGTGGGGCGCTGGCAGGCATGGTGTCGCGCCGGCGCGAACTGGCGGCGTGCCAGGAGCGGCTGGAAGCGCTCGACCCCGTGCTGACAGAGGCCGATGCCGCGGCAAAAACGGCAGGCGATGCGCTGACCCAGGCGGAAGCCAGCCTGCGTGTCTCGCGCCGGGAACAGATGGAACAGCGCAACCAGCTGGCCAAGCTGGAGCGTGAAATCGCCCGCCGTCAGGAAATTGCCTTGCAGTCCGGACGCCGGCGCGAGGAACTTGGCGAAGAGCTGACCAGCGTGCAGACCATGCTGGAAGACGAAACCGCCGCCAAAATGGAATGCGAGGAGACGCTGACGCTGGCAGAGGACGACATGGCACCCTTGGTCGAAGCCATGGAATCCGCGCGGCTATCCAAGGCCGAAGCCGAATCGGCCTGTGAGCTGCAACGCAGCCGCTTGCGCCAGGCCGAGCGCCAGGCGCAGGAAGCACGTTTCGCGATTCAGGCTGCGCAAGCCCGCTTGCGCGAACTGGATCAGCGCGAAGAGGAGTTTTCCGTGCGGCAGGAAATCCTGACCGAGCGCATGGAAAATCTGCTGACCGAGCTTGATGGTATCGATGAAGGCCAGTTCGATGTCGGCTTTCAGGAAGCAGTCAATCTGCGCGCAACCAGAGAGCAGGCGCTGGCGCAGGCTCGCGATGCCTTCAATGCCAGCACACAGCAATTGCGCGAACAGGAAGCAGCGCGCCAGCGTGTGGAAGCCGGGCTGGAGCCGGCCCGCGAAGCCGTCAGCGCACTGCGCCTGAAAGAGCAGGAAGCGCGCCTGGCGATCGAGCGCTTCAGCCAGGAGCTCGAAGAGGCCGGTGCGGATGAAGCCGCCTTGCGGCCCAAACTGGTCGAAGGCATCAGGATTTCAACACTGGTGGGTGAGATCGGCCGGCTTTCGCAGGCTGTGAACGGTTTGGGCGCGGTGAATCTGGCTGCGCTGGAAGAGCTGACCACCGCGCGCGAACGCAAGGCGTATCTGGATTCGCAATCGGCAGATCTGTTCTCGGCCATCGAAACGCTGGAAGGCGCAATCCGCCGTATCGACCGTGAAACCCGCGCTTTGCTCAGCGAAACCTTTGAAGCGGTCAATGCCAGTCTGGGCGAATTGTTTCCGGCGCTGTTTGGCGGTGGCCATGCAGAATTGAGCCTGACCGGCGAGGAAATCCTCGATGCCGGCCTGCAGATCATGGCGCAGCCTCCGGGCAAGAAAAACAGCACGATTCATCTCTTGTCCGGCGGCGAGAAAGCACTGACCGCGCTAAGTCTGGTATTCTCGCTCTTCCGGCTCAACCCCGCGCCGTTCTGCCTGCTCGATGAAGTCGATGCGCCACTCGATGATGCCAATACCTTGCGCTATTGTGATCTGGTGAAGAAAATGGCAGAGCGTACGCAATTCTTGTTTATCAGCCACAACCGCCTTGCCATGGAAATGGCACAGCAACTCGTGGGTGTCACCATGCAGGAGCAGGGCGTGTCCCGCGTGGTGGCCGTGGATATTGAAGCGGCCCTCTCGATGCGGGAAGTCGTCCCGGCGTGAGCTGCTGCAAAGTAAAATTGACAGGTAATGAACCATGACCGACTTGCAACTCGGATCGCTGATCGTCGGCGGCGCCATCGTTGGCCTCGTTTACGCATATAACTGGTGGCAGGAACGCCGCTACCGGCAACAAGCCCAGAAAGCCTTTGCCCGCAATCATCCCGATGTCTTGCTTGAAACGCCGAAAAACATGGTGCGTCAGGGCGAATCCATGCGTATGGAGCCGGTGATCCAGACATCGGCCCCGGCAGAAGCTGTTGCCATGCCGACGATGCGTGTGGTCGAACCCGAAGTTCGCGCAGAGCCGCGTATCGATCCGGTTCTGCTGGCCGATGATGATCTGGACGATTTTGTGGATCCGCAAGCGGCACTGGCAGCACGCAAGCCGGTTGCGCCTACTCCCGCGCCTTCGATTGTTCCCTCGGCGCCCGTGATCGAGGAAGAAGAACCGCAGGACGAAGTGGTAACAACCAGCATGCTGGATGCAGCACTCGATTTCATTGCGGAAATCCGCGCCAGTGATCCGATTCCTGCCGTCAACGTGCCGACTTTCCCCGGTGCCAAACGCATTGTCACACTCGGCCTTAACGATGCCAGCCAGTGGGAAGTGGTGGTTTCAACCAGCCGCAGCCGCTATCGCCAGCTGCAGGTCGGTTTGCAATTGGCTGATCGCCAGGGCGCGCTGACACAGGAGCAGCTCAATGCCTTCTGCATGGGCGTGCAGCAATTTGCCGATGAATTCGATGCGACGGTGGTTTTCCCGCAGCGTTCGGCCAAGCTCAATACCGCGCGTGAACTCGACGAATTCTGCGCCAGCGTCGATGTGCTCATCGGTTTGAACATTCTGCCGGTCACAAAACCTTTCCCGGTTGAAAAAATCCGCGTGTTGGCAGAAAAGGCCGGGCTGCTACGTGGCCCCGATGGCAATTTCCACTATCGCAGCGATTCCGGCAAAACCCTGTTCACGCTGACCAATCATGATGAATCGCCGTTCGGTACCACCAGCGAAGGTCTGACCTTGCTGTTTGATGTGCCGCGTGTCGCGGGCGGCCTGGCTGTATTCGATTATCTGGCCGATTTCGCGCAAACCCTGTCGACTGCGCTGGAAGGTACGCTGGCTGATGACAACGGCAAGGTGCTGACCGAGAGCAGCCTGGACAATATCCGCGCGCAGTTGGCCGATATCTATGCCCGCATGGATGACCGGGGGATTGCGGCGGGATCGATGGCCGCACTGCGCCTGTTCGCTTAAGAAATTCTGACTATTGCAATTGCCCGGCACACATTCGTGTCCCGGGCGATTTGTTTTTTTGGGGACGATGTTCGATGACAATCGATTTTGACCGCGTACGTGAACTGCATGCCCTGTTGCATCGCTATGCCCACGAATACTACGTGCTGGATGCGCCTTCGGTGCCCGATGCCGAATACGACCGTCTGTTTGCCGAATTGCAGGCGTTGGAAATGGCGCATCCGGAGCTGCTCACGGTGGACTCCCCCACACAGCGCATTGGCGGCAAGCCTTTGCCCGAATTCAGTCAGGTGTCGCACAAGGTGCCGATGCTCTCGCTCAACAATGCGTTCGAAGATGCCGACATCGTCGCCTTCGACAAGCGTGTGCGCGAAGGGTTGGGCGTGGCCGAAGTGGCCTACGATGCCGGTCCCAAGTTCGATGGGCTGGCGATTTCGCTGACCTATGTCGATGGCATGCTGGTGCAGGCCGCCACGCGTGGCGATGGCGCCACGGGCGAGGAGGTGACACAGAACGTACGCACGATCCGCGCGGTTCCACTGCGTCTGGTTGCTGCTTCCATCCCGCAGTTGCTGGAAGTACGCGGCGAAGTGCTCATGCTCAAGAAGGATTTCGAGCGCCTGAATGAAGAGCAGGCCGCGCGCGGGCAAAAGACCTTTGCCAACCCGCGCAACGCGGCAGCCGGCAGCCTGCGTCAACTCGATTCGCACATCACTGCTACGCGCCGGCTCACCTTCTTTGCTTATGGGGTTGCGCAATGCGAAGGCGCCGATCTGCCCGATAGCCAGTCGGCCATCATGGATTGGCTGGCCACGCTGGGTTTCCCGGTCTGCCACGAGCGTGGCCGTGTGAGCGGTGCCGAGGGCCTGCTTGATTACTACCAGCGTATCGGCGAAAAGCGACCGAACCTGCCGTACGACATCGATGGCGTGGTGTACAAGGTCGATAGCCTTGCACAGCAGGAAGAGCTGGGATTTGTTTCGCGTGCGCCGCGCTGGGCCATTGCCCACAAGTACCCGGCGCAGGAAGAGCTGACCGTGGTCGAAGCCATCGATATCCAGGTCGGGCGTACCGGCGCATTGACCCCGGTGGCGCGACTCAAGCCGGTGTTTGTGGGTGGGGTGACGGTGACCAATGCCACGCTGCACAACGAAGACGAAGTGCGGCGCAAGGATGTGCGCGTGGGCGATACCGTGATCGTACGCCGGGCCGGCGATGTGATTCCGGAAGTAGTGGGCGTGGTGCCGGAAAAGCGTCCGATGCGCGATGTGCCGGGTGCCGATCTCTTCAGCGCGGCGCAGGAACCGGTCAATCCGCCGTTTGAAATGCCCAAAACCTGCCCGGTTTGCGGCTCGCATGCGGTCAAGGGCGAAGACGAAGCCGTGACCCGCTGCACCGGCGGACTCTTTTGCGGCGCGCAGCGCAAGCAGGCGCTCTGGCATTTCGCCAGCCGCCGCGCCATGGATGTCGATGGCCTGGGCGACAAGCTGATCGAACAACTGGTCGACGCCGTGCTAGTTGAAACACCGGCCGATCTCTATTTGCTGCGGCATAGGAAAGACAAATTAGCAAATCTGGAACGCATGGGTGAAAAATCCGAGCAGAACCTGCTGGCCGGTATTGAAGCCAGCAAATCCACCACGCTACCGCGGCTGATCTATGCGCTGGGAATCCGCAATGTCGGCGAAGCCACCGCGCGCGATCTGGCCAACCATTTTGGTACGCCAGGTATCCGGAAGGATGAAAAAGTTGTTATCGAAGAGTGGCCGAAATACTTTGGTCAAATGCGAGAGTTGATGACGGATTTGCCTGAAGGCGAAGCGGAACGTCGGCAACAAGTTGCCCGCCGCCAGGACCTGCTGACCCAGGTGCCCGATGTCGGCCCGGTGGTGGCGCAATCCATCGTCGATTTTTTCGCCGAGGCGCATAACCGCGAAGTGGTGCAAGCCTTGATCGCCGCAGGCGTGCACTGGCCAGCGGTCGAGGTGAATGCTGCGAAGGAAGGATCGTTCACTGGCAAGACCTTCGTGCTGACCGGCACCTTGCCCACGCTCTCGCGTGATGAAGCCAAGGCCATGATCGAAGCCGCTGGCGGCAAGGTGGCAGGCAGTGTCTCCAAAAAAACCAGCGTGGTGGTGGCCGGTGAAGAAGCCGGTAGCAAGTTGGCCAAGGCCGAGGAACTGGGTGTCACGATCTGGTCGGAAGAAACGCTGCTGGCTGAAATCAGGGCAGGGCGATAGGGTCTTTGTAATCGAATCAAGAGTGGTGGTCGGAAATGAATGCTTTTGTTTTGCGCAACATGAAAACGCTCGAAATGATTGGCGTGATGATGCGTATCGTCAGTTTCACGGTTGTTGGCTGGATGGGGCCTCAAAGCCCGTTTTTACTGGTCTGGATAGTCAATACAATCGATGCCGTATTGCTGACGTGGTGTGCGGTTTTGAAGGCGGACAGGGCATATACCTTGCTCAATGCCTTCTGGATCATCGTAGGCTTGATCGGAATAGCGCGCGCCAGCGGCTGGATGGCTTCTTGACAAGTTAGTCGAAGCCCACAGCCCGACAATGCCTCTACGCCGGCAGCAAAGCCGGCAATCGCGGAGCCAAGGCCGCGCGCTGCTGCGTGGCATCGCCCAGCAGGGCAAAGCCCAGCAGCTCGCCATTTTCCCCGATATAACGTGCCTCCAGCCCGCTTGTGCTTTCATGGATTTGCCACTTGCCTTCACTGGCAAGCGGCGGCGGGGCAATGACCGTTGGGCAGGCCGGGGTTTTGACCACGACCGGCATGGCCGGGTAGACAACACGGGTGGGGTTTCCGGCCAGGGTGGCGGCCAGCGCACGTGCAGCGTGCATGATGGGCTGCACAAAAGGCAGCGCCAGCCCGGCCACTTCGGCGCAATCGCCTAGCGCATGGATGTACGGGTCGGATGTGCGCAGCGTGCGGTCGGTAGCGATGCCGCGATTGGCCAGCAGGCCGCAGGCCTTGGCCAGTTGGGTTCTGGGTTGCAACCCGACGGCGCTGAGCACCAGGTCGGCATGAATCTGATTTTTGTTGCTGAGGGTGATCAGATAGCCTTGGTCCACGTGATCCACCCGGGTGGCGGTGCTGCCGGTATGGAAAACGATCCCGGCATGCTGCAGTCGGGATTGCAGGTATTCGCCGGCGGCCTGCGGCAGCAATCTGCCCAAAGGCCAGGTGGCCGGATCGATCAGAGTGGGTTCGATGCCGCGTGCCAGCAGATCGTTGGCAAATTCGCAGCCGATCAGACCCGCGCCAAGAATGGCTACATGGCGTACGCCGGCCAGTTTTTCAACGTAATGGGTAAACCCCTTCAGGTCGTTCACCGACAGGACATCATCAGCGGCGTTGCCGGCCAATGGCAGGCGGATCGGGTCGGCGCCCACGGCCAGTACCAGATCGCGGTAAATGACCTGCTCGCCATTATCGAGGAACAGTTTTTTTTGCGCGCGGTCGATGGCCAGCACTTCCACGTTGGGGCAGACCTGCAGGTCCAGTTCGTCTGCCATGGCGTCGGCATCCTTCAGTCGCAGCGAATCGGGCGTGCGACCGTGGGCAAATGCATTGGATAGCATCGGCTTGGTGTAGAACGTGGCATCGTCGCGCGCGATCATCAGGATCGGTACGCACAAATCCAGCTTGCGCAACTCACGCACCAGCGTATAGCCGGCCAGACCGCAGCCGACGATGACGACGGGGGCCAGCGCATCTGTCTTGCAGCAATTGCTCACGCGATTTCTACCATCTCGAAATCGGATTTCGCTGCACCGCATTCAGGGCAGCTCCAGTCATCGGGGATGGCCGCCCAAGGTGTGCCGGCCGGGATACCTTCTTCCGGCAATCCGGCAGCTTCGTCGTAGACAAAACCGCAGATTGCGCATTGCCATTTTTTCATCGCGGATCTCCTTCCTGTGTGTATGGCCAGCATAGGAGGTGCCCATCTTTTTGTTAAATGAATCGTTTAAATCCCGGAGATAGCATCTGGCTATGTGGTTCTGCCAGTTGAACTCTTGATCTGTGGTTTGCCGCTACGTAATCGTATTTCACGCGGCCGATTGGACGTTCGCTGCGGGATGAAACCTTATTGAACTTGGGTTTTACGGGGATGTGGTGGCTATGGCTTGCGCCTGGTGTGCCACGGGCATACAGTGGTTTTTGATGTTGAACATATGTTCCTTGTATGGAACTTTCCGGTTTGTTTTAATCTTCGCACACAGGAAACCACCATGAGCCAACCGCTTTATCAGGGCATCATTCCGCCCGTTCCCACTGTTTTTGATGCCCAGGGCCAGTTCGATCCGGCCGGTATGGGCCGTTTGCTCGATCACCTGATCGACAACGGCGTCAACGGCGTGCTGGTGCTGGGCAGTGCCGGTGAATTCAGCCATATGGATCGCGCCATGCGCGAGGAAATCGCAGCTTTCACCGTCAAGTACGTCAATGGCCGTGTGCCGGTGTTGTTTTGCGTAAGCGTGCCGGGTACCAAGGAAACCATCAGCTATGCCGAGCATGCCAAGGAAGTGGGTGCCGATGCCGTGCTGATCGTGAACCCGTTCTATGCGCCACTGAGCCAGGAAGCGCTGTACCAGCATTACAAGCAGATCGCTGCTGCCGTGGATATGCCGCAGATGCTCTACAACTATCCGGCCATGACCAAGCAGGAGCTTGAAATCGGCCTGATCAAGCGCCTGGCGCTGGAATGCCCGAATATCGTTGGCATCAAGGATTCGGTGGTGAGCGTGACGCATACGCGCGAGATCATCGTGGAAGTCAAATCGCAGCGTCCGGATTTCATGGTGTTCTGCGGCTTTGACGAGCACTTGCTCAACACGTTGGCGCTCGGTGGCGATGGTGCAATTCCGGCCTGTTCCAACTTTGCGCCCAAGATCCTGTGCGGCCTGTATCAGGCTTTCCGCGCCGGCGATTATGCCAAGGCGATCGAATTGCACCGCGAAGTAGGCAAGCTGGCTTCGATCTATGGCATCGACACCCCATTCTACGGTGTGATCAAGGAGGCGATTCGCCAGTCCGGCGTGGATATTTCCACAGCCGTGTTGCCGCCATCGGTACCGCTCTCGCCTGCAGGGCAGCAGAAGGTGGCAGAATTCCTGGCCCGTATCCAGTAATACTTGCCAGGAATTTTTTGTATGACAACGCCCGTAACATCCGTGCCCGCACTCGACAAGATCGTGCGTATCTGTGCCTATCTGGAAGAGGTGGGTCTGGCCGGTTTCAGCCAGATCCACCAGGCGCTGGATCTGCCCAAGAGCAGTACGCATACCCTGCTGGCAGCGCTGCTGACGCACGGTCTGTTACGGCAGGATCACGACGGCAAATATGCGCTGGGCCTGCGCTTGTACGAACTCGGCAACCAGGCGGTGGCCGGGTTCGATATCAAGCGCGAGGCCATGCCGATACTGTATGAACTGCGCGAGAAAACTCATCTGACCTGCCATCTGAGCATCTTGCAGGAACGCGAGGCCATTTACCTGGCCAAGCTGGAAAGTCCGCAATCGGTCATTGTGCGCAGCTGGGTGGGCAAGCATGTGCAACTGCATTGCTCCGCCCTGGGCAAGGCCTTGCTGGCGTGGAAGAGCGAGCACGAAATCGACCAGATTTTTCCGCAGGAAGAGTTGCCCGTCTTCAATGCCGCCACCCCAGCCACGCGCACTGCATTGAAACAGCTACTGGTGCAGACGCGTGCGCGCGGCTGGGCCATCGATAACGGCGAGGAAGTGCCGGAAGTGCGCTGCATTGCCGCGCCGGTGCGCGATGCGCACGGCGAGGTGATGGCAGCGATCAGCCTTTCTGGCGTGAATTACCAGATTCCGGATAGCCGGGTGGAAGAGCTGGCGATTCAGGTGCGCGCTGCCGGCATCGCGCTGTCGCGTACGCTCGGCTATACCGGTGATTTCAGCTGAGAAATATCTGTTCAGCCTCTTTGACTGTGCGCAGGCGGGGTCTTCCGTTACCATCACGCCCATGCCAGCAATCGACCCCTCCATCTTCAAAGCCTATGACGTGCGCGCCAGGGTTTCGCGCCTGACGCCCGATGCCGCATACCTGATAGGTTGCGCGCTGGGTTCGCTTGCCATCGAGCGCGGATTCTCACAGCTGGCAGTTGCGCGTGACGGACGCCTGTCCAGCCCGGCACTGGCGCAAAGCCTGATTGCCGGCATGTTGCAGAGCGGTGTCGATGTGCTGGATCTGGGGCTGGCGGCAACGCCGTTGCTCTATTTTGCTGCCAACCGGCTTGCCAACGGCTGCGGGGCGATGATCACCGGCAGCCATAATCCTCCCGATTACAACGGCATCAAGATGATGCTGGGTGGCGATACCATCGATGGTGCTGCCTTGCAGGACTTGCGCGTGTGCATCGAGGCTGGCCGGTTTTCGACAGGGCAGGGTACGCGGCACCCGCGCGACATCTCCGGTGAATACTGTGCTGCCGTGGCAGCGCAGGTGCGGCTGCTGCGGCCACTCAAGGTGGTGATCGATGCCGGCAATGGCGTGGCGGGTGCGATTGCACCGCAGTTGTTGCGGCAACTGGGGTGCGAGGTGGCCATGCTGTATTGCGCGGTGGATGGCCATTTCCCCAATCATCACCCTGATCCGCAGGATGCCGCCAATCTGGGCGACCTGCAGCACGAAGTTACCCGCCAGCGTGCCGATATTGGCCTGGCGTTCGATGGTGATGGCGACCGGCTGGGTGTGGTAACCCGCACCGGCAACATTGTTGCCGGCGATCGTCTGCTGATGCTGTTTGCCGCGGCCGAACTCGCACGCAAACCGGGCCATGTGCTGTATGACGTCAAATCCAGCCGGTTGCTTGCCCGCTGGGTGGCTGCGCACGGCGGCAGCAGCGAAGCGATTCCCACCGGCCATTCGCATATGAAGCGCCGGCTCAAGGCCTGTGGCGCACTGGTGGCCGGTGAGTTGTCCGGTCATTTCGCCTTTGCCGGCTGGGGCGTGGACGATGCCCTGTACGCGGGTGCCAAGTTGCTGCAGATGATTGCTGATGGTACAGATATTGATGCTGAGCTCGCACGTCTGCCCGTGTCCCTGATCACGCCGGAATTGCAGATTGCGCTGCAGGAAGATGGCCAGGCCCGTGTCGCACAGATTGCGCGCAATGCGGTGTTCCCGAGTGCCGAACGCGTGTTCGGGGTCGATGGCTTGCGTATCGAATATGCAGACGGTTTCGGCCTGATCCGCGCTTCCAATACCACGCCGGTTTTAACCCTGCGCCTGGAAGCGGATAATGCCGCAGCATTGCAAAGAATTTACCGCGAAATGGCAACAGCAATTGCGCCGTTGCCCATGCCGGAACTGAAAGAACTGGAATGACCATGATTGCTCTCCCTCCCCGACACATCATCGCCGCCAATGTCGCGGCCGCATTGGCCGAGGATATCGGCGAAAACGACTGGACCACGCAACTGATCCCGGCAGGCAAGCCGGGCGTGGCGCGTGTGATTGCACGCCAATCTGCCGTGATTTGCGGTAAACCCTGGTTTGACGAAGTGTTTCACCAGGTTGATCCGGATGCGTGTATCGATTGGAAAATCGCGGAAGGGGATAGGGTCGAAGCCGGAACCTTGCTGTGCGAAATCAGCGGCCAGGCGCGCAGCCTGTTGACCGCCGAGCGTTCGGCGCTGAATTTCCTTCAGATGCTCTCGGCCGTGGCGAGTGAAACCCGGTGCTATGTCGATGCCGTGGCCGGTACCGGCGCCCGCATCCACGATACGCGCAAGACCCTGCCTGGCCTGCGCCGCGCCCAGAAATATGCCGTGCTGGTTGGCGGCGGGTGCAACCAGCGCATCGGTCTCTACGATGGCATCCTGATCAAGGAAAACCACATCATGGCAGCCGGTTCGATCACCGCCGCGCTTGAGGCTGCGCGCGAGATCGCACCGAGCCATGTCACGATCCAGATCGAGGTGGAAAACCTCACCGAGCTCGATGAAGCCCTGGCTGCTGGCGCCACATCGGTGCTGCTCGACAATATGAGCAACGACGACATGCGCGAAGCGGTAAGCCGCTCGCGCGGCAAGGCCGTACTGGAAGCCTCCGGCGGCATCGAGATGGCAACGATCCGCGCGATTGCGGAAACCGGGGTGGATCGCATTTCGATCGGCAAGCTGACCAAGGACGTGATCGCGGTTGATCTGTCGATGCGTTTTCAGATGTAGCAAAACGGGATTTGTCGCTGTCGTTCTGCGCGGTTGTGGGCTACTGTGAAGGAAAGGGCGTAGGTGCCATGTTGGGGCGCCCACTGTGTTCAATCACTTCAGAGGAGCATGTGTTATGGCAACACGCGAAGAATATGTCCGCAAGCTGCAGGCCAAACTGGACGAATGGAATGCCGATATCGACCGTCTGGCCGTCAAGGCCGCGCTGGCTGAAGCAGAGCTGAAGACCCAGTACAGCGATGAAATCGAGATGTTGCGCAACAAGCAGATCGAAGCACGCGTGAAGCTCGAAGCCATGCAGGAAGCCAGTGAGAGCGCTTGGGAAGACATGCGTTCCGGCCTTGATATTGCCTGGGATGCAATCAGTGAAGCCGTGAGCTCAGCCAAATCACGTTTCAAATAACCTCTGCAAAGCCTGTGAAATAACACAGGCTTTTTTTGTGGTTATTTATAAGCTGTTGGTCTAATATCTGGCCATGTCTTCAACCCCCGAACTTCCCCGCCGTCCGCGCGGCCGGCCAGCCCGTAATGGGCTGGATTACGCCGATACGCGCGCCCTGCTGATTCGCTGCGGCATCGAACTGCTGACCCAGCAGGGGGTGAGCGCGACCGTGATCGACGATGTGCTCAAACGTGTCCAGGTGCCCAAAGGATCGTTCTATCACTACTTCGAGAGCAAGGATGCGTTTGTCGCCGCCGCTATCGAAGCCTATGCCGATTATTTTGCACGCAAGCTCGACAAGCATTTCGGCAATGCCGATCTGATGCCGCTGGCGCGACTGGCTGCCTTTGTTGATGAGGCCTGTTGCGGGGTCGAGCGCTTCGATTACACGCGCGGATGCCTGGTGGGCAACCTGGGGCAGGAAGTCAGTTGTATCGATGCGGCACTGCGTATCCGGCTTGAAGAGATCTTTACCGACTGGGAACAACGCCTCGCGCAATGTTTGCAGCGCGCGGTGGAGGCGGGTGAGCTGGCTGCGAATGCCGATTGTGCGGGCCTGGCGCATGTGTTCTGGATCGGCTGGGAAGGTGCCGTGCTGCGTGCACGTCTGGCGCGTTCGATCGAGCCGATGCAGGCCTTTCTGCGCTTGTTTCTGCAGGCACTGCCACGCCACTGAATTTGTCTGGTTTATTTGTAGTTGATTGGTCTATTTATTTGAAAAGGAAAAAAGATGTTCAAGGGCATTCTGATCACCAAGGATGAGGCCGGCTATCGCGCGAGCTGCCAGCAGATCGACGAGAGCGTGCTGCAGGAGGGCGACGTGACCGTGCAGGTCGAGTGGTCGACACTGAATTACAAGGATGGTTTGGCCATTAGCGGCAAATCTCCGGTCGTACGGCGCTTTCCAATGGTGGCCGGCATCGATTTCGCCGGTACGGTCATCGAGAGCAGCCATCCGCGCTGGAAAACTGGCGACAAGGTTGTACTCAACGGTTGGGGCGTGGGCGAGACGCATTGCGGTGGCCTGGCCCAAAAGGCGCGCGTGAAGGGCGACTGGCTGGTGGCGCTGCCCGCTGCTTTTTCCACACGCCAAGCCATGGCGATCGGTACGGCCGGCTATACGGCAATGCTGTGCGTGCTGGCACTGGAAAAGCATGGCGTAAAACCGGCGGATGGCCCGGTGCTGGTCACCGGTGCCAATGGCGGCGTAGGAAGCGTTGCGGTGGCACTGCTGGCGAAACTGGGTTATCAGGTGGTGGCATCGACCGGCCGCACGCATGAGGCTGATGGGCTCAAGGAATTGGGTGCTGCGGAAGTGATGGATCGCGCCGAGTTGGCAGCGCCCGGCAAGCCGCTGGCAAAAGAGCGCTGGGCCGGCGTGGTCGATACCGTGGGCAGCCATACGCTGGCCAATGCCTGTGCTTCCACGCGCTATGGCGGTGCGGTCGCGGCCTGCGGTCTGGCGCAAGGATTCGATTTTCCGTCGACGGTGATGCCTTTCATCCTGCGCGGTGTGACCTTGTACGGTATCGACAGCGTGATGGCGCCGCTGCCGGTACGCGAGGCCGCCTGGCAACGCCTGGCGCACGATATCGATCCGGCCAGACTGGAAAGCCTGACTTCTGAAATCGGTCTGGAAGAGGCCATTGCCGCAGCAAACGATCTGCTTGCGGGCAAGGTGCGTGGCCGGGTAGTGGTTGATGTAACGCGCTGATTCGGGCGTTACGGCGAATCGGCCGGATGCAATAAAAAAGCATCCGGTCGATTTGGATCAATGAGTTACA
This sequence comes from Formivibrio sp. oc-25, assembly GCF_055810895.1. Taxonomy (NCBI): domain Bacteria; kingdom Pseudomonadati; phylum Pseudomonadota; class Betaproteobacteria; order Neisseriales; family Chitinibacteraceae; genus Formivibrio; species Formivibrio sp. oc-25. The sequence goes on along the minus strand of NZ_JBVVOL010000007.1, from coordinate 87,715 downwards.
TGTTTTGCAGAAGAGTTGTCACGGATTCGTCACATTGCCTTCTTATGCTGCCGGGGTGTTCACGGGAAACGAGAATGGCACCACTATCCACCGAGTTGCAGCAGGCAGAACTGGTCCGGCTGTTGCATGATGACCTGCTGACTGCCCTGTTCCAGCCGATCGCCGCGATGGGCGCGGGCGAGGTATTCGGCTATGAAGGCCTGATCCGCGGCCCGTCAGCGAGTTATCTGCATTCCCCTCTGAATCTGTTCGCTGCTGCACACCATTGCGGCATGCTGCCCGAACTCGATTTCGCCTGCCGGCGCGCGGTGATTCGCAGCTTTGTCAAAGCCGGTTTGCCGGGCCGCTTGTTTCTGAATATTTCGCCGGCCTGCCTGACTTCCCCCTCGTTTCGATCCGGGGCTACGCTGGAAATCCTGCGCGAAGTGGGGCTCTCCCCGCAGCGCGTGGTGATTGAACTGACCGAAATCCACCCGGCCGACAACTTCGACCAGTTGTGCAATGCGCTGCAGCACTATCGCGAAATGGGGTTCCGCATTGCCATCGATGACCTGGGCGAGGGCTTTTCCGGTTTGCGTCTGTGGTCGGAATTGCAACCGGATTTCGTCAAGATCGACAAGTATTTCATTCAGGGTATCTCAGGGGATGCGCAGAAACGCCAGTTCGTGCGCTCGATTCACCATATCGCGCTCAATACCGGCGCACGCGTGATTGCAGAAGGCGTGGAAACCCAGGCAGAGCTTGAATGCGTGCGTCGTATCGGCATCGATCTGGCGCAGGGCTACCATCTGGCCCGGCCCCAAGCCAATCCGCCACGCAAGTTGCTGATCGAGCCGGCAGTGCCGGTGCGCGGCGGCCTGATAGCGCAGCAAAGCGCGCGCAGCCTGCTGGTGGATGTACCCACCGTGCGCGAGACCGACAGCAATGAAAGCATTTACCAGCGATTCAGCAAGGCACAGGAATTGCCGGCCTTGCCGGTGTTGTCGGAGTCGGGCGAACCGGTGGGTCTGATCAAGCGCCATGAGGTACTGGAGCGCTTTGCCCGGCCGTTCAATCGCGAACTGTATGGCCAGAAGCCGTGCAGCATGTTGATGGACCCGGCCCCGCTGGTGGTGGAACACAGCATCAGCCTGGAAGAGCTATCGCGTCTGGTGACATCGTGCGAGCGCCGCTATCTGGCCGATGGTTTCATCATTACCGAGGGTGGACGTTATCTGGGCATGGGTACCGGGCACGATCTGATGCGTGCAGTAACCGACATGCAGATCCGCGCGGCGCGCCATGCCAATCCGCTGACCTTGTTGCCGGGCAATGTGCCAATCCAGGAGGAGATCCTGCGTCTGCTTGCCATGCAAACCCCGTTTGTCGTGGTTTATGCCGATCTGGATCACTTCAAGCCGTACAACGATATCTACGGCTATGAAAAGGGTGACGAGGTGATTCGCCTGCTTGGCACCATCCTGCAGGGGGTGGCCGATCCCAATCTCGATTTTGTCGGCCATATCGGCGGAGATGATTTTCTGCTGCTGTTTGTCTCGGACGATTGGCAGGCGCGTTGCCTGGAAATTCTGGAGCAGTTCGATGCCAGGGTGGCCGAGCATTTCCTGCCCGGCCATGTCGAAGCCGGTGGTTATTGCTCACCCGATCGGCAGGGCAACAGCCAGTGGCATTCCCTGATCAGTCTTTCTCTGGGGGCCGTTGCAATCGATCCGGCACAGCACCAGTGTCATCACGATATTTCAGTAGCAGCGGCTGCGGCCAAGAAAATGGCCAAGCAGCAAAGCGGTTCCAGTCTGTTTGTGGAGCGACGCAAGGCCGGCAGCAGCCGTGCCATTGCGGAAGATATCCAGGAGCGGCAGGCTTGCAGGGCGGCCTGATTTGCGTCAGCTCTGCACGGTGAGCGCAACCAGTCTGACGACCAGCGGGCGAACCAGCAGCACGCAACAAAAAGCCACCGGCATGGCCAGCATATAAGCCTTGCCGACACGCCATGCGAAATCACCAGTCACGCCGCCGCTGACCGCAACAATGACCGTGCACATCAGCAGGGCCATAATTGATGACATGAAAAAGGCAAAGGCAACCGGCGAGAAATGCTTGGGCAATTTGCGTGATTTGCAGGGCTGTGTGTAATCAATCGGGTGGTTCATGGGTGAAGCATGTGTGTGAATAAGCAAGTCGGCCGGACTATGCCAAAACCTGGCTGCTAGCGCCAGCCCAGCGCATGCGAGATGGCCTGCGCCGTGGCCAGCACTTGCGGCCCGAGTTCAGCCATGCGCGCTTCCGACATATAGGGTACCGCGCTGGCCACGCTGACGGCTGCCACCAGTTTGCCGCTGACATCGAAAACCGGTGCGCCGACGCAGCGGATGCCCAGTTCGTGTTCTTCCAGATCGTAGACCCAACCCTGGCGCAGATAACCGCGCATGGTTTCCTGATATTGCGCCCATGCCGCCAGCATGGGTTGCTGGCCTCTCTGAACCTGATCTGCCCAGGCTGCTTCGTAAAGTGCCGGCCAGCGTTCCTGTGCGATACCAAGCATCAGTGCCTTGCCCACCCCGGTTGAGGCAATCGGCTTGCGCTGCCCGATCTGCGAGCGCATTTCCAGCCCGCGCGTGCCCGGAATCTTGTCCAGATACAGCACGCAATCGCCATCGACCTGGCCCAGATGCACGGTGTCGCCACATTGTGCAGCCAGCGCTTCCAGGTGCGGACGGGCAATGGGGACCAACGGGCGCTGCTCCAGCGCGATCGTTCCCAGCCGGATCAGTTTGGGCCCCAACAGGTAGCCGCGATAGGGGATATGGTGCAGGTAGCCTTCGCTGACCAGACTATTGAGCATGCGGTGCGCGGTGCTGCGCGGCGTACCCAGTCGGGCAGCAATGCCTTTGACATCATTGATGCCATCGGCCACGCACTCCAGCAGGGCCAGCCCGCGCATCAGGGTTTGCGTGCCGGCAACCGGTTGCTTGTCGGCAGAGGCGTTATCCGCCAGAGATGGGGCGAGCGGGAAAGAGGTATCGGCTTGCATGCAATGTCCATAAGCAGGGCGATCACGCGGGGTGATCAGGATCCGTGCATTGTAATCGATGACAAGCCGATACAGGATGGGGCGGCCCGGATTCATGACGATCCGGGTGCGTGCTTGATCAAGGCATGTACTGGCCGCCATTCACATTGATGATCTGGCCGGTGATATAGCCGCTGCAAGCGTGCGAAGCCAGGAACAGGAAGGATGGCGCAATTTCTTCCGCCCGGGCAAAGCGCCCCATCGGAATGGTAGCGTTGATCTGCGCACGCACGGCGTCGTTCTTGTCGGCATGGAAGGCGGTATCGACCGTGCCCGGTGCCACCACATTAAAGCGCACGCCTTGCTTGGTGTAGGAAGTGACCCAGTTCTTCTGGATGGTGTGGATCCAGGCCTTGGCCGCGGCATACAGCGAGGCGCCCGGGCCGCCACCCATATAACTGGCGAACGAGCCGACCAGTACGACCGACGAGGTGGTGCCGCTGGCTTCTGCGGCGGCAGCCAGATGGGGCATCGCGTACTTGGTCACCATATGGGCCGAACGCGCATTCAGATCGAATACCTGATTGAAGAAATCGTCGTCGATCTCGCTGATCTGCTTGCGCCCGACCAGACCGCCGACATTGTTGATCAGCACATCGATGCCGCCAAAGCGATCCACAAACTCATTGATCAGTTTTTCACAGGCTTGTGTATCGCACAGGTTGCCCGCAAAGAACGCACCTTCACCGCCGAGTTCGCGCAGTTCCGCCAGCGATTGCTCGATTCCCTCCGACATGACGTGTGACGTAATGCCCACCTTCGCGCCTTGGCGGGCAAAGGCACGCGCCGTGGCCATGCCGATCCCTTGGGTTGAACCGGTAATCAGAACCCGCTTGTCTTTCAAGTCATTGAACATCTTCTAGCTCCTTGGGTTGAGGGCCGTTAATGGCCGGGTCGTGTCTGTCCATGCAATGTCTCAATATATGGACAAGTAAAAAATATTTGACACAATGCTATGGCTGTTTCTAATATTTGGTCAACAAAGAAATTATTTGAGACATTTGGAGGCCTTGTGAATCACCCGGATGAATCCATCACGGCAGATGAATCGCCCAAGGGCACGCAAACGCTGATGCGCGGGCTGGCCCTGCTGGAGTGCGTGGCGCAGGGCATTTCGGATGTGAAAGGCATTGCCGCGCATCTGGGTACGCCGCGCAGTACCACGCACCGCATGCTGGGCAGCCTGGTCAGCGAGGGATATCTGCATCACGTGCCTTATCGCGGCTACACGCTTGGCTCGCGCCTGATCTATCTGGGGACCAAGGCACAGGAGCAGCGTCCGCTCGGCGCGCTGGCGCGGCCGCACCTGGAGGCGCTTGCTGCACGGACCGGAGACACGGTCCACCTCGGCACGGTGGAAGGTACGCAGGTCTTCTATCTGGAGAAGGTTCCTGGCACCAAGGGGCTGGAAATGCGCTCGCGTGCCGGACAACGCATGCCGCTGGCCTCCACCGGAGTGGGCAAGGCGCTGATGCTGGGTTTTGCGCCGGGGCAATGGCGCGATTTGTATGACGAAGCGGTGGCGCTCAAGGTGGATGCCGGCGAGCGCTCACTACTGAGCCCCTGGCCGCAGTTTGAAGAAGCCATGCTGCGCTACCGCGCGCAGGGCTGGGTGATGGATCTGGAAGAAAACGAACTGGGCATCCGCTGCGTCGGTGCGCCGGTACGCGATGTCAGCGGCAAGGTGGTGGCGGCGATCAGCGTGGCCAGTGCCGTGCCCTACATGCCCAAGGAACGCATGCTGGAACTCGGCCCGCTGGTGCTGGCTGCGGCCGGCCGGATTTCTGAAGTGCTCGGAATGGAGAAGGCAAGCACATGAATGCCAATGAACAAATGAAAACGCCGGCCTTGCTGGCACTGGATTGGGGAACCTCCAGCCTGCGCGCCTTTTTGCTGGGTGCGCAGGGTGAGGTGTTGCAGGTACGCAGCAGCGCGCAAGGACTGCAATCGCTGCCACAGCCCGGTGCCGCCGGGTTTGAGCAGGCATTGGCTGAAATTGCTGCGGACTGGCTGCAAGCCTGGCCGGAACTGCCGGTTGTGGCGGGTGGCATGGTTGGCAGTGCGCAGGGCTGGAAAGAGGCGCCGTATGTGCGCTGTCCGGCTGATGTCGCCACGCTGGCGGCCCACAGCGTGCGTGTTCGCAGCCAGTTGGGCTGTGATGTGGTGATTGCTCCGGGTGTTTTGCTTGATGAATCCGCTGTTGCTCCGGATGTGATTCGCGGCGAGGAAATCCAGATTGCCGGCGCGCTGGCCGCCAATCCCGAGCTGGCCCGGCGCGCAACCATGGTGCTGCCCGGTACGCATTCGAAGTGGGTGCAGGTGGAAAACGGCCGCATCGTGCGCTTCGCCAGCTATATGACTGGCGAGATGTTTGCCGTACTGCTGAAGCACTCGATCCTCGGGCGTCTGATGGCTGATGCCGAGCAGCCAGAGCCGGCCGCGGCCGAATCCGCCTTTCTGCAAGGCGTGCAGGCCGCCAGGGAAAGTCTGCCCGGCGATTTTCTGCACCAGATTTTTGCTGCCCGCACATTGGGCCTGACCCGGCGCCTGATGCCGGGCCAGCTCAAGGATTATCTCTCTGGCCTGTTGATCGGCCATGAGCTGGTATCCGGGCTGGCCAAATCTTCAACCGTACTGCAGGCGCAGGGGCCGCTGCTGCTGATCGGCGATGCCGGCTTGTGCCAGCGCTATCGCCAGGTTTTTGCCGCGCTTGGCGTACCCGTGGCCGGCACGCTGGATAACCCGGCACCGCGCGGCCTGTGGGAAGTTGGCCGGGCGCTGGGCCTGATCAACGCGCGTGTGGCCGAAGTTCAATCTTGAGGATGCCGTGATGGAAAACACCCGACTTGCCCGATTTGAATCTGCGCAGGCCAGCCTGCCGCTGGTGGCCATTCTGCGTGGCGTAACGCCGGCCGAGGCCGAAGGCGTGGCAAAAACACTGTACGACGCAGGCTTTCGCCTGATCGAAGTACCGCTCAACTCGCCGGAACCGTTCGAGAGCATCGTCCGCATGCGTGCGTGCCTGCCTGACGATGCCCTGGTCGGTGCCGGAACCGTGTTGCGCATGGCGGATGTGGAGCGGCTGGCCGCGATCGGTGCCGATCTCGTGGTGATGCCGCATGCCGATGTGGTGGTGATTGCCGCAGCCAAGGCACTTGGCCTGATCTGCCTGCCCGGTGTTGTGACGCCGACCGAGGCCTTTGCCGCACTGCGTGCCGGGGCCGATGCACTCAAGCTGTTTCCAGCCGAACTGGTCTCGCCGCTGGTGATCAAGGCCATGCGTGCCGTATTACCCAAAGAGACACGGCTGTTTCCGGTGGGCGGCATCACGCCCGACAACCAATCCCCGTTTCTTGCAGCAGGTGCCAATGGTTTCGGCCTGGGTTCCGCGCTGTATTCGCCCGGCATCACCCTCGAACAACTGGCCGGGCGCGCCGAATGCTTTGTCGCTGCGTGGGAATCGCAGTGCGTGGCATAAGTGTGTGGACAGGCCTTGCAGCAGGCCGTCCATGCGTTGGAAACGTCTGATTCATCAGCGTTTCAATGTTTAATTCCAGGAGGTTGAAGATGAAATCGCAAAAACTGATCGTCCGCGTGCTGAGCGCAGTCTGTGTTTCCACCCTGATGCTCGGCGCACCTGCCCAGGCTGCTGATTATCCGACCAAGCAGATCGAAGTGGTGGTGCCCTATGCCGCCGGTGGCGGAACCGATCTGGTCACGCGCGCATTTGCCGATACAGCCAAGAAGTATCTGCCCAAGCCGATGGGCGTGGTCAACAAGACCGGTGGCGGCGGTGCGGTGGGCTTGTCCGAAATCGTGACGGCGCGCCCCGATGGCTACAAGATCGGCACCGGTACGGTTGAATTGACCATGCTGCCGCACATGGGCCTGGTGCAGTTTACCGCTGACGATGTGGTGCCCATCGCCCGCCTGAATGCCGAGCCGAGCGCCATCTCGGTCAAGGCTGATGCGCCTTGGAACAGCTATGAGGAATTCATCGCCTATGCCAAGGCCAATCCGGGCAAGGTGCGTATCGGCAATTCCGGCACCGGCGCCATCTGGCACCTGGCCGCTGAAGCGTTGGCGGACAAGACCGGGACCAAGTTCAACCATATCCCGTACGACGGCGCCAATCCGGCCGTGACCGCGCTGCTGGGCGGACATATCGAAGCAGTGACGGTTAGCCCGGCCGAAGTGGTCAATCATGTGGCTGCTGGCAAGATCAAGCTGCTGGCCGTGATGGCGGATCAGCGTGCCGCCGGTTTCGACAAGGTGCCGACCCTGAAAGAAAAAGGCGTGGATCTGACCGTGATGACCTGGCGCGGCATTGTGGCACCGAAGAAAACTCCGCCGGCCGTGGTTGATGCCCTGCGCAAGGCCGCCAAGCAGACCGCCGAGGATGCTTCCTTCAAGGAATCTCTGGCCAAGATGAATCTGTCGCATGCCTATCTGGACAGCGCTGATTTCAAAAAGGCCATCGACAAGGACAACGCTTTCTTCAAGGGCCTGATGACCAAACTGGGTATCGCCAAATAAACGGACAGACGCGATCGATCCCGGCCTGAGGTGACTCGGGCCGGGAGGTCGAAGTCCTGCATGAAAAGGGTATTGTCATGAGTCATATGCAATCGTCTGGCGACCAGCAGCCTTCACGCCAGGATCACAAAATTGAAATCCTGATCGGCGGGCTGGTCTGCCTGGTGGCCATTGCTGCCATTCTGGTTTCCCGCAAGTTCCCTTCCACCGGCCTGGCAACAGATATCGGTTCGGCCCGTTTTCCGCTGATTTACGCTGGCGCTCTGATCGTATTGAGCGGGTTCCTGATCGCGCGCAACCTGCGCAAACTCAAGCAGGGTATTGCATCGCCTGCACCCGAAACCACCGGAGCGGGCCCGTACCATCTGCGCACCGTACTGGGTGTGGCGGCGACAATTGCGTGCCTGGTGCTGATGCCATGGTTGGGTTATGCGCCGGTCACGGCGGTTTATCTGGCGGGCTTGATGGGGCTGATGGGCATGCGCAACAAATTGCTCAATCCTGTCCTGGCGCTGGTAATCACCGCATTGCTGTATTTCGTTTTCTCGCTGGGCCTGAATGTGCCCCTGCCGGTCGGCACCCTGTTTGAATAAGCTCGCTGCGGCGCAAGGATATTCATCATGCAAGAACTCAATTTGCTTCTGAACGGTTTTGCCGCCCTGGCGCAACAACCGTTTGCATTGCTGCTGTCAGTGATCGGTGTGGCGGTCGGTATCGTGATTGGTGCCATGCCGGGGCTGACAGCCACCATGGGGGTGGCGATTCTGTTGCCATTTACCTTCGGCATGGATCCGGTATCCGGCCTCTTGATGATCTCCGGTGTATTTTTCGGTGGCATCTACGGCGGTTCGGTCACCGCCATCCTGTTGAAGATTCCGGGTACGCCGGCTGCCGCCGCCACGGCCATGGATGGTTTCGAGTTGACCCGGCAGGGCAAGGCCGGCATCGCGCTGGGTACGGCCACATTGTCTTCGTTTATTGGCGGTACGCTCAGTGTGATCGTGCTGATTTTCATGGCACCGATCCTGGCCGGTATCGCACTGGAATTCAGCGCCTCGGAAACCTTTGCGCTGGCTGTTTTCGGCTTGAGCATCATCGCAAGCATTTCGGGCGAATCGCTGGTCAAGGGTCTGATTGCCGGCTTTCTGGGCCTACTGATTGCTACGGTTGGTCTTGATCCGATGGGCGGTTTTCCGCGTTTTACCGGGGGATTCAATGAGCTGATGCAGGTGCCGTTCATTCCGGTGATGATTGGTCTGTTCGCCGCCGCCGAAGCCTTCAAGGCGATGGCCGAGAGCGAAACCCTGAAAAACAAGGCAGCAGAACTGGGGCGCATCATTCCGCCGTGGAGCACCTACAAGCGCATGCTGGGCACCGTGTTGCGCTCGACCGGCCTGGGTGTTTTCATTGGTTCCATTCCTGGCGCCGGTGCCGACATTGCTGCATTCGTGGCCTACAACGAGGCCAAGCGTTTCAGCAAGACGCCGGAAAATTTCGGCAAGGGCGAACTCTCGGCCGTGGCTGCTTGTGAATCGGGTGCCAATGGCTGTACCGGTGGTGCCTTGCTGCCGATGCTGACGCTGGGTATTCCGGGTGATGCCGTTACGGCCGTGATGCTGGGTGCGTTGACGCTGCAAGGTTTGCAGCCGGGGCCGTTGCTGTTCAAGGAACATGCCGATCTGGTGTTCACCCTGTTTGCCGGCATGCTGTTCTGCTATGTGGCCTTGCTGGTACTTGGCTTGGGCTCGTTGCGCTTCATGGGCCGCATCCTGCAGATGCCCAAATCGATCCTGACGCCAACCATCATGGCGCTGTGCATCGTGGGAACTTACGCGATCAACAACAGCATGTTCGATATCGGCATCATGCTGATCGCCGGCGTCGTTGGCTATTTCATGCAGAAATGGGAATTTCCGCCTTCTCCGATCGTGCTGGCGCTGATCATGGGGCCCATGGCCGAAAGCAGCTTCCGCCGGGCGTTGTCCTTGTCCAGTGGCAGTTATGATTTCCTGTATACCCGCCCGATTACGCTCGGTTTTCTGATTTTGGCATTGTTCACGCTGTGTTTCCCGGTGATTCGCCGTTTCCAGAAAAAACGCCAGCAACGCAATCTGCAATTGGCAGCCGCCGATACCCCGGCCTGATTCACAGAGGACTTGTCATGACACAAACCATCACAATTGGTCCGGATGCGTTGATTTGTCCGGAAATACGCAACAACGTGGGTGAAAGCCCGGTCTGGGATGCCGGTAGTGCCTGCTGGGCGTGGATCGACCAGGCCGGCCGTGCCTTCCGGCTGGATGCATCCAGCGGTGCCGTACGTAGCTGGCGTTTGCCGGAGCGTATCGGCAGCATGGTGCTGCGTCCGGATGGCCACATGGTGTGCAGTTGCGAAACCGGAATTTTCGATGTGATGCTGGGCGAAGGTGAAGATGCCGAAATCACACGGCTGGCCAGCGTTGCGCATCCTTTAGCCGGCATGCGCTTCAACGATGGCCGTTGTGATCGGCAAGGGCGCCTGTGGGTATCGAGCATGGTGATGGATATCTCGCTGGGCGAGCCGGCCGGGCGCTGGTATCGCTATACCCGGGCTGAAGGATTGCAGCCTTCCGAGTTTGATGACTTTGTCATTCCGAACGGTTCGGCTTTCAGTCCGGACGGCAAGACCTTCTATTGCTCCGATACGCATCGCGACCGGCGCATGCTCTGGGCGTTCGACTATGACACCGACAGCGGCTGGATCGGCAACAAGCGTGCATTTGCCGATCTGCGCAATGCGGGCGGGCGTCCAGATGGCGCTGCCGTGGACGTGGATGGCTGCTACTGGATCTGCGGGCTGGATGACGGCAGCCTGATGCGCTTTACCCCGCAGGGCAAGCTCGATCGCCAATACCGTTTGCCGATGCTCAAGCCCACCATGTGCGCGTTTGGTGGCGAGGATGGCCAGACCCTGCTGGTGACGTCACTATGCCGTGGCGAAAAGGATCTTGAGACCGACCCGCATGCCGGGCGATTGCTGATGTTCCGCCCCGGGGTACAGGGTATTGCGGAACCACGTCTGGCTGGCTGATTTTCACTTTTCTCCTCGTTACGGCGGGTGATCGCGGCATGCGCGGTTTCCCGCCGTTTTTTATTGCCGCTGCCGGCTGATCGCCTTGCCGCCTACCGGCAAAATTTGCCTGTGCCGGGTTTCCCCGTTGCAGGTGCGCCAGTATTCGTGCGGCTTTCCGCCAATTTCAATGCTGGCATGCTTCCTGCTGGCAAATCGTCCAACTTCAGGAGGTTTGCCATGTTGTCGCGACTTGATAATCACTTTCGGGTACAGGAAACAGCGCTGAAATTGCGTGCTGCGCGCCAGGAGCTGATTGCCGCCAATATCGCCAATGCCGATACGCCCAACTACAAGGCGCGCGATGTGGATTTTACGTCCGCATTCAACAATGCACTGGCTGGTGGCAATACTCAACCTGCTTTGGCGACCACGGATGCCCGTCATCTGCAAACGAGTACCTCGGTCGATATTTTCCCGGCCTCTGCAGTGCTTTACCGCACGCCAAGCCAGCCGTCGATTGATGGCAATACCGTGAATGTCGATGAGGAAATGGTTGCATTTACCGATAACGCCCTGCGTTATCAGGCGGCAATCACCTTCATGCAAAAACGCATCGAAGGCCTGAGTTCTGCGATCAAGAGTAACTAAGGCGGCTGATCATGTCCCTGTTCCGTATTTTTGATATTTCCGCATCCGCCATGCAGGCCCAGTCGGCTCGCCTGAATGCGGTGGCATCCAATCTGGCCAATGCCGAGTCGGTGACCAGCTCAAATGGTCAGCCCTACCGCGCCAAGCAGGTGGTGTTTCAGGCCGCCCCCGTGGGTGCCGGCCAGAATGCGCTGGGTGTCAAGGTTTCTGGTGTGTATGAAGATCCGACCCCGGCCAAACTGGCCTATCAGCCGAACAATCCGCTGGCTGATGCCAATGGCTATGTCGCCATGTCGAATGTGAATGCGATCGAGGAAATGACCAATATGATTTCCGCCTCGCGCGCTTACCAGACCAATGTCGAGGTGATGAATACCGCCAAGACCCTGATGACCCGTACCCTGGCACTTGGCCAGGTCTGAAGGAGCTGAAGAATGGCTACCGTTTCCAGTACCCAGAATAGCAGTTACGACTACAGTGCGCTGAATGCCAAAGCCAGCACTACCAAGACCGATATGGAAGAGCAGCAGGATCGCTTCATGAAACTGCTGGTGACCCAATTGCAGAATCAGGATCCGCTCAATCCGATGGATAGCGCCGAGACGACTTCACAGATGGCGCAGATCAATATGGTGACGCAGTTGAGCCAGCTCAACGATTCATTCACCAGCATGCTGAGCAGCTTTACTGCCCAGCAAACCTTGCAGGCCGCCAATGTGATCGGCAAGTCGGTGCTGGCTGCGGGATCGACCCTGAATTACGACGGTTCAACCGCGATTGATTTCCGTACCAATATCACCTCTGGTCTGAAAGGAGGTCTGGTGCAGGTTGTGGATGCTTCAGGCAAGGTCGTACAGGAACTCGAATTTGGCCAGCAATCGTTTACCGGCTACGGCAATTTCACCTGGGATGGCAAAACAGCCGAGGGAACGACTGCATCGGCAGGCACGTACACGATTCGTGCTTATGGCGCGCAGAGTGATGGCAGTGCCGTGCAGCTGCAAACCCAGACCTGGCAAAAGGTGGGCAGCGTGGCGCTCGATGGCGGCAGCACCAAGATCGTACTGGCCGATGGCTCTGCGGTTGATCTGAATTCAGTGTCACAAATTCGTTAAAAGTTTTTTGCGCGGTGGGTAATGCCCGATCGCGAAAAATAAGGAGAAGGAAATGGGTTTCCAGCAAGGGTTGAGTGGCCTGAATACGTCGTCAAAGAATCTGGATGTCATCGGCAACAATATCGCCAATGCCAATACCGTGGGTTTTAAAGGATCACGAGCTGAGTTCGCGGATATCTACGCTGCCAGCTTTGCCAGTTCCAAGAATCTGACCGGTATCGGTGGACGTGTGGCCGGTATTTCGCAGCAGTTCGGCCAAGGCAATATCACTACGACCGACAATCCTCTGGACGTGGCGATTACCGGCAACGGTTTTTTCCGCATGGTCGATTCGGCTGGCACCGTGACCTATACGCGTAACGGGCAATTTCAGGTTGACCGCAATGGCTACATCATCAACGGTACGGATCGGCTGACAGGTTGGGATGTCGATGAAAATACTGGTCTGCTGGTCAAGGGGGGTACGCCGGAGCCATTGCAATTGACCGTTGGCAACGTGGGGGCGCGTGCTACCGGCGGTTCCGGAACCAGTAATGCCGGCCTGGCGATGATACTGAACCTGAATGCCTCGTCGACTGTACTGAGCCGGGCTGCTTCACCGGCTGGCGTAGGGCCGTTGTCGATCACGGATCCGACCACCTATACCAGCTCCACCTCGGCAACGATTTACGACTCGTTGGGCGTTTCTCATACCCTAACCTTCTATTTCACCAAAACCGCAGCCAATACCTGGGAAGTGCAAACCAGCCTGGATGGCAGCTCGGCAACGGTCAATCAGGGCAATCTTGTATTCAGCAGCAATGGTCAGGTCGATGAAACGGCCAGTACGGCCGACTCGATTGCCTATTCCGAGACATTGACCAATGGTGCAACATCACCGCTTGCATTCAATATCAATCTTTCCGACTCGACTCAGTACGGCAGTGCCTTTGGCGTTAACTCGATCAGTCAGGATGGCTATGCCGATGGCGTGCTGACCGGCATTTCGATTGGCGACGATGGCACCATTCTTGGTACCTATTCCAATGGTCAAAGCCGCACAGTGGGCCAGGTAGTGCTGGCCAACTTTGCCAATCCGCAAGGTTTGCAGCCGCTGGGCAATAACCGCTGGGGCGTGTCGTATGCCTCGGGTGAGGCGCGCGTAGGCGATCCGATGACCTCCGATCTGGGAACTTTGCAGTCAGCAGCCGTTGAAGATGCCAATGTCGATCTCACTGCGGAGCTGGTGAACCTGATCACGGCGCAGCGCAATTACCAGGCCAATGCGCAGACGATCAAGGCGCAGGACACCATCATGCAGACGCTGGTTAACCTGAGATAAGAAGGGAGAAGGGAAGGGTGAGTAACCAGTAGGTTGATCTTCACCCCTTGCCCTCACTGCAAAATGGACCGACTTCTCTATATCGCCATGTCTGGTGCCAAGCAGGCCGAGCTGCGCCAATCTACGGTGTCGCACAATCTGGCCAATGCTTCGACCACCGGTTTTCGTGCCGAGCTGGCCGCATTTCGTGCCATTCCGGTACTGAGCGATTCCGGTCTGCCGACGCGAGCCTTTGTGGTCGAGCAAAGCACGGGTTCGGATCTGACATCCGGCCCCTTGCAACACACAGGCAATGATCTGGACGTGGCGATCAATGGCGATGGCTGGATCACCATCCAGACTGCCAGCGGTGAAGCCTATACCCGCAATGGCGGCCTGGTGGTGGATGCCACCGGCTTGTTGAAAACACGCAGTGGCCAGATCGTGCAGGGGCAGGGCGGTCCGTTGACTGTGCCTGAGAATACCCGCATCACGATTGCGCCGGATGGCACGGTTTCTGGGGTGGCGCTGGATAATCCGAACCAGCAGGTCGAGATTGGCCGCATCAAGCTGGTGAATCCGCTGGCCAATCAGTTGGAAAAAGGCCTGGATGGCCTGTTTCGCCAGCGTGACGGCCAGCCGGCGCAAGTGGATGCAAACGTGAAACTGGTTTCGGGCGCGGTTGAGGGCAGCAATGTCAACACCGTGGATGAACTGGTCTCGATGATTACGGTACAGCGACACTATGATTTGCAGGTCAGGTTGATGCAGGCCGCCGATCAGAATGCACGCAGTGCCACACAGATTCTTTCGCTCAATAGCTGACAGGGATAATTAAGCCATGATGCGTTCATTGTGGATTGCCAAAACCGGCATGGATGCCATGCAGATGAATGTGGATGCGACATCCCATAATCTGGCCAACGTCAGTACCAATGGCTACAAACGCGAGCGGGTGGTGTTCGAGGATCTGCTGTACCAGAATCTGCGCCAACCGGGCGGTGCGACGTCGCAGCAAACCCAGATGCCGACCGGTTTGCAACTGGGTACCGGTGCGCGCGCGGTGGCGACCGTCAAGAATTTTTCCCAGGGCAATCTACAGCTGACTGATGGTCCGCTCGATCTGGCCATCCAGGGAGATGGTTTTTTCCAGATCACGCTGCCTGATGGCAATACCGCCTATACCCGCGATGGCTCGTTTCAGGTGGATAGCCAGGGTAACGTGGTGACCTCCAATGGTTATTCAATCTCCCCGGCATTGCAGGTGCCTCAAGGCACAACCAAAATTACCGTGGCGGCCGATGGTACGGTGACGGCCATCGTGAACAACAATTCCGCTGCGCCGGTACAGCTTGGCAATATCCAGCTGGCAACCTTTATCAACCCGCCGGGACTGCAGGCTATCGGTGGTAATCTGTCGCTGGAAACGGCTGCGTCCGGTGCGCCGTTGGTGGGTGATCCCGGCACCAATGGCCTGGGTGCCGTCAATCAGGGCTATGTCGAAACCTCGAATGTCAATGTGACGGAAGAGTTGATCAACATGATTCAGGCGCAGCGTGCGTTCGAAATCAATTCGCGCGCCATCAGCACCTCGGATGAAATGCTGCAAAAGTTGTCGACCCTGTAATGCTGAATGGATAAAACGATGAAACAGCTTGGTTTGGCCGCACTTCTGCTGGTATTGCTGTCGGCATGCACCACGCCTACCGTGGTGACCCAGCCGACCACGGCGCGGCCGCAAGCGATGCCGTCAGCGAAAATGAGCAATGGCTCGATTTTCCAGTCGGGTTCTGCACGTTATCTGTTTGAAGAGCCGATCGCGCGCGACGTGGGCGATACCGTGCTGATTGCGATCGAAGAAAATCTGACAGCCAGCAATAAATCGAATACCAGTGCCAGCCGCAGCAGTAGCGCGAGCATCAGTGGCAGTGCTTCCATCCCTTATTTCCCCAATGCACTGGAGAAATTCTTCTCTTCATCGCTGACCGGTTCTGGCAGCAATTCATCGAATGGCAAGGGTGAAACCAGCAATACCAATACCTTCAGGGGTTCGCTGGCGGTATCGGTGATTGAAGTGCTGCCCAATGGATACCTGGTCGTGGGCGGAGAAAAGCGGGTCAACGTCAATGGCGAAATCAACAATCTGCGCCTGACCGGCGTGGTCAACCCGCGTGAAATCAAGGCCGGCAATACCATTTCGTCGACTCGGGTCGCCGATGCGCGAATCGAGCAGGTGGGTGAGGGTGTGATCGCCGATGCCAATACCATGGCCTGGCTGGCACGATTCTTCTTGTCCGTGCTGCCGCTGTGAGGAGATAAGCATGCGTCGATTCTTGTTGTTGCTGTTGCTGGTATCAGGGCTGGTTCATGCCGAAAAGATCAAGGATCTGGCCAGTTTTGCCGGTGTGCGCGATAACCAGTTGGTGGGCTACGGGCTGGTGGTGGGTCTGGATGGCAGTGGTGACCAGACTACCCAGACACCTTTTACGGTGCAGTCAGTGACCAATATGCTCACCAGTATGGGTGTGCAGGTGCCTACGGGCGGGAACCTGCAGCTGAAGAATGTGGCTGCCGTGACGGTGACCGCCACGCTGCCGGCATTTGCCCGGCCAGGGCAGCCGCTGGATGTCACGATTTCCTCGATCGGTAATGCCAAATCCTTGCGCGGCGGTACGCTACTGATGTCGCCATTGAAAGGTGCGGATGGTCAGGTGTATGCCATGGCACAAGGCAATGTGGTGGTGGCGGGTGCCGGTGCCTCGGCGGGAGGCTCCAGTACCACGATCAACCAGCTGGCCACTGGCCGTATTCCGAATGGTGCGACCGTGGAGCGGGCGGTGCCGACGCAGCTCGGCAGCGGCGAATTCATTCAGCTGGAATTGCTGAGCACCGATTTTACGACCGCATCGCGCGTGGTGAATGCCATCAATACCCGCTACGGTGGGATTGCCGCAGCGCTGGATGGCCGGGTGATCCAGGTGCGCGCGCCACTCGATTCCAATATGCGCGTGAGCTTTCTGGCCGGATTGGAAAACCTGGAAGTGACCCCGGCGCAAATGTCACCCAAGGTGATCATCAATGCGCGAACCGGTTCAGTAGTGATGAATCAAAGCGTGACGGTTGATCCCTGCGCCATTGCGCATGGCAATCTCACCGTCACCATCACGACCGAGAATACGGTATCCCAGCCGGCACCCTTGTCTGCCGGGCGGCCGCGCACGGTTCAAAATAGCGAAATCATGATCCAGGCCGACAAAGGCCCGATCGTGCGTCTGCCGCAGGCCACCAATCTGCGCGATGTTGTCCGCGCCCTCAATGCCGTGGGTGCAACCCCGCAGGATCTGCTGGCCATTTTGCAGGCCATGAAATCGGCTGGTAGTCTGAAGGCCGAGCTCGAAATCATCTAAGAAACTGTCCACGATCTTGCTGCGAAGCCGTGATCAGGGCTCATGTGCTGCTCAAAATCCTCATGTACTCCCTGTACATTCCGGTTTTTGCGCTGCTCTTCACCCCGCTGACGGCTTCTCGCTACAGATCCTGAGCAGGTTCTAATCAATGATGCCGGCACGCTCCTTGCTTTAATGGGTTACTTCCCGTTGAAGCAAGAGTTTGTCGATGTCCTTGCCCGCATCCGTTAATACTGTTTCGCAAAATCTGGCGTTTGATCCAAACGGGATCAATGCCTTGCGCCAGACATCCCGCAGTGCCGGGGATGCCGGTGTGCGCAATGTTGCCAGGCAGTTCGAGGCGCTGCTGTTGCAGCAGATGCTCAAGTCCATGCGCGAGGCAGGACAAGGCTTTGCCGATACGCAAAGCAGTTCCATGCGCCTGTTCAACTCCATGCAGGATCAGCAATTTTCCCAGGCGCTGGCCATGAAGGGCGGGGCTGGGCTGACTGATGCCATCGTTCGCCAGATTCAGCAGCAGAGTGGCCAAGCCGGCCAGCGTTCGCGAGATGCCACCAGTTTGACCGGGTTTCCTGTAATCGGAGCGGCGGCAAGTGCTGCCCGGCAGGCGGCAAAACCTGCCGCCACGACGGCAGCCGGCGGTGGCCTTGCCGATCGCTTCCTGGAAAAGTTGTCCGGTGTGGCGCAGGAAGTTTCATCTTCGCTCGGTCTTTCTCCAACGCTGGTGCTGGCACATGCAGCGCTGGAATCAGGCTGGGGAGGCAAATCCATCAAAAAGGCCGATGGCTCGGAAAGCTACAACCTGTTTGGCATCAAGGCCGGCAAGGATTGGAATGGCAAAGCCGTGGATGTGCTCACGACTGAATTTATCGATGGACGCATGCAAAAACGCATTGAAACCTTTCGCGCCTACGATTCCTATGCCGATGCATTTCAGGACTACGCGAGTCTTCTGAAGCGCCGTTTCGGCGATGCCATTGGTGCCGGTGCCGATGGAGTAGGTTTCGCACGAGCGCTGCAAGCCAATGGCTATGCCACCGACCCCAACTACGCGAACAAGCTGGCAAAAGTTGCGCAGAGCGTTGCCACGCGGCTTGCCGCCCGTCAGTCCGCATCAAGTCAGGTGGCTTGAGGCCGATAAGAAAAAGAGAGGAGCAGCAATATGGGATCATCCGTTTTCACGATCGGCCTTTCCGGGCTCAAGGCCGCTAACCTGGGCCTGACTACCGCCGGGCACAATATCGCCAACGTCAATACGCCGGGCTATTCCCGCCAGTCGATCCAGCAAAGTGCGCCTTATCCGCAGATGTCAGGCAGTGGCTATGTCGGCCTGGGTGTGCGCGTGGACAGCATTACCCGCAGCTATGATCAGTTCCTTACCCGGCAAGTGCAAACCACCCAGGCCAAGGCCAGCTACTACGAAACCTATTACAGCCATATCGCCCAGATCGATAATCTGGTAGCGGACAGCAGTGCCGGTGTGTCGCCGGCCATCCAGGATTATTTCTCTGCCGTGCAGAATGTGGCGACCAATCCTTCCAATTTGCCGGCGCGCGAAACCCTGCTTTCTTCCGCGCAAACCATGCTGAACCGTTTCGAGTCGGTGAACCAGCAACTGGCAGATCAGCGTACTGCGCTCAATGGCGAGATCACCAATGCGGTAGCCGGTATCAATTCGTACGCCAAGCAAATTGCCGATCTCAACCAGCAAATCGTACTCAGCAGTGGGACGGGTATTCCCCCCAATGATCTGCTCGATCAGCGTGATCAGTTGGTGAAGGAGCTTAATACCTTGGTAAAAGCCTCCACGGTCACGCAAAGCGATGGCAGCATCAATGTCTTCATCGGTACCGGGCAGAATCTGGTTGTTGGCGGGGAAACATTTTCGCTGGGTGCAGTAGGCTCTCCGGATGATCCACAATCCACAACCGTGGTTTACCAGCAAAACGGTAATACGATTTATCTGCCGGAGAATGCACTGGGCGGCGGCGAATTGGGTGCCTTGCTGGATTTCAGAACCAATTCGCTTAACCTGGCGCAAAACAATCTTGCAATGGTGGCCGTGGGCATGGCACAAATGCTCAATGCCCAGCAGCGCGCCGGTATGGATCTGAATGGCAAGCTCGGACAGAACCTGTTCGATTTTTCGCGCGCCAGCAGCTTTACCGCAACGCTGGGTGGTGTTGATATCAGCGTTTCCTCACCGGAAAGTGCGATTCCAGCTTCGGATTACAGCCTTGCCTATGACGGTGTCGGCAACTACACACTGACCCGGCTTTCTGACAAGGCAACACAGAGTTTCACCACTGCGCAAATGACAGCCGGATATACTGCGCTGGGCGTAACGCTGCAGGCAGCCGCAACACCTGCGGCAGCGGCCAGCACCGACTGGTCATTTCCTCCTGATATCGGTTATGTGACGCCCAATTCGATGAATACCGGTTCGGCGGCATTGAGTGGCTATATCAGTGATATCGCCGATTTGCAGCCCAGCGATTACGAGCTTGGCTTCGATGGCAGTCAGTACATCCTGACCCGACTATCCGATAACAGCAAGACTGCATCAGCCACCATGCCGCTGACGGTGGACGGGTTGACCTTGAATCTCACTGGCAGTATGGCCAGTGGCGACAGTTTCACTATCAAGCCGTATGAAGGTTTCATCGATTCACTGAGCGTGCGCATTACGGATGCGCGCGACATTGCCGCGGCATCGGCCATGAAGCTGACTTCGGGTTCCGCCAATACGGGTAGCGCTTCGCTGACGCAGCCATTGGCCGATACGCCATCGACCTCAACCACCGATGCTGCAGTCAATCCGGCATTGCGCAATCCTGTGAATATTGCATTCACAGCGGCAGACAGCTTTACGGTAACGGATAGCGTAACCGGGTCGGTAACCACCCATGGCTATACGGCAGGCATGACGCTGAGTGTAAATGGCTGGAGCTTGAAGATTACCGGGCAGCCGGCTGCCGGCGATACGTTTGCGATTGGCGCAAACACGGCAGGCACGGCGGATGGCAGCAATGCGCTCAAGCTGGCGGCGTTACAGACAACGAAACTGTTGTCCAACGGTACGGCCAGCTTCGAGCAGTCCTACAGTCAGATGGTAGCGCAGATCGGAGTGCAGACCGGCGAGGCCAACATCATGGCCGAAGCGCAGGGCACCATGCTGAGTCAGGCGGAAACCGCGCGCGATTCGGTCTCCGGCGTGAATCTGGATGAAGAAGCGGCCAGCCTGTTGCGCTACCAGCAAGCCTATATCGCGGCCAGCAAGCTGATCCAGATTGCGCAGCAGGCATTTGAAGAAATTGCCAACATTGTTTGATTGATCCGGTATTCATGAAGGAGTGCGATCATGCGCATCGCCACCAATACGTTATTCAATATCAGTACCAGCGGCTTGCAGAAGCATCTGTCTGATCAGGCGCGCCTGCAGGAGCAACTCTCCAGCGGGCGCAGGATTCTCACTCCCTCGGATGATCCGATCAATTCGGCGCGCATTCTTGATATCAGTCAGACGGCCTCAATTAACGAACAGTACGCAGTTAACAGCAAAACGGCTGATTCGGCCCTGAGTATTACCGAATCCAATCTGGCGCAGATTGTCGGTGTGATTCAGGATCTGCAGACCCTGGCAGTCAATGCTGGTAATGCCACGCAAACCGCTGCTGAAAAAAAGATGCTGGAAACGGAATTGCAGGGGCGCTATCAGGAATTGCTGGGATTGGCCAATAGCACCGATGGCAATGGCATTTACCTGTTTTCTGGCTTCCAGGGTGATATCAAGCCGTTCACGGAAAATACCTTTGGTAACGTGCAATACAACGGCGACGAAGGTGTGCGCAAAGTGCAGATATCGAGTGGTCGCCAAATTCCTATTTCTGAAAACGGCAATGAGGTATTTCGTAATATCAAGAATGGAAATGGCACGTTTGTCACGGCTGCAGATGCTGGAAATGGTGGTTCCGGGGTAATTAGTGCGGGTGAAGTTACATCTGTTTCCGATTGGAATTCAATATCTGGATCGCGAAATTTCAGTATTCAATTTACCAGTGCGACCACGTATGACGTTTATCAGGATGGAAATGCAACACCGATTCAAAGTGGTACTTATAGTGCAGGCGGAAATATTGCACTGAGTGGTTACGGTGTCCAATTTTCTATCGCTGGTACGCCCGCAAGCGGCGATACGTTTACACTTGAGGCCAGCAAAAACCAGGATATTTTCTCCACACTCGGTGCCTTTTCCGATGCACTGAATGCGTACAGTACCGATAGCGCCGGAACAGGCCAGGCGGCTTTCCAGAACCAGCTCAATGGCGTCATGCAGAACCTCGACAATGCCTTGTCACAGGTGCTGAAAGTGCAGGCGGCGATCGGTGCGCGCATGAATGAAACCGAGTCGGTACAGGATACCAATGAAGACCTGCAGTTGCAGTACTCCAAGACCATTTCCGGCCTGCAGGATCTGGATTATGCCGCGGCGATCAGCGAGTTCTCGATGAACCAGATGCTGCTGGAAGCTACCCGCAGCAGTTTTGCCAAGGTGCAGGATCTTAGCCTCTTCAAGTATATTTGAGCCTTCCCGACTCCAAGGTATGCGAGCCCTGCAGGGCTCGCATCGTTTTTATGGCCACCAGCAAATCCAAAACCGTTTATGCCTGCCAGAATTGCGGCGCGACTTCGCCGAAATGGCAGGGGCAATGCCCGGGTTGTGGCGAATGGAACACGCTCACCGAATCCGTGCAGGAAAGCCGGGCAAGCAGCCGTTTCCAGTCGCTGGCAGCGGATGGCGCCATTCGCCCGCTGCACGAAGTCGATGCGGCGGAATTGCCGCGCACGCCTACCGGTCTGGATGAGCTTGATCGCGTGCTCGGCGGTGGCCTAGTGCCGGGCGGCGTGGTGCTGATCGGTGGTGACCCCGGTATCGGCAAATCGACGTTGTTGCTGCAAGCCATGACACGCCTGGCGCAGACTGGCAAGAAAACGCTTTATGTTTCCGGTGAAGAATCCCCGCAGCAGATTGCCTTGCGCGCGCGCCGGCTTGATCTCGCCGCATCGCCGGTGGCGCTGTTTGCCGAGATCGGCATGGAAAAAATTCTGTCGGCGCTGGAGCGGGAGCGCCCGCAGGTGGCGGTGATCGATTCGATCCAGACCTTGTTTTCGGATGCGCTCAGCTCTGCGCCGGGATCCGTGGCGCAGGTGCGCGAGTGCGCAGCACAGCTCACACGTTTTGCCAAGCGCACCGGTACCACCATCCTGCTGGTCGGGCACGTTACCAAGGATGGCGCCATTGCCGGTCCGCGCGTGCTGGAGCATATCGTTGATGCCGTGCTGTATTTCGAAGGCGATACCCATTCGAGTTTCAGGCTGATCCGCGCGATCAAGAACCGCTTTGGTGCGGTGAATGAGTTGGGTGTATTCGCCATGACCGACAAGGGGCTGCGCGAAGTGGCCAATCCTTCGGCGCTATTTCTGTCGCAGCATCGCGATCCGGTGCCGGGTTCCTGCGTAATGGTGACGCAGGAAGGCTCGCGCCCTCTGCTGGTCGAGGTGCAGGCGCTGGTGGATGATGCGCATTCGCCGCAGCCGCGCCGACTGGCTGTCGGTATCGAGCAGAACCGTCTGGCCTTGTTGCTGGCGGTATTGCATCGCCACGCCGGCGTGGCGGCATTCGATCAGGATGTGTTCGTCAACGCCGTGGGCGGGGTGAAGGTTTCGGAGCCTGCAGTGGATCTGGCGGTGTTGCTGGCGATTGTGTCTTCCTTGCGGGATAGACCATTGCCGGAAAAGCTGGTGGTGTTTGGCGAAGTGGGTCTGGCTGGCGAGGTCCGGCCGGTGCAGCGCGGGCAGGAGCGGCTGCGCGAAGCCGCCAAGCTCGGTTTTACGCATGCCATCATTCCGAAAGCCAACCGTCCCAAGCAGGCGATTGACGGCATGATAGTAACCGCTGTCGAGCGCCTGGCTGATGCGGTTGATGCGGCAATGTGAAAATCTGCATCGGTCACTTGCTTGAAATCGGTGGCTGCCAACCGCATTAAAGCCACAACAGGCCATTTTTGGTTGCCCAATCCTTCTCGATTGCTGCAATATTCGATCCTGTCAACGAATACTTATCTATGCCAAACCGGAGAACAACATGAGCGATAAAATCGTACCAGTCAGCGATGCATCTTTTGAAGCCGAAGTCCTGCAGTCTGCTGGCCCTGTCTTGGTAGACTACTGGGCAGATTGGTGTGGCCCATGCAAGATGATTGCCCCGATCCTTGATGAAGTGGCTGGCGAATACGCCGGCAAGCTCAAGGTGTGCAAGCTCAATATCGACGAAAACCAGGCCACGCCGCCGAAATATGGCATTCGCGGCATCCCGACGCTGATGTTGTTCGTGGGCGGTGAAGTCAAGGCCACCAAGGTGGGGGCCCTGTCCAAATCGCAACTGACCGCTTTCCTCAATAGCAATCTCTGATGTTTCAAAACCCTGCCGGGTTTGTTTTTCGGCAGGGTTTTGCATATCCTGTTTGACAGCCGCTACAAAGCACTTTAACCTTACAGAAAATCTCCGAGCGGCAGCTTTCTCTGCTGCGAAATCCTGTTTCTTCTTGCCATTTGTTTCCCATCTGTCCAGTCTTTCTTGACGGCATACCTGAGCCATGCACTTATCCAATCTAAAAAATCTGCATATTACTGAACTCGTCGAAATGGCGATCGCCAATGAGCTTGATGGCGCCAACCGCTTGCGCAAGCAGGATCTGATCTTTGCGCTGCTGAAAAATCAGGCCAAAAAGGGCGAAAGCATCTTTGGCGACGGCACGCTGGAGGTGCTGCCCGACGGCTTCGGCTTTTTGCGCAGCCCGGATACTTCCTACCTGGCTGGTCCGGATGACATCTACGTCAGCCCCAGCCAGATTCGTCGCTTCAATTTGCATACCGGCGATACCATCGAAGGCGAGATCCGCACACCGAAAGACGGTGAGCGCTACTTTGCGCTGGTGAAGGTGGATCGTGTCAATGGCGAGCCGCCGGAAAATGCCAAGCACAAGATCCTGTTTGAAAACCTGACGCCGCTTTTCCCGACCAAGCGCCTGAATCTGGAGCGTGAAATCAAGTCCGAGGAAAATGTGACCGGCCGGGTGATTGACCTGATGGCGCCAATCGGCAAAGGCCAGCGAGCCTTGCTGGTTGCACCGCCAAAGTCGGGCAAGACCGTGATGCTGCAGCATATCGCGCATGCAATTACCGCCAACCATCCGGAAGTCGTGCTGATCGTGCTGCTGATCGACGAACGTCCGGAAGAAGTGACCGAAATGCAGCGTTCGGTCAAGGGCGAAGTGGTATCTTCCACCTTTGATGAACCTGCTACCCGCCATGTGCAGGTGGCTGACATGGTGATCGAAAAGGCCAAGCGACTGGTCGAGCACAAGAAGGATGTGGTGATCCTGCTCGATTCGATCACGCGTCTGGCGCGTGCCTACAACACCGTGGTACCGGCCTCCGGCAAGGTGTTGACCGGTGGTGTCGATGCCAATGCGCTGCAGCGTCCCAAGCGTTTCTTCGGTGCTGCACGTAATATCGAAGAAGGCGGTTCGCTCACCATCATCGCCACCGCGCTGGTCGATACCGGCAGCCGCATGGATGATGTGATCTATGAAGAATTCAAGGGTACCGGCAACAACGAAATCCATCTGGATCGTCGTATGGCTGAAAAGCGTACCTTCCCGGCGATCAACATCAACCGTTCCGGTACTCGACGCGAAGAATTGCTGATCCCGCAGGATCAACTGCAGCGCATCTGGGTATTGCGCAAACTGCTGTACCCGATGGACGATCTCGAGGCGATGGAATTCCTGCTCGACAAGATCAAGGCGACCAAGACCAATGCGGACTTTTTCGATTCCATGAGACGTTAACCGGCAGTTGATTGCAAGCGCGAAAAGGCGGATAATCCCGCCTTCTCGTAAAAGGGCTACTGCAAAACCCAGTGGCCGCCTAATCAGGAAACCCCAAAATGAAGACCGATATTCATCCGAATTACCAGGAAATTGAAGTGACCTGCTCCTGCGGCAGCACCTTCAAGACCAAATCGACCATGGCCAAGAACCTGCATATCGAAGTTTGCTCCGAATGCCACCCGTTCTACACCGGCAAGCAGAAGATTGTCGATACCGCTGGCCGTATCGAGAAGTTCAACCAGAAATACGCAATGTTCAGCAAGAAGTAATCTGCTGGCACGCAAGCAAAAAGGCAGCTACCGGCTGCCTTTTTTGTTGTCCTCTGGCATCATTTCCTTTTGGCCTTGCATCCGCCCATGCTTACCTATTCCCCATCTTCTGCCCAGCTTGCTGCCAACGAGCCGCAATCGGAAAAGCCCTGGTTATTACTGCTGCTATGCCTGTTCTGGTTGCTGCCTGGTCTGATCGGGCATGATCCCTGGAAGCCGGCGGAAAACCAGAGTACAGCGATCATCGCCGATTTTCTGGCAGGAGGTGACTGGACCATTCCGTCTCTGGCTGGGCTGCCCTATCTCGAGCATGCACCGCTGTATTACTGGTTGGCTGCCGGATTGGCCCGCATGCTGGGGTGGTTCGGGCTGGCGCTGCATGATGCAGCACGCCTGACGACTGGGTTCTGGATGGTGCTGGCAATGTGGGGCGTTGGTCTGGCCGGGCGCGAGCTGCATGGCAGACTGCAAGGGCGGGTGGCCGTCACCGCTTTGATCGGCAGTATCGGCCTGCTGTTGTGGGGGCACCACGTTTCGCCAGCCGCAGCCATTTTCGCTGCCTTCGCCTGGCAGCTGTATGCCTTGGCCCTTGCCAGACGACGTCCGTTACATGCCGGTGGCTTGCTGGGTCTTTCCTGGTTGGTGCTGATGCTGGGGGCCACCTGGGCGGAAACGCTGCTCGCGATTGTGGCAGCGTTGTTGCTGGTGCCATTTACGGCCTGGCGCCGCAGCGGTTACCTCGCGACCTTGCTGGCAGCTTTTGTGATTGCCTTGCCGTTGGGCCTGCTCTGGCCTTTGTCTCTGTACCAGCAGGCACCGGCAGTATTTGATCTGTGGTGGCAGGAGCAATCGCTGGGCCTGTATGGCGGTATGGGGGCGATACGCCTGTTCCATGAACCCGGTTACCTGCCTTCGATCATTGTCTGGTTCGCCTTCCCGGTGCTGCCCTTGGCAGGCTGGTCGGTGTGGCTGTATCGCACTTCGTTGCGCGATTCGCGTTGGGTATTGCTGCTGATTCAGTCCGTGCTGGTTACGCTGTGGCTGTTGCTGGCGGGTTCGCCCAATGAATCGCAGGCACTGTTGCTGCTGGTGCCGCTGGCGGTGATGGCTGCGGCCGGCGTGGATGATCTGCGCTACAGCGCGGCATCGTCGCTGTACTGGTTCGGCGCCACCACCCTTGGGGCCATCGCGCTGGGGTTGTGGGGCGCATGGCTGGCCTTGCAGCTGGGATGGCCTGCCGGCATTGTGAACGAATTGCTGCGACGTAATCCGGGTTTTGATCCTGCCATTGGCCTGGGTGTGATTTTCGCTGTCGGCATTTCCGTGGCCTGGTGGCAGATGCTGGTGCGCAAGCGCACGCTGGGACGGCGCGCCGTCACTGCATGGGCTTGTGGTTTGACCTTGGTATGGGGCTTGCTGGTCGGCTTGTGGCAGCCATGGCTGGATGCCGCCAAAACCTATCGGCGGGTCGGCCTTGGTTTGCAATTGGCAGCCAAGGCTTCTCCGGGCTGTATCGTCCTGGAGGGAATCGGCGCGGCGCCGGCCGGTGGCCTGGCGTATTTCAGCGGACTGGATCTGCGCTGGACTGGGGTTGCCGGTGCCGAATTGTGCCCGTTGCTGTTGCGTGGCAGCGAAACTGCCGGTAAGCCATTGCTGTGGATGGGCAGCCGCGCGGGCGAGGGCAGCGATCGCTTTTATCTCTATCGCAATCAGTAAACCGGGCTGGTTAAAGGAGCCATCATGAATGCACATCTGGCTGAAACACTGGGGCAGTTGCTGCTGGCCAACGGCCAGCGCGTCACTACGGCCGAATCCTGCACCGGCGGCATGATCAGTGCCGCCATCACTGATATTTCCGGCAGTTCATCTTGGTTTGAGCGCGGTTTCGTGGTGTATTCCAACGAGGCCAAGTGCGAAATGCTTGGCGTGTCTGCCAGCGTCATTGCCGAGCATGGTGCCGTCAGCGAGCCGGTGGTACGCGCACTGGCCGCCAATGCGCGTCTGGCTGCCAGGGCTGATTGGGCGGTGGCGGTCAGTGGTGTGGCCGGGCCGACCGGTGGCAGCAAGGATAAGCCGGTGGGTACGGTCTGGTTTGCCTGGTCCGGGCCGAATGGTGAGGTTGCGCAATGTTGCCGGTTCGATGGCGATCGTGCCGCGGTGCGCGGCCAGACAGTGATGCATGCCCTGAAAAAGCTGATTGAATTGATCAAGGAACAAAAATGACGACAGTTGTGGTTGTTCGCAAGGGCGATCAGGCGGTCATTGCCGCGGATAGTCTTTCCACATTTGGCGATACCCGCATCGATGCGCGCGAGGATGCCTGCTGGAACAAGATATTTCTTTCGCATGGCAGCTATTTTTCGCTTACCGGCAGTGCCGCGCATGACCTGGTGCTGCAGTCGTTGCTGAAAAAGGTCAAGACGCTGGATTTCAGTTCCCGCATGGCCATTTTCGAGAGTTTTCGCAAGCTGCATCCGAAACTCAAGGAGGATTTCTTCCTCAAAACCGAAGAGGACGAGGACGATCCGTACGAATCGAGCCAGATCATCGCCTTGCTGGCCAATCCCAGCGGAATCTTCGGTGTGTTTTCGCTGCGCGAAGTCTACGAATACCGGCGATTCTGGGCCGTGGGCAGCGGCCGGGATTTCGCCATCGGTGCCATGCACGCCGTTTATGATGATCCGGCACTGGATGCACTCGCCATTGCCAGGATTGGAATCGAGGCCGGCTGTGCCTACGACGTAAGCTCCAGCCTGCCGATGACCCATTACGTGGTCACGCTCAACAAGGAATCTGAATAATGCAGGATGTATTGGAACGTTTTCTGTTTGACCATGCCCCGGTGCGCGGCGAACTGGTGCAACTGGATGCCACGATTGCCGAAGTGCTGTCGCGTCATCCCTATCCCGTGCCGCTGGCGCGTCTGATCGGCGAGTTGATGGCCGCCGCCGCCCTGTTGACCGCAACGGTGAAACTGCAGGGCGCGCTGGTGATGCAATTGCATGGCACCGGTTCGGTCAAGCTGATCGTGGTGGAATGTTCCAGCGACATGACCATGCGTGCCATGGCGCGCTGGGATGGTGATGTGGCCGATGTCTCGCTGGCCGAATTGCTGGGTGAGGGCAAGTTCATCATCACGCTGGATCCGGACGAGGGCGAAACCTACCAGGGAATCGTCGGGTTTGAACCGGGACAAAGCGTGGCCGAGATCATCGAACAATACATGCAGCGCTCCGAGCAATTGCAGACCCGCATGTGGCTGGCGTTTGAGAATGACCGTGCTGCCGGCCTGCTGCTGCAAAAAATGCCCGATGCCGCCGGTACGCCGGAAGACTGGGATCGCATCCAGCACTTGGCAGCGACCGTGACCAAGGAAGAACTGCTGGGACTGGAAGGGCGTGAAGTACTCTACCGGCTGTTCCATGAAGAAAACGTGCGCATGTTCGAACCGGCAGCACCCAACTTCGCCTGTACCTGTTCGCGTGAGCGCGTGGGCAGCATGCTGCGCATGATCGGGCGCGAAGAAATCGATGGTGTGCTCAAGGAGCGCGGCAAACTCGAAGTCGGCTGCGAGTTCTGCAATATGCGTTATGAATTCGATGCCATCGATGTGGCACAGGTGTTCGCCGGACAAGGCCTGCAGGAAAGTGGTTCGCAAGTGCACTGAGTCGAACCGGGTGCCGAAGATGTAAAACGGGATATCTGAGCGGCATCCCGTTTTTTCTTACCGATCTAGCGTCGGATAATCGGTATAACCCGCTGCACCGCCACCATAAAAGCTCGCCTCGTCCGGCGCATTGAGCGGAGCAGTGCGCCGGAAACGCTCGGGCAGATCCGGATTGGCCAGGAAGGACTTGCCGAAGGCGATGGCATCTGCAATGCCTGCAGCAATGACAGCTTCGGCTTTTTCGGCCGTATAGCCACCGCAGTAGATCAAGCGGCCGGGAAAGGCTAGGCGCAGATCACGGCGGAATTCGGCGCTCAATGGCCTTCCGCCCGCCCAGTCCGGCTCGGCAATGTGCAGATAGGCAATCTTGTTCCGGCTGAGTTCGCTGGCGACATAGAGCGCCATCTCCTCGCTTTGCTCGATGCTCATGTCATTGAAGACCCCGTTGGGCGATAGCCGCACGCCGATGCGATCCGCATCGATCCTCCGGCCGATTTCGTCCACGATTTCCAGCAGCAGTCGTGCCCGGTTGGCCTTGTTGCCACCATATTGGTCGGTACGCCGGTTGGTTGTCGGGCACAGGAACTGGTTGATCAGATAGCCGTTGGCAGCATGAATTTCCACCAGATCGAAACCGGCACGCATCGCGCGCGCAGCAGAGCGGCCATAGTCATCGACCAGTCCGGAAATTTCCGCCGTGGCCAGTGCACGCGGCGCATCGCACTGCATGTAGGTGGCCGTGCCGTCCGGCAGTACCACGAAGCTCATCGATTTTTCAGCCTGGATCGGCGAGGGCGCGACCGGCAGTTGCGCGTTGGCTTGCAGCAAATGATGCGAGATGCGGCCCACGTGCCAGAGTTGCAGTGCAATCCTGCCACCCTTGCCATGTACGGCAT
Source organism: Formivibrio sp. oc-25 (assembly GCF_055810895.1). Taxonomy (NCBI): domain Bacteria; kingdom Pseudomonadati; phylum Pseudomonadota; class Betaproteobacteria; order Neisseriales; family Chitinibacteraceae; genus Formivibrio; species Formivibrio sp. oc-25. Next base: position 57,800 of record NZ_JBVVOL010000007.1, on the reverse strand, counting down.
CAACCACTTTCGTCCAGCCTTTTTCCTGTTCGTCGGTATAGATTCCGGGCGTCCAGGCATAACCCTGACCCTGGCGCGAAATCTGGGTGGCCTCGGTCACGATCAGGCCGGCACTGGCGCGCTGGGCATAGTATTCGGCATTCAGATCGGTGGGTACATCGCCGGGCTGGCTGGCACGCGAGCGTGTCATCGGTGCCATGATGATGCGGTTATTCAGCGTAATGGCACCCACGGGCATGGGCGAGAACAGATGGTCGAGCGGCATGGTCGGGTCTCCTCTGCTTGGCATGCTTCAGCCTAGATGAAGATGAGAAGCAAATCGAGGCAACAACCAGTCAGGACCGACAGGGTGGGGCTATTTTTCCGGCAGTGGTGCCAGCAGGTTGCGAATGTCGTCCTCGCCAAATTTGCTCATCGCGGCCTGATCTTCCGAGAGAATTCCGGCAGCAAGCTGGGCTTTCTTTTCCTGCAGGGCGAGGATTTTTTCTTCGATGCTGCCGGCCACCACCAGCTTGTAGACAAAGACATTGCGGGTCTGGCCGATGCGGTGCGCGCGGTCGGTGGCCTGGTTTTCCGCCGCCGGGTTCCACCACGGATCGAAGTGGATCACGGTATCGGCGGCAGTGAGGTTCAGGCCAACGCCGCCTGCCTTCAGGCTGATCAGGAATACCGGATTGCTGCCTTCCTGAAAACCCTTGATGGCCTGCTCCCTATCCTGCGTATCGCCGGTGAGCAGGCTGCAGGGAATCTTGAGTTTGGCGAGTTCGGCTTCGATCAGTGCCAGCATGCTGGTGAACTGGGAAAACACCAGTACCTTGCGGCCTTCCTCGATCAGTTCGGGCAGCATGTCCATCAGCAGATCGAGCTTGGCGCGTTCCTTGACCCTGGTGGCGGCATCCATTTTTAAGAGGCGCGGATCACAGCAGATCTGGCGCAGTTTCAAGAGCGCATCCAGGATCACGATCTGGCTGCGGGCAAAGCCCTTCTGGCTGATTTCCTCACGTACGCGCTGATCCATTGCTGCGCGCACGGTTTCGTACAGATCGCGCTGGCGGCCTTCCAGCTCAACCGTACGAATCACCGTGGTCTTGGGCGGCAACTCGCGTGCCACATCCTGCTTGCGCCGGCGCAGAATGAACGGTGCGAGGCGGCGGGCGAGGATTTCGCGCCGCAGCAGGTCGCCGTGTTTTTCAATGGGTGTGCGCCAGCGCGAGGAAAAATCGCGCGCCGTACCCAACAGCCCCGGCATCAGGAAATCAAACAGCGACCACAATTCGCCCAGATGATTTTCCAACGGCGTGCCGGTCAGGCACAGGCGATGGCGTGCCTGCAGCGTGCGGATCACTTGCGCGGCCTTGCTCGAAGCGTTTTTCACCGTCTGCGCTTCATCCAGAATCAGCATGTGGTAATGCTGCGCAGTAAGGTATTCACTGTCGCGCGCCAGCAGCGGGTAGGTGGTCAAACAGACATCATGCCCGGCCATGTGGGCGAAACTGGCATGCCGCTGTGGCCCCTGCAGTTTCAGCACGCGCAGATCGGGCGCAAAGCGTTCGGCTTCTCGTTGCCAGTTGAAGACGAGCGAAGTCGGCAACACCACCAGTACCGGCAGATCGAGCCGGCCAGCCTGTTTTTCGGTCAGCAGATGGGCCAGCGTTTGCGCGGTTTTGCCCAGGCCCATGTCATCAGCCAGAATACCGGCCAGATCGTGGCGGCGCAGATGCTGCAGCCAGGCCAGCCCTTCGCGCTGATAATCACGCAGCGTCAGGCCGAAGCCGGTGGGTTCGCTGATGGCCTGCACAGCATCGATACCGCGCAATTTGTCCTGCCAGTGCGCCAGTGCAGCCAGGCCACCGGTTTCCCAGCCATCGGCAAGCGTTTGCCCGACGCGTTTGGCATCGAGTGGAGAAATGCTGAGCGTGTCCTGGCCCGCCGGCAGGCTGTCGAACAGGTCGATCATGGTCTGTGCCAGCGGCTTGATCCGGCTGCTGGCTACCCGGATGCGGCTGCCATCGGGCGTGAGCAGGATGACGGGTTCCTGATCATCGATCTGGGTCAAGGCGGTTTTATCCAGCCAGCGCGCATCGCGCCGGAACAATGCACTCAGCAGCGGCGCCAGTTCGATCTTCTGGCCATCCACCTCGATACCGAGCGAAAGATCAAACCAGCCATTTTCGGATTCGGTGATTTCGGCATGCCATTCGCTGATTTCCAGAATGCGGTGGCGAAAATCCGGCGGGCATGCAATCTGCCAGCCAGCGGCTTGCAGGGTGGCAGCGGTCTTGCCGAAAAATTGTTGCCAGTCTTCTTCGCAGCTCAGGCCGTGTGCGCCGGCTGGCAGTGGTTGCTCGGCGTTCAGGAAGTGAACGCGCGCAGGGCGAAAGCCGGCCTTTTGCAGGGCTTTCATCGCGGCTTCTTCGGCTTGCTGATCGCGCTTGACACTGACATGACGCTGGTTGCGATCTGCCAGAATGGTGCCGGTCTTGTCGGGCGGAATATCGACTTCGCCATAGCGAAAGCAGGGCAGCGCATAGTCGAATTGCACGCCGCGAAACGCTGCAGGATAACTGCGATAGTTGGGCATGCCCCAGGCCGCGTGGGTGGCCAGTTGCAGTACTGGCTGCAAAGGAACATCAATCCGCGGCAGGCTGGCATCCGTGCCCGATCGCGGCCGGGGCAGGTCGGGTGCTAGCGTCTGCAGCGAGGCAGCGACCAGGGGCAACTCGACTTCGGTCAGCGGCGGCAATTCCAGCAATGCCGCCACCAGGTGTTGGCCAGCCGCATCGAATGGCAAGCCCACCGGCCCGGTTTCACCCCGGGCCGCATCGATGTAATACGGTTGCGGCAAGGGCAGGAGATGGCTGGCGGGTGGCTCGCACTGCAATCCGGCGCGCAGACCGGATTCTTCCGGCAGCCAGCTGATCTGGCCCGGTCGTGCCTGAGCTGGATGTAGCGGGCGCAGATTGCCATGGTTGGCATCCCCGAGCCAGCAGCGGCCGGTGGCCAGAATCGCCTCGAATAATTGCTGTCCCGCCTCATCCTGCAATCGAAGCGGGCCGTAATGTTCCTGCTTGCGCTCGATTTGACGCATCCGGCGAAAAATCGGCAGATCGTCCTCGCACACGAAGGCGGGTGGCTTGAGCAGCGCCTGTTCATGGTTGACCCATTCCTTGGGCTGGCCGCGCAACTGGCCGGATTCATTCAATGCCGCCTTGACCATGACCAGTTCGGGAATACCACGCGCCTGGCCGGGCATGATCACGTACAGAATGCTTTCCTGCCGGGCTGACGGTTTGCGGGGTTTGCTTGCCGGCATGGCAATGCGGGTCGGCAGGTGTTCAAGCCAATCGAGGATTTGCTGACGCGGTTTGGCGGCGATACCGCGTTGTTGCGCGGCCAGCAGCAAGGCGACGGCATGTTTGCAAAAGCTGCCGACCGGACAGGTGCAGCGCACACTGCGAAAGAACAGCGGCTGGCCATCGCGCTGCACACTGCTGAGCGTGATCTGGGTGTGATATGGCTGATGCGCATTGCCCTGCACCTTGCCGCGCAGGATCAATCCGTCGAGATCAACCGTACTGACCTGATCAATATAGGCTTGTCCCCGCGCAATGGTCTCGGCGCGGAAAAAACGCGCCAGCACCTCCGGGGTGATCTGGCGCAGCAGGCTCTGGGCATCCATTCAGACAATCTGTGTTGGGTAGGTGGACTCAGGGTTTGCGTTTGGCCGCCGGTTTGCTGGCAGCTTTGCCGGCACCCGGTCCGGGTTTGCGTGGTGGCAGCTTGCTGCCGACCGGACGCGCCAAGGCCTTGCCGCCAGCAGGTGTCGCTTCCGGTTTGCGCGTGCCTTCGCCACGCAAGCCGGTGCCGGCTGGCTGGAACCATGGCACCAGATGGTGCTTGCCGTTGCCGATCAGGTCGCGCCGTCCCATGCGCTGCAGTGCCTCGCGCAGCATCGGCCAGTTTTCCGGATCGTGGTAGCGCAGGAAAGCCTTGTGCAGCCGGCGCGTACTGCCTTTCTTGGGCGTGAACACGTCTTCCGAGTCGCGGCCGACTTTCTTGAGCGGATTCTTGCCGCTGTGGTACATGGTCGAAGCAAGCGCCATCGGGCTGGGCAGGAAGTTCTGCACCTGATCGATACGGAATCCGTTGCGCTTGAGCCAGACAGCCAGCTCCAGCATGTCTTCATCGGTGGTGCCCGGATGCGCGGCGATGAAGTACGGGATCAGGTACTGTTCCTTGCCGGCTTCCTTCGAGAACCGGTCGAACAGTGCCTTGAACTTGTCGTAGGTGCCGATACCCGGCTTCATCATCTTCGAGAGCGGGCCTTCGGCGATGTGTTCCGGCGCAATCTTCAGGTAGCCGCCGACGTGATGGGTGACGAGTTCCTTTACATATTCCGGCGATTCGGCAGCCAGGTCATAGCGCACACCCGAGCCGATCAGGATCTTCTTCACACCCTTCAAGGCACGCGCCTTGCGATAGAGCTGGATCAGCGGTGCGTGGTCGGTGTTGAGGTTTTCGCAGATGCCGGGGAATACGCACGAGAAGCGCCGGCACGACGATTCGATCTTCGGGTCCTTGCAGTGCAGGCGGTACATGTTCGCCGTCGGCCCGCCGATATCGGAAATCACGCCGGTAAAGCCGGGTACGGTATCGCGGATGGTTTCAATCTCGCGCAGGATCGATTCCTCGCTGCGGTTCTGGATGATGCGGCCTTCGTGCTCGGTGATCGAGCAGAACGAGCAGCCGCCGAAGCAGCCACGCATGATGTTGACCGAGAAGCGGATCATCTCGTAGGCCGGAATCTTCTGGCCGGCATAGGCCGGATGCGGTACGCGCTTGTACGGCAGATCGAATACGCCGTCCATTTCCGGTGTTGTGAGCGGGATCGGTGGCGGGTTGAGCCACACATCGCGCTCACCGTGGCGCTGCACCATCGCCCGCGCATTGCCGGGGTTGGTTTCCATGTGCAGGATGCGCGAGGCATGCGCGTACAGCACGCGATCATTGCAGACCTGCTCGAAGCTTGGCAGGCGGATTACGGTCTTGTTGCGGTCGAGCTTGGGCCGGCGCACGATCTGGATGGTCTGAACAGCAGGCGCACCCTCGGCTGCCGCTGGTGCATTGGCGGCCGGCTCCATGGCATACGGGTCCGGATGCGCTTCAACGCGACCGGGAGTATCAACCTCAGTCGAATCCATCAGCGCCCAGCCTTCTGGCCAGGACTTCAGCATGAACGCGGTGCCGCGTACGTCGGTGATCTCGCTCACCGGCTCCTTCTTCGCCAGACGGTGCGCAACCTCGACCAGCGCACGTTCGGCATTGCCGTAGAGCAGCAGGTCGGCCTTGGAATCGACCAGCACCGAGCGGCGGACTTTCTCGCTCCAGTAATCGTAGTGCGCAATGCGGCGCAGGCTGGCCTCGATGCCGCCAATGATGATCGGCACTTCGGGAAACGCTTCGCGGCAGCGCTGCGAATACACCACCACGGCACGGTCCGGGCGCTTGCCCGGTTCGGCGTTGGGCGTATAGGCATCATCCGAGCGGATCTTGCGATCGGACGTGTAGCGGTTGATCATCGAATCCATGTTGCCGGCCGTCACGCCCCAGAACAGGTTCGGTTTACCCAGCTGCTTGAAATCGTCGGCGGATTTCCAGTCCGGCTGGCAGATGATGCCAACGCGGAAACCCTGCGATTCCAGCATGCGCCCGATCACCGCCATGCCAAAACTCGGATGATCGACATAGGCATCACCCGTTACCAGGATGACATCGCAGCTATCCCAGCCGAGCTGGTCCATTTCTGCCCGGCTCATGGGCAGGAAAGGGGCGGTGCCGAAGCGGGCGGCCCAGTATTTGCGATAGCTGAAGATGTTCTTGGCGGCTTGCATGGAGGGGGTCACAAAAGACAAGGGCGCGATTATAGCGCCCTTGTTTCAGGTTTGCAGGTAAATGCTGCCGAATGGCTTGAGGAATCAATACCTTATCGTTGGAGTGGTTTCAAACCAGTTCCAGCAGTTCGGCGGTATCGCGCAGTACGCGGTCGGCATCGATGCTGTGCGGATCGGCATAGCCGTGTGGCACCAGATAGACCGGGCAGCCGGCATTGCGCGCAGTCAGCGCATCGTTGATGGAATCGCCGATCATCAGCAACTCGGCCGGTGTAATGCCAAGCTTGTCACAGACATGCAGCAACGGCGCAGCGGAAGGTTTCTTTTCCGGCAGCGTATCGCCGCACACCATAAGGGTGAAAAGATCGGCCGCGCCCAGTTCCTGCATCAGTGGATGGGTGTAGCGCTCGGCCTTGTTGGTGACCAGTGCCAGCGGGATATTGCGCGCCTTAAGCGCACGCAGCACCGGTTCCACGCCTTCGTAGAAGCGGGTGTTGACGGTGAGGTTGGCGCGGTAATGCTCATCAAACAGCGCAAGCGCCCGATTCTGCTCGTCCGAACCGGTATAGACAGCAGCCTTGTCGTTGGCAATGGCACGCGAGACCATGATTTCCACCCCGTCGCCGACAAAGGGTTCCACCTGCTCGGAAGGCAGCGGTTGCAGGCCCAGGCCCGCGCGCGCGGCATTGGCAGCGGCGGCGAGGTCCGGAATTGAATCCATCAGGGTGCCATCGAGGTCGAAGGCAATCGCTTTGATCATGTTATTGCTCCACTTGGGCGAGTTCAGAACGCATGGCATCGATGATAGCCTTGTAATCGGGCTTGCCGAATATGGCAGAGCCAGCGACGAAAGTATCGATGCCGGCTTCGGCAATTTCGCGGATATTGTCGATTTTTACTCCGCCATCGATTTCCAGCCAGATTTCACGCCCGGTCTGTGCGGTGTAGGCATCGATGCGCGCGCGCGCATCGCGGGCCTTGGCCAGGGTCGACGGGATGAAAGTTTGACCGCCGTAGCCCGGGTTGACCGACATCAGCAGGATCATGTCGACCTTGTCCATCACGTAGTCCAGATAATGCAGCGGTGTAGCCGGATTGAATACGAGACCTGCCTTGCAGCCGCTGTCACGGATCAGACCCAGGCTGCGGTCGATGTGCTCGGAGGCTTCCGGATGAAAGGTGATGATATTGGCGCCAGCCTTGGCAAAATCGGGGATGATGCGATCCACGGGCTTCACCATCAGGTGCACGTCGATCGGCGCAGTCGTGTGCGGACGGATCGCATCGCAGACCAGTGGCCCAATGGTCAGGTTCGGCACAAAGTGGTTGTCCATCACATCGAAATGGATGATGTCCGCGCCGGCTGCAATCACGTTGCGCACTTCTTCACCCAGTCGGGCAAAATCGGCAGAAAGCAGGCTGGGGGCGATACGGAAGGTCGGCATGGGAAAATTCCGGCTTGAGGAATAAGAAAACGTGCCCATTTTAGCGGAATCCCGCGATCAAACAGAATACGAGTAATTACGATGAGCAAGCCGTTACCTTACCGGATCGATATCGAGGCGCAGGCATTCTATGTTCCGGAGCAATCCGATGAAGAAGAAAACCATTATGTCTTCAGCTATCTGATCCGCATCAGCAACAAGGGCGAGCAGCCCGCGCAACTGATCTCGCGCCACTGGATCATTCGCGATCTGGACAATAACGTGCATGAAGTGGAAGGCGAGGGCGTGCTGGGTGAGCAGCCGGTGATCGCGCCGGGGCAAACGTACGAGTACATGAGCGGTACTTCGCTGGAAAGCCCGGTGGGCACCATGCATGGTACTTATCAGATGCGCAGTGAGGATGGCACAGAGTTTGATGCGCTGATTCCGGAATTCCTGCTGTCTGTGCCGCGGACCTTGCATTGATGGCTGAATCGAACAAGTCCAACGATTGGAAAACACTGGGTTTCCTGCTGCCATATCTGTGGCAGTACAAGAACCGGGTGATTGCCGCGCTGGCATTGCTGGTGGCAGCCAAGATTGCCAATGTGGCCGTGCCGCTGGTGCTCAAGGATATCGTCGATGTGCTCGATGGCAGCAAGGCGCCGCTGGTGCTGCCGCTGGCGCTGATTTTGTCCTATGGGGTATTGCGGCTGGCATCCGCCGTGTTTGGCGAAGCGCGCGATGCGATCTTTGCCAAGGTGGCGCAGGGATCGATCCGGCGCGTGGCCTTGCAGGTCTTCGAGCATCTGCACGCGCTCAGTCTGCGTTTTCATCTGGCGCGCCAGACCGGTGGCGTGAGTCGCGACATCGACCGTGGCTCGAAAGGGATTTCTTTCCTGCTGTCGTTTTCGCTGTTCAATATCCTGCCCACGCTGGTCGAAATCGTATTGGTGGCCGGTCTGCTGTTGCAGCGCTATCACTGGTCGTTCGCGGCGATCACGTTTGGCACGATCCTGATCTACATCGTATTCACGCTTGGCATTACCGAATGGCGCATGGCGTTCCGTCGCGCCATGAACGAGATGGAATCGAAGGCCAATACCCGCGCGATCGACAGCCTGCTCAATTTCGAGACTGTGAAATATTTCGGCAACGAGCGCTGGGAATCCGGCCGTTACGATGAAAGCCTGGCCGAGTGGGAGGATGCTGCAGTCAAGAGCCAGGTGACGCTGTCAATTCTGAACGCGGGGCAGGCGATCATCATCGCGATTGGCGTGACCTTGCTGGTGTGGCTGGCGGCCGATGGCGTGGTGCGCGGCACGATGACGCTCGGCGATCTGGTGCTGGTCAACGCCTTCCTGCTGCAGCTCTATACCCCGCTCAACTTCCTGGGATTCATCTATCGCGAAATCAAGCATTCGCTGGCGGACATGGAAAAGATGTTCAGCCTGCTGGAGGTGAATGCCGAGGTGAAGGATGCGACTGACGCAAATACGCTCAAAACGGATGCTGCGGAGATTCGCTTTGAAGCGGTCGATTTTGCTTATGACAGCAATCGGCCCATCCTGCACGATGTCAGCTTTGCGATTCCGGCTGGCAAGACGGTAGCGGTGGTTGGTTCTAGCGGCGCCGGAAAATCCACGCTTTCACGCTTGCTGTACCGTTTTTACGATGTGAATGCCGGTCGAATCACCGTCAACGGTACCGACCTGCGCGATCTGAGCCAGACCAGCCTGCGCGCGCATATCGGCATCGTGCCACAGGATACCGTGCTGTTTAACGACAACATCTATTACAACATCGCCTACGGCAGGCCGGATGCCACACGCGAAGAAGTGATCCAGGCCGCGCGCTCGGCGCACATCTACGATTTCATCCAGAGCTTGCCCGAGGGGTTCGAAACGCAAGTCGGTGAGCGCGGATTGAAATTATCCGGTGGCGAAAAGCAACGGGTAGCCATTGCGCGCACCATCCTCAAGAATCCGCCGATCCTGATCTTCGACGAAGCGACTTCAGCGCTGGATTCGCATACCGAGCGGGCGATCCAGACCGAGCTCAAGGAGATTTCGGCCAATCGCACCACGCTGGTGATCGCGCATCGCCTGTCCACGATTGCGGATGCCGACGAGATTCTGGTGATGGCGGGCGGCAGGATCATCGAGCGCGGCACGCATCGAGAACTGCTGGAAGCCGATGGTCAGTATGCGCGGATGTGGGCGCTGCAGCAGTCGGAGTCGGCAGAAAACCCTGATTGAGTAGTGTGCGTAAAATAGGAATCATTTTCGTCTTGGTGTGTCATAAACTGTGTAGATGTCGCGACTAATCTGTTCGAGACAACTTATGGGAGTGCCATGATGCTGATCCGCAAACCGACCGATATTGATCCTTCCGAGATCACGCCGAAATCCGTGTTCCTGAACCGGCGCCAGTTCATGGCGACGACGGTCGGCGGCTTGCTGGTGGCGGCCGATGCCATGGCTGCGCTGAGCGCCAAACCCGGTACGCCGCTCAAGGATGAAAAGACCAACAGCTTCAAGGACGTGACCACCTACAACAACTTCTACGAGTTTGGCGTGGACAAGGATGATCCGGCCAAGCATGCCGGCAGCCTGAAAACCCGGCCCTGGTCCGTCGTGGTGGAAGGGGAGGTCGGCAAAAAGAAGACTTTCGGCATTGAAGAACTGCTCAAACTCGCCCCGCTGGAAGAGCGCATCTATCGCCTGCGCTGTGTGGAGGGCTGGTCGATGGTGATTCCGTGGATCGGTTTTCCGCTCTCGGCCCTGCTCAAGCAGGTGGAACCCACCTCAAAAGCCAAATATGTGGCGTTCGAAACCCTTTATGACCCGAAACAGATGCCGGGTCAGAAATCCATGGTACTGGCTTGGCCTTACCGTGAAGGCTTGCGCATCGATGAGGCCATGAATCCGCTGACGATACTCTCGGTCGGCATGTATGGCGATGTGCTGCCCAACCAGAATGGCGCGCCGATCCGCCTGGTGGTGCCCTGGAAGTACGGGTTCAAGAGCATCAAGTCGATCGTCAAGATCAGCCTGGTCGAGAAACAGCCGCTCACCAGCTGGAGCATGTCGGCCCCGAACGAATACGGTTTCTATTCGAATGTGAACCCGGAAGTTGACCACCCGCGCTGGAGTCAGGCGACCGAGCGGCGAATCGGCGAATTCAGCAAGCGCAAGACACTGATGTTCAATGGCTATGCCGACCAGGTTGCCAGCATGTATGCCGGCATGGATCTGCAAAAGTATTACTGATGCGCGCGATCAAGCCGCTGCTGTTCGTGATCTGCCTTTTGCCACTCGTGCGGGCGGTCTGGATCGTGGCCAGCGGTGCAGCGGTCAACCCGATCGAATTCATACTGCGCTCGACCGGTACGTGGACGCTGGTCTGGCTGCTGGTTACCTTATCCATTACTCCGCTAAGACAGATCACCGGCATCAACAGCTTGATCCGTTATCGGCGCATGCTCGGGCTGTTTTCCTTTTTTTACGTGGTGCTGCATTTCTCGATCTGGGCCGGTCTTGAGCATTTCGGAGATGTGATGGAAATGCTCAAGGATATTTACAAGCGCCCCTTCATCACCGTTGGTTTTTCCGCCTTTCTGATGCTGCTGGCATTGGCGATCACCTCCACCAATGGCTGGATGCGCCGGCTCAAGCGCAACTGGACGCGTCTGCACCGCCTGGTTTATCCGGCCGCCATCCTGGCCGTGTTGCACTACTGGTGGCTGGTCAAACTCGATATCACGCAACCGGCAATCTATGCCGCTGTACTGGCTTTGTTGCTGTCGTGGCGGATCTGGTGGTGGCTGAAGTAATTTTTGATTAATGCATATAAGCAAATGCTGCAAGCTTGTGCGTGGCCACATATACTTGTCCGATTCTAGGCAACGGCATCTTCAGGGTGTTGAGTAATGGATCGGAATGATTTGCTGACAGCAGCGCGGGCTGTTTTCCTGAACGGGTTTACCGCGTATCTGGATGAATGCATGCGTACAGGTGAAGCTGTCCTGTTCCAGCGTGCGGCCGCTGCCTTATCCATTGCCGAGCAAAGTGCGCTGCGGGATGCGCGGGCCGTGTTGTTGAATCAGCCCATCGCGCTCAAACGCCAACTGTCCATGGTGATGGAGCACTTGCTCAATCGTAGTTTCCAGACTGCCTACAGCACATTCCGACCATCTTTCGGAGGAGCCGCCAAGCTCGACAGCCTGTCATTGGTCGATACAGCTGTCCTGGAAGATGCGCTGCATATTGATCAGCTCAGTAAAAAATTACGCCACGCCGTGGAAGACAGCCTGCGCGATCTGAATATCCGCGTGGCACTGCTATTCGAACAGGAGGATATCAAGGAGCGTGAAAACCCTTTCCGTCCTTATCTGTTTGTCCGTTGTGTCGTGACTGCGCTGGAGAATATTGAGATCGACAAGGAAGTTCTGCCCCTGCTGGCGGCGCAACTGGTCGATAGCCTGACCAATCAGGTGGCAGCGATTTATGACCAGCTCAATACACTGCTGGCCGATCACGGTATTGCCGCGCAATTGCACCTCAAGATACGGAAAACCCCCCTCGGACCGGCAACCCGCCAGATCAAGCCGCAGGTGAGTGAGGCGACGGAAAGTGCCGAGGGAGATGATGAAGGTTCCCGCCTGCTGAGTCGGGATCGGATCTGGTCAAGCCCCACACGTGAAGCCAGTACGCGAGCGCGTATTGATCAGCTGCTCGATACGATCCACTTGCCGGTGACTCAAAGTGCACAGGGCATCGCATCCTCCGCCGATGCCGTCCACGTGGTGGCGGCGGGCTTGCAGCAAGCCGGTCAGCACGCTGGCCAGTCGCAGGCCATGCCTGCCTCCAGAAGCTGGCTGACTGAAGCCCAGGCACTGGGTGATGCCCTGCGGCATTTCTTTTCAACGGTTACGTCCGCAGACCGGATGGCCGGCCAGCCATGGCAAGCCATGCCAGCAGATGCAGGCGATTCGGCCTTGCGCAATACCGCCCAGATTTTGCAGAGTGCTGCTACGCCAAGTGATGCCGAGGCGATGCATGGGCGCGATGGCAGCATACGTAACCTGATCATGGAACGGCGCGATGAACTCAGCGCACTGAGCAGTAATCGCGAAGAACAGATGGTGATTGATGTCGTTGCCATGCTGTTCGAATTCATCCTGCGCGATACCCAGGTGCCGGCAGAGGTACGAGCTCAGTTGGGACGATTGCAGTTTTTGGTGCTCAAGGTCGCATTGCAAGACCCGGCGCTGTTTTCGCAAAAAAGCCATCCGGCCCGCATGCTGGTCAACCGTATTGGCTCCATCGTACTGGATCTGCAAAAACTTGATCCGGGTGGCGAGCGTGTAACGGCCGAAATCTGCCGTATCGTGGAAATTCTGCTGGCTGATGAGTCGGGCGAACTGGCGCTGTTCACGCGCTTACTCGACGAGTTCGATGTCTTTGTCGCGGCCGAGCTACGCGCGGCGGATGGGCATATCGATCAGGCAGCACAAGCCCTGGAACGTGCAGAAAACCGTACCTTGCAGTTTGCCCGAATTACTTCACTGATAGCGCAGGCACTCACCCAGGTAAAAGTGGATGATTTTCTGCATGATTTCCTGATCAATGCCTGGGCGCGGGTGGTCGAAAAGGCTGGGCGTTCCGGTGCACACGCTGCCATGCGTTATCGGCAGCTGGTGCCCGATATCGTCTGGAGCGTTGCGCCCAAGGTCAATGAACACGATCGGCGCGAGTTGTTTGGCTTGATTCCCGGTTTGCTTGCCAACTTGCGCGAAGGCATCGGCATGCTGGGGTGGAGTGATGGCGAGCGGCAGAAGGTGCTCGACTGGCTGGTTGACTCGCATCGCCATGCCTTGCGTGCGGGAAATTTACCGGTGCAACCCTTGCCGCGCTCGCTCATCGACGAGATCTTTTTGCCTTTCGTACTCTGGCTGGAGCCGGAACCCGAGGAACATGCTGCGCACATGGCGATGCAGAGCGGGCTGGGGCTGGACAATACCTTGCTGAATGAGGCTATCCGCGAAGCCAATGTCGAACTCAATGTGGTGGACAGGCTGCTTGATGAGCAGCAGAACACGTTGTTTGAACCGGCAGCAGACGATCACAACGCCATGACGCAAACGGATTGGAGCGCTGTCCATGAACGTCTGCGCAGTGGCGTGGCGATCGAGATCATGCTTGATGCCATGCCATCGCGTGCGCGTCTGAACTGGATCGGCTCGGTTGATTCCGGCATGGTGATCAGTATCGATGGCATGCCAACTCCCTCACTGATCAGTCAGAAAACCTTCAGGCGCCTGTTCATGGCCAATCGTATCCGTTTTCTGGAGGATGCTTACCTGTTCGAGCGGGCCGTGCAATCCTTGTTGATATCGGCTGACCAGCTTGATTCCCGGGCTGTCACGGCTTAGAAAGTAAAAAACGGACGCCCGGTGGACGTCCGTTTGATGTGTGAGGCAGTCGGGATCAGGCAGCAGGGGATGCGGCACCGTTGCTCTTGCGTGTGGCAGTTTTCACTGCATCGGCCGTGGCAGTGGTGGCAGCCTTGACCGATGCATCGGTGAAATCGGCAACCTGCTTGGCGGCTTTGGTCAGGCTGTCTACGGCAGCGGCGGTGGCTTGCACGGTAGACTTGACGGCGGCAACGGCGACATCAGTACCGGCAGGTGCCGATTTGACGAAGCGATCCAGGCCGGAAACCACATTCTTGTTGAAGGCGGTAGTACGTTCTTCAACCAGTTGCGAATATTCGTTTTGAGCTTGTGAGGCGATTTCATAAAGGCTGCGCGAATAGGCCATGGCCGCATCCATGCCAGCTTCGGAAATGGCTTGGCGCAAGGCTAGCGCACCTTGGACATCCTTCACACCGGTTGCTGCCTTGGCATTCTTGGCACCTTCTTCCAGCGCGCTTTTGGCGGTTTCTACCTGCAGTTTGATCAGTCGCTCGGCAGAATCAAGAGAGATGCGGGCAAATCGCATCGAGGATTCGATCTGTTCGGTGGCGAAGTCGGCGAATTGTTGTTGCGCATTAGTCATGGTGGATTCTCCTGTAGCGGTAAGAGGTAGGCTGCACATGCACGGTATGGCAAAATGCTGCTGTGCACAAACCTTGAATCCATTCTGGTCTTGACCCTTGCAAAAGTCAATCAAAATTTGTGCGGTGCAACATAAATTTAAATAAACGGTCAAGCAGCGGTCGATATCGATCCCGTGCTATAAATGAAATGTCTTGTCTTGGGCTGATCTCATGAATGCTGAAAAACGTGTTATCAAGAAGTACCCCAACCGCCGTCTCTACGATACTTCCACCAGCAGCTACATCACGCTGGCTGATGTGAAACAACTGGTACTCGATAGCGTGGATATTCAGGTACTGGATGCCCGTACCGGCGAAGACCTCACTCGCAGCGTACTGATGCAGATCATCATGGACGAGGAATCCGGCGCCATGCCGATGTTCTCGCACGATGCTCTTACTCAAATGATCCGTTTCTACGGCAATGCCATGCAGGGACTGATGGGCAATTTCCTGGAAAAGAACATGCAGATGTTCACGGAAATGCAAGGCAAGGTTAACGAGCAGACCCAATCCGTGATGCAGGGTGAAACGCCCAATTTCGCCAATCCTGCACTGTGGGGCGATCTGATGAAGTTCCAGGGCCCTGCCTTGCAGAAGATGATGGGCGATTACCTGGAAAGCGGTGCCAACATGTTTGTGCAGATGCAGCAGCAAATGCAGGAACAGGCCAAGACTGCATTCACCGGCGCTGCGCCGGCTGCACAAGCCTCACCGGAACCGGCTGGCGAGCACGCCGAACCAGAGCCCGAGGTCGAAGCCAAGCCGCGTACCACGGTGCGGAAAAAACCGGCTACCAAGTCTTAACCGCTTGATTTAGAATCGCATCCGCCAGGCTGCAGATCGTGTGATCTGCATGTGTTCTCAAGTCCCGGCAAAGCCGGGGCTGTCATACATCCGTTCGATTTCGCAGCCTTCTTGTTTGATTTCCACCCCTTCCGTCCCCTCATTGAGGGGAGACCTTGCTTAGCAAACGGGGTTTGTCAATAATCCGGCGGGCATGCCTTGGGCATGTCCGTTTTTGTTTTGGGCGAGACTATCGCCACCGGAGAATTTGCATGTCTGCTACACCCAAAGTCGGATTCGTCTCGCTCGGATGTCCGAAAGCCAGTTCGGATTCCGAACAGATCCTCACCCAGTTGCGCGCCGAGGGTTACCTGATTTCCAAAACCTACGATGATGCCGATCTGGTCGTGGTCAATACCTGCGGTTTCATCGACAGCGCCGTGCAGGAATCGCTCGATGCGATCGGCGAGGCCTTGAAGGAAAACGGCAAGGTGATCGTGACTGGCTGCCTGGGCGCGCGCGGCGATATGGTGCAGCAGGCACACCCCAAGGTGCTGGCCGTGACCGGGCCGCATGCCAAGGACGAAGTAATGACGCATGTGCATGAGCACCTGCCCAAGCCGCATGATCCGTTTGTCGATCTGGTGCCGGCCGCTGGTATCCGCCTTACGCCCAAGCACTATGCCTACCTGAAGATTTCCGAGGGCTGTAATCACCGCTGCACGTTCTGCATCATCCCGTCGCTACGCGGCGATCTGGTTTCGCGCCCGGCCAACGATGTGCTGCGCGAAGCCGAATTGCTGGCGCAATCCGGAGTGAAGGAATTATTGGTCATTTCGCAGGACACCAGCGCCTACGGTGTCGATGTGAAATACCGTACTGCTTTCCATAACGGCCGCCCGGTGAAAACGCGCATGACCGAACTGGTGACCGAGCTCGCTAAGCTCGGCCTGTGGGTGCGCCTGCATTATGTTTATCCTTACCCGCATGTCGACGAAGTGATCCCGCTGATGGCAGAAGGCAAGCTGCTGCCGTATCTGGATATTCCGTTCCAGCACGCAAGCCCGCGCATCCTCAAGTTGATGAAGCGCCCGGGTGATGCCGAGAACGTGCTTGCGCGCATCCGCAAGTGGCGCGAGATCTGCCCGGAAATCGTGCTGCGTTCGACCTTTATCGTCGGCTTCCCCGGCGAAACTGAAGCTGAGTTCGAAGAGTTGCTGGCTTTCCTGGAAGAGGCCGAACTCGACCGCGTGGGCTGTTTTGCCTATTCGCCGGTCGATGGTGCCAAGGCCAATGAATTGCCAGATCCGGTACCGGAAGAGGTGAAGGAAGACCGTCGCCGCCGCTTTATGGAAAAACAGGCGCAGATCAGTGCACGCAAACTGCAACGCCGCATCGGCCAGGAAATGACCGTGCTGGTCGATGCTGTAAACCCGGTAATGAAGTTCGGCAAGCCCATGGGCACGCAAGTGGTGGCGCGCAGTTATGCCGATGCGCCGGAAATTGACGGCGTGGTGCGTTTCAAGGCCGGTAGCGGCCGCGTGAATGTGGGCGATCTGGTGCGCGTGCACATTACCGGCACGACTGAACACGATCTCGACGCGGAACTGGCCTGATGCTGGACGATAGCTTCGAGCGGCGTTTTGGCGGCATTGCGCGTCTGTATGGCCGCGTGGCACTGACACGATTCCGTGCCGCGCATGTGTGCGTGATCGGTGTGGGCGGTGTCGGTTCCTGGGCGGCGGAAGCGCTGGCACGTTCGGCTATCGGTCATATCACGCTGATCGATCTGGACGATATCTGCGTTTCCAATACCAACCGGCAACTGCCGGCGCATGACGGCAACTTCGGTCGCATGAAGGTGGCGGTGCTGGCTGAGCGTATTCGTGCGATCAACCCGGATTGCCGCGTGAACACGATCGAGGATTTCATCACGCCGGAAAATTTCGACGAACACCTGAACCATGGTTACGACTACGTGATCGATGCCATCGACAGCGTGAAAACCAAGGCTGCGCTGATTGCTGCCTGCCGTGCGCGCAAACTGCCGGTCATCATGGCCGGTGGTGCGGGCGGGCAGATCGATCCGACGCAGATCAGGGTCGACGATCTGGCGCGCACTACGCAGGATCCGCTCGCGTCCAAGGTTCGCGCCATGCTGCGCCGTGAATACGGCTTTGCGCGTGGGGACAAGAAAATGGGCGTGGATTGCGTGTATTCGACCGAACCGCTGGTCTATCCGCAGTCGGATGGCAGCGTGTGTGCGCAGAAACCGCAGGGCGATGGGCCAACCCGGCTCGATTGCAATGGCGGCTTTGGCGCCTCCGTCTGCGTAACCGGCACTTTCGGCTTTGCCGCTGCCGCGCATGTCCTGAAAAAGCTTGCGGCGCACAAACCGGGCTGATAACCCGGTTTGTCGTGTGCGGTCGGCTTCAGTGGGCTGCTGAGGTATCGGCAACCCGGGTGGGCTTGGGCGCCAGCCAGATCGTCAAGGCAGCAATGATCAGAATGGCGGCGATCACCATGAACAGCTGATTGGTCGCCAGCATCACGCTCTGGCCCTCCAGGATGCGATCGAGTGTGGCGCGAACGCTGTCCATGCCCATGCCGGAATCCAGCAGTCCCCGGGTAGCTTCGCCGGTGGCGTCGATCTGCCCGGCTAGATCGGCATGATTGAGCCGGACCCGGTCTTCCCAGGCAGTATTCACCAGCGAGGTGGCGAAGGCGCCGGAAAGCGTGCGCAGGAAGTTCATCAGGCCCGCAGCCGATGCGGTTTCCGGCTCTTCCACGCTGCTG
Source organism: Formivibrio sp. oc-25 (assembly GCF_055810895.1). Taxonomy (NCBI): domain Bacteria; kingdom Pseudomonadati; phylum Pseudomonadota; class Betaproteobacteria; order Neisseriales; family Chitinibacteraceae; genus Formivibrio; species Formivibrio sp. oc-25. Next base: position 39,802 of record NZ_JBVVOL010000007.1, on the reverse strand, counting down.
AGTGCCAACCCTGTCAGTGGCACAAAAAACAGCGGCATGCCCAATCCCATCAGCAACAAGGGCAGGGCGATCTGCCAGTAGGTCATGTCGGTCACGCCGAATGATCGCCACAGCGTAACCAGCCCCAGCCAGGACACGCCGACAAACACCAGCTTGCGCCCATCCATTTTCATGGCCAGTGCCGCTACCAGCGGTGCGGTCATCACCGCCAGTACGCCGCTCCATGCCGTGGTCATGCCGGCCCAGGTGGCCGTATAGCCCATATAGCTTTGCAGCCACAGTGGCGTGAGTACATTGATGCTGAAAAATCCGCCGAAGGCCAGCACCAATGTCAGCAGGCTCATGGTGTAGCCTCGATGCCGGAATACGCGCAGATCCACGATCGGGTGCTTTTCCGTCAATTCCCAGATCAGGAAAGCAAAGAAACCGATCACGGCGACGATGGCCAGGATGCAGATCTCGGTGGATGCAAACCAGTCCTGATTCTTGCCTTCATCCAGCATGATTTGCAGGGCACCGACCCAGATGATCAGCAAACCCAGGCCCACGCCATCGAAGGCGTACTTTTCCAGCGCTTGCTCATAGCGCTTGAGCAGCCCCCAGGCAAACCAGGCACAGGCAATCGCGATGGGTACGTTGATGTAGAAGATCCAGGGCCACGATGCCTGATCGCACAGCCAGCCGCCCAGAATCGGGCCCATGATCGGTGCAATCAGCGTGGTCATCGCCCAGATACCTGTTGCGGCACCGGCTTTTTCCTTGGGAAAGATGCGCAGCAGCAGCGTCTGTGACAGTGGCATCAGCGGGCCGCCAGCCAAACCCTGCAGCACGCGGGCGGCGACCAGGAAGCCCAATGAGTTGGCGAAGCCGCACAAGGCTGAAAAGATGCCAAACAGCAACATCGACGTGACAAAAACCCGGACTGCGCCAAAGCGGGCTGCCAGCCAGCCGGTCAGCGGAACGGTGATGGCTTCGGCCACGGCGTAGGAAGTGATGACCCAAGTGCCCTGGCTGCTGGTCACGCCGAGCCCGCCGGCGATATTGGCCACCGAGACATTGGCAATCGTGGTATCGAGCACGGCAACGAAATTGCCGGCGGCCAGTGTCAAGGCCGCTACCCACAACATCATGCCCGATAGCGGTGCCTCGCCGCTATGCAAGATTTTTTCGGCAGACATGCGTCACCCTCACTCAGCGTCGCGGGTGTCGATCTTGACATGCATCGACAAGCCTACCTGCAGCGGATATTTGGCCAGGTCTTCCTGATTCAGCTCGATGCGCACCGGCAAACGCTGAACCACCTTGATCCAGTTGCCGGTGGCATTCTGGGCCGGAATCAGCGAGAACGCAGAGCCGGTACCGCCCGAGAAACCCACCACCTTGCCGCGATAGGTAACCTTGTCGCCATAAATGTCGGCACTCACTTCGGCGGCCTGACCCGGTTTCACATCCTGCAGTTGCACTTCCTTGAAGTTGGCATCCACGTGCATCTGCTGGACCGGCACAACCGACAGCAGCGGTGTGCCCGCCTGGATGCGCTGGCCGATCTGTACCTGGCGCCGCGCGACCACGCCATCCACAGGCGCGCGGACTTGCGTACGCTCCAGATCGATGCGTGCCTGATCGCGCTTGGCACGTGCCAGTGCCACTTCAGGATTGGTTTCCACGGTGCTGTTGTCGATCAGTACCTGGTTGGCGCGGCGCGAACCAATCGCCACCTCGCGGTTGGCCTCCGCCTGCTTGGCCATGGCCCTGGCCGCTTCGAGCTGGGCTTGTGCGGTGGCGTAGGCATTCTGGGCGCGTGTGAGTTCATCGCCTGATACCGAGCCTGATTTGGCCAGTGCCTGCCGGCGTTCCAGATCAATCTTGGCCCGCTCAAAGTCTGCCTGGGCCGATTCCAGTTGTGCTGCTGCGCGCACCTTGTCCGCTTCCCTTGCTGCAATCTGGGCATCCAGCCCTTCATCGGTGGCCATCAGGCCGCGCACCTTGCGGATGGCCCGGCCATATTCGGCCTCGGCCTGGGCCAGGGCCAACTTGGCATCGGTGTCGTCGATCACCACCAGCACATCACCTTGCTTGACGGCCTGGGTGTCGATGACATTTACCTGCTGGATGGTTCCGCCAACCGATGGTGTGACTTGTGCGACTTCAACGGCGGCATAGGCATTGTCGGTGGAAACGAGATGCGAGCCGATCATGAACCAGTAGGTGCCGAATGAAAGTCCGCTCACGGTAACGGCGGTTCCCAGTGCCATGAAACCGCGACGACGGCGACGGCTGGCATGTTCGTGGGCAGAGTGGTTGGTAGATGTTGTCATGATGAAAATCCTTTTAAAGCGATGAATTTGTCAGGCCGGGGAAGCCACCGCCAAGTGCGCGCACCAGCGCAACATCCAGCGTGAATGCTCGGGATTGCAGGTCGGTCAGGCTGCGCAGATTGGCGAGCAGCGTGTCTTCCGCACTCAATACATCGAGATAGCTTGAAAGTCCGCCGTCGTAACGGTTGTTGGCGATCTGCCAGGCTTCGCGCGCGGCCTTGACAGCTTGGTTGCCGTAATCGAGCTGGCTGGAAAGGCTGCGCTGACTGATGGCGACATCGGCCACATTTTGCAGGGCCTGGGTTACAGTCAGCTCATAGCTGGCCACGGCTTCGGCATAGCTGGCCTGCGTGCCCTTGAGTTGCGATTGCAGACGGCCACCCTGGAAGATTGGCAAGGTAATGGCCGGGCCCAGACTGCCTACGCTGGAACCAGCCTTGAGCAATTGCCCCAGCCCCAGGGATTGCGCACCCAAAAATCCGCTCAGATTGATGTTGGGGTAAAACTCTGCCTTGGCTGCGTCAATGCGCTTGCGGGCGGCTTCGGCACGCAGGCGGGCAGCGGTGATGTCCGGCCGGCGACCGAGCAGGTTCAGCTCCAGCTGTTGCGGCAGACCCACCGGATCATTCAGGTTGATCTGCGGGCGGGCAATCGACAGGCCGCGATCCGGCCCCTGGCCCAGCAGGGCTGCCAATTGGTTGCGTTGCAGTGCCAGTTGCTCTTCGAGCGCCTGCAACTCCAGTTGGGCGGCTGCCAGGCGAGATTCGGCTTGGCGTACGCTGCCCAAGGTCTCCAGCCCGTTATCGAAGCGTTCCTTGAATAGCCTGGCTGTTTTGCTGCGGACTTCGGCTGCGGCCTTGGCGGTGTCATGGGCTGCGTGCAGACGGGCCAGTTCGGCATAGGACGAGGTGATCGAGGTCGTCAGCACCAGCTGAGCTTGGGCCACTTCGGCCTGCGAGGCCAGTTGTTCCGAGATCGCAGCGGCGATAGAGGCACGATTGCGTCCCCAGAAATCCAGCTCCCAGGAAAAATCGAGCGTAGCACGGGCATAACCATGCTCACCCTGCGGCAGCATGCTGCGCGGCGTCAGGTAGTTATAGCTTTGCTTGGTGGTGCTGGCAGAAGCATTGGCAGACAGTTGCGGCGCATTGCGTGATTCGGCCTGACCCACCATGGCATCGGCGTGTTGCAGTCTGGCTTGCGCCATGGCGAGCGTCGGAGAGCCTCGCAGCGCCTCCTGAATCAGGGTGTCGAGCTGTGTATCGCCATAATTTTTCCACCACTCATCGGATGGCCAGTGACGGGAGGGGCCGCTGAAACTTTGGTCAACCGACCAGGCCTGTGCAGGCTTGATGGCCGGCAGTGGCCCGGATTCCGGCAGTTGGGCACAGGCGCTCAACAGTAAAGCGATCGGGACAAGTGTGAGCAGGCTGGATTGTCGTCGCAGCAGGGCAGGGGTCTGAGCCACGGTATAGCATCCTTAAGTGAACTGTACGGTACAGTTTGAATTGACTTTTCAGGTGTGTCAAGCCAAACTGTACCGATAAGTTCATTTATGGAGAGGCGCAATGCGCGTCAAAAGCGAGGCACGTCGCCAGGCGATTCTGGACGTGGCTGCCGAGATTTTTTGTGAGCAGGGATTCGAGCAGACATCGATGTCGGAGATCACCGCGCGGGTAGGGGGATCGAAAGCGACGCTCTACAGTTACTTCCCTTCGAAAGAAGCCCTGTTTGTCGAAGTGATGCAGCGCTTTGGCAAGGCACATATCGATGGTATGTTTGCCGAGCTCGATCCGGATCAGGACCTGCGCGAGAGCCTGTGCAAGTTTGGCGAACAGTTTGTCGCTTTCTTGTCGCAGCCGAAATTCATCGCCGTGCTGCGGGTGGTATATGCCGAATCAGGGCGTTCCGATATCGGCCGACAGTTTTTCGAGCGCGGGCCTGCCGAAGGTAACCGGCGATTGGCCAGCTATTTTGGGCAATGCATGGCCAATGGCCGCTTGCGCAAGGACAACGCGCAAGTCTGTGCCAGCCACTTCACGGCACTGCTGCGTGCCGAAATCATTGATGCATTGCTGATGGATGCATGTGGAGAAGGCCTGCCCTCAGTCAAGGAAAGCGTTGGACGGGCTGTCGAGGTGTTTCTGCGTGCCTATGCTGCCCCAGTCTGAAGTGATTTGGCGGGTGTAGATTTCCCCAGCACGCTCATGCTTTTCCACTTGCCACCGACCATGCGTCGGTAGAACACAATCGCGCGCAGCGTCCAGTCGATGAACATGCCACCCCACACACCCAGCACGCCCCAGCCCAGCACGATGCCGAACACATAGCCCAGCACGATACGGAACAGCCACATGCCGACGATAGTGGCCCACATGGTGAACTTGGCATCGCCGGCGCCCTTGAGCCCGGCCGGAACCACGAACGAAGCGCACCATGCCGGCATGAACAGGCAGTTGAGCAGAATGATATGCGCGGTGAGTTCGATGATTTCGGCATCCGGGGTGAACATCGAGGCAAACAGCCAGGAGAGAGGCAGGGTGATCAGTCCCAGCGCCGTCATGCACAGCGTGCCGAGCTTGAAGATATCGCGGAAGGTACGATCGGCCTCCTCGATGTCGCCACGCCCCATGCTCTGGCCCACCATTGTGGTCAGCGTGGTCTGCAAGGCCAGCCCCGGCAGATTCATATAGGCCACGATCGAGCCGGCAAAGGTATTGGCCGCCATGGCGGCGGTACCCATGCCGGCGATGAAGATCTGGGTGATGATCTTGCCGCCATTGAACGACAGTGATTCCGAGCCGGATGGCATGCTGATGCTGAAAATGGCTTTCAGGATGGTTTTGTCGAAGCGGAAATGGCGCAAATTCTTCAACCGGATCACCGATACGCCGCGCCAGATGATCAGGATGGCCAATACCGTACCAATGCCGCGTGCCAGCGTCAGGCCAATGGCGGCACCCTGTACGCCTTGCCCGGCGATATCGATGGTGAAATGCGCGTTCTTCACATGCAGGCCATAGATCAGAACATAGCCCAGCACGATATTGAACACGTTCATCAGGATATTGACCTTCATGGGCGTGCGGGTATCGCCGGCACCACGCAGGCAGCCCCAGACAACCTGGGTGATTGCCATCAGCGGATAGCCAAGCAGCGTGATGTTCAGATAGATCCGCATGGCCGCCATCACGCTGGGTTCGGCCTTGCCGTACAGCGTTTGCAGGATCCAGTCTCCGAACAGCCAGATCAGGAACGCTGCCACGCAGGAAATCAGCGTATTGGCCGCCAGCGATTGCTTGACTGCTTCATTGGCCATGCGGATATTGCGCTGGCCAATGTATTGCGCCACGACTACCGTTGCGCCGATCGAAAGCGCGGCAAAGAAATTGATGAAGATGACATTGATGGAATCGACCGCGCCAGTGGCTGCACCGGCTTCACGGCTGATGCGGCCCGCCATGATGGTGTTGACGATGCCCATCAGGATAAAGAAGGATTGTTCGGCCAATACCGGCAGCGTCAGCTGCAGTACATCACGCCTGATATGAAAACGCATGAATGCTACCGGTGGGTGGCCGGTTTTCTGGTAAATCAATGGCTTAGACTAGCAATCCACGCGGTTTTCTGCTTGTAGAAAAGCGACAGCGGACGGTTTCCTACTGTAACGGAATGTCCAGTCGTCCGGATTCAGCCAGCTCGCGGATCAAGCGGACGCACTCCACATCCATCTGCCGCCACATTTCCTGCAGGTAGCTGATCAATTGTTCCGCCTCCGCATCCTGCGGGGCAGGGATGTCGTAGGCAAAGCGTACGAACAGGCTGTCCTGATCCGGCTCCTCGATACTCACCAGCAGCTTGCCACCGGCATGATTGGCGCCAGGCTCCGTATCATGCCGCAGGCTCACGCCTTCCTGCAGGTGGATATGTTCGCGCACCTGCATGTTGCCAAAATCGATTTCGCGCAGCAGGACCGTGGCCGTGCGTTCAAGAATGGCAACATTCTCGATGTGCGGGTTGAACAGTTGCGGCGATTCGGCCCGCAACATCAGCCCCTGCCAGAGCTGCGCCCGGCTGAGTACCAGCGTTTGTGGGTTGCCAAGATCGTTGACGGCGACAATGTGTTCGTAATGCATGGATGGGGAACTCGTTATATCAGCGGTGGGGTGTCGATAGGTTGATAGACCGGGCGGCCTTGTTCGCTGACGGATGCATACAGTCGGGCATTGCCCGGTTTCCATGTCAGCGCAGGCGCGATGATACTCCCGGCCGGGGAATTTGCCTTGCGCAGCAGTGTGACGTGCGCACGGAACGGCTTGCTGTCAAACGCGATGGCCTGTGCGGACAAATCAGCGCGCAAAGCCTCCACCCACCCGAGAAACAAGGCTGGCATTTCACTGCAACCGGTCCAGACAATGCCGCCATGGCCAAACGCGCCCAGCGTATCCAGATGCAACTGGCAATCCGGCACGGGATGGCGCTGCAGCACATCCAGAATTGGCGCAATCTGCTCAGACGGCGTATCGCCAAGGAAGGCCAGCGTGAGGTGCAGATTGCCGGCCGGCATGCAGCGCCCGCCCAGTTGGCTGTGCTGCTGGCGGGCAAGCCGGTGCAAGGCCCGGCGGATGCTGACGGGCGGAAAGACGGCGATGAACAGGCGCTGATTTTCTGGCATTTGCGGATGTTACAATTCGCCGGCACGGAGAAAAAGCCCGTCCGCCGGGCAACACGAAAGGATAAGCCATGACAACGATCCACCAGCGCGATCTGATCGACAGCATCGCCGACAGCTTGCAATACATCAGCTATTACCATCCCGCCGATTACATCAAGGCACTCGGTGCCGCATACGAGCGCGAAGAAAGCCCGGCCGCCAAGGATGCGATTGCCCAGATCCTGACCAACAGCCGCATGTGCGCCGAAGGGCACCGCCCGATCTGCCAGGATACCGGCATCGTCACCGTTTTCCTGAAAGTGGGCATGAACGTGCGCTGGGAGGGTTTCTCCGGCAGCCTGGAAGATGCCATCAACGAAGGCGTGCGTCGTGCCTATAACGATCCGGACAACAAGCTGCGCGCCTCGGTGCTGGCCGATCCGGCTGGCGCGCGCAAGAATACCAAGGACAACACGCCCGCCGTGATCAACGTCAGCATCGTTCCGGGCGATACGGTCGAAGTGATTGTGGCGGCCAAGGGTGGCGGCTCGGAGGCCAAATCCAAGTTCGCCATGCTCAACCCCTCCGATTCGATCGTCGACTGGGTATTGAAAACCGTGCCGACCATGGGGGCGGGCTGGTGTCCGCCGGGCATGCTCGGTATCGGCATCGGCGGTACGGCAGAAAAGGCCATGCTGCTAGCCAAGGAAGCGCTGATGGAAGAGATCGATATCCAGGAACTGATCGCGCGCGGCCCGCAAAATCGGGCCGAAGAACTGCGCATCGAACTGTTTGAAAAGGTCAATGCACTGGGTATCGGTGCGCAGGGGCTGGGCGGGCTTGCTACCGTGCTGGATGTGAAAATCAAGGATTACCCGACCCATGCCGCCAATCTGCCGGTAGCGCTGATCCCGAATTGCGCAGCCACACGCCACGCGCATTTCGTGCTGGATGGCAGTGGCCCGGCCAAGCTGGAGCCGCCGAAGCTCGAAGACTGGCCGGATGTGACCTGGAGCGCCTCGCCGGCTTCGCGCCGCGTGAATCTGGCCACGGTGACCAAGGCAGACGTGGCAAGCTGGCAGCCGGGCGAAACACTGCTGCTGTCGGGCAAGCTTTTGACCGGCCGCGATGCGGCGCACAAGCGCATGACCGATATGCTCAATCGCGGCGAGAAGCTGCCGGTGGATTTCACCAACCGCTTCATTTACTACGTCGGCCCGGTTGATCCGGTGCGCGACGAAGTCGTCGGCCCGGCCGGCCCGACTACCGCCACTCGCATGGACAAGTTCACGCGCCAGATGCTGGAACAGACCGGGCTTTTGGGCATGGTCGGCAAGGCCGAGCGTGGCCCGGCAGCCATTGAGGCGATCAAGGATAACGGTGCGGTCTACCTGATGGCCGTGGGGGGCGCGGCCTATCTGGTGGCCAAGGCAATCAAGGCCTGCCGCGTGCTGGCGTTTGAAGATCTGGGCATGGAAGCGATCTACGAGTTCGATGTGGTCGACATGCCGGTGACGGTGGCCGTGGATAGCCAGGGTACTTCGGTGCATGCCATTGCACCTAAGCAGTGGCAGGCAAAGATCGGCAAGATTCCGGTGAGCCCGGTTTGATCATGAATTGATCATCAAAGCAAACAGCCCGGTAAAAAACCGGGCCGTTTGCTTTCATCGGTGTTGAAGCAAGCGTTGTATCAATGCCGGGCCACGGTCTGCCAGGATCTGGCAGCCACGTAAATGGCTGGCATAGTCACTGGCTGACATGTGCCGGAAATAATCTTCATACCAGCCAAACCCCAGGCGCCGATGCTCAATGCGCGGCAGCAGGGAACGCACCAGACCGTCTTCACTGCCGTGCAGCAGCCAGCTTGCATGTTGCCGCGCCGCCTCGCTTGCTGCGTGATCCAGTCGCTTCCACTGGTGATCCACATGGCAGGCATAAAGCTGCTGTAAATCGGCACCATGCGCGAGAGGCCCGTCTGCATAAAGCATGACCAGTGCAATCAGGGCATTTTCTGCGGCTTGCACGCTCTGCGTGTCATGCGCTTGCAGATCGATCAGCGCGCGCAGCCAGCGGGCGACGGCCAGGCTGAATGCCTGCAGATCATGCCGCACATGTTCGCGGGGGCGCAGATGATGCCAAGTCCCCTTGATCTTGCTGCGCAGTTGCCGCCATTCCTTTTCCAGCCGGCTGGCCGGCCTTTTGAGCGTGGAGGCAGGAAGTTCAAGCGGACTATGGCCCTGGTCCGAAAAGAGCATGGCTTGCTGCAGTGTCCCGGGTATATGTCTACCGCGTAGTTTCATGGAAATAGGAGGGGGCAGGTTCAGGAAATAGGGCTATGGCGCCTGTGATAACGAATTGGAATCAGCAGACCCTGCCTGATTTTCTGGTTTACTCTGCAATTTTTCCGCCTGTCGGTCCTCCGACAGCTTGGTCGTAGTTGTTGATCAGATAATCGCTTGCTATGCGTGCCGTACGGGTCAGCATCAGGTTGTCATGCACGCCCAGCGTGAAGGTACCGGACCAGGCTTCCGCACGCTGAAAAAATTCCGGATGGGCGATGAGCTTGTTGGTGTTGCCATCTGTGATCTTCATTTTCATGACCACGGCCGAGCTGCCGGCAATCGGGCCGGCAAATAGGCGGGCTCCTACACCAATAAACTTGATTTGTTCAACAATCGGTTCGATTACCAGCGTGCGGTCATTGTCGCTCTTGCCAGAATTCCATTGCTGAAGATGCGTTTTCAAATTCAGATCCAGGTTTTCCTGAATCTTGACCAGTGCACGCTGGTTGGCGCTGTGATCCGCCATCTCCGTAGTCAGCTTGGCAGGTCGGATTTCGATCCGGGAAAAATTACTGAATTTTTCAGCAGGTGGTGGGTTGGTATTGCTGCTAGCCTTGATCTTTGTGGCGCAGCCACCCATGAGGGCCGAGGCAGCAAGAAAAGCCGTTGCGATGATGATTTTCTTCATGATGGTCCCTTGGAGGTTGGATTGGCGTTGATGTTGATTCAGTATTTTTGCATATCGGTTACAAGAGATTGCTGATTTTTCATGTCTTGTGCTTTCCCCATGCGAATCAGCAATTGATAGCCAATATTGGCAGACCAATTGAAACTATTCTGCAAAACCACCACGGCCTGCCGATGACGGGTGTCTAGGCCAATAAAGCTGGTATATCCCGCTACCATGCCTATTTGATAGGCGATTTTTTGCTGATCAATGTGGTCTATTACCCAGGCAATGGCGGGTGCCTCTTTTTCCATGGGGATGCGAATCTGCAAGGTATCTGACCACGCCGATTCTGTATCGGCTGACTTTTCTATGTAGTCTTTTGCAAATTCGAGGAGGTCGCGGGTGTTGGAATACATAGCCGCCGATCCTTTCATTGCATCGGTAAACTGCCAGTCAGGAACCGGTTGGCCTCTCGGGATGAATTTGGGCTGATCGCCGGCATAACCGTACGCTCTGTTATGTATGTTTTGAGCGTGTTCGAGTCTATACCCTGTATGTGTCAGGTTGAGGGGATGGCTTATTTTTTCCGATAACAATGTTTCCAGTTTCTTTCCGGTTCGCTGCTCGATCGCATATCCCAGCAGCCCATATCCAATGTTGGAGTATTCGGGTGTCACATTTTTTGGGGCTTTGTACGTTGCCAGGTAATCGAGGGTGGCAGCCAGATCCAGATGGCGATAGAAACTGTTTCCGGTAAACAGGTATTCAATGAAATAGCCGAGTGTTTCCAGTGTGTACGGCTGACGGGGCAATCCCGAGGTGTGAGTAGCCAATTGTTCGATGGTTATCTTGCCCGCATCCTGGCTCAGTGGTGTGCCGGGTGGGAGTATTTCCCGCAGGGGCGTGTTCCAGGATAGCTGGCCTTCTTTGATTAACTGGGCCGTCATTAACCCCAGAAAGCCTTTGCTGAGTGATCCGATATTGAACAGCGTGTCGGAATCTACGGCTTGCTGGGTTTCCTTGTTGGATATGCCGTAGTTGTGAAATTTCATTTCTCCATTCTGGAGCAGTACGCCAATTGCCAATCCGGGCGTGTGTTTGCTCTCGATCAGAGGGCCAACCAGGGTTTCAACTTCCGTGGCAATGTCGCGGTTGCTTGCGTAGCGCAATGTCTCCTTTTCGCTGGGATCGATGTGAAAACTGGATAGTGTTCCACATCCCGTTAGAAAGAGGCATAGCAGAAAGCATGGCAGGCGAGATTGCCAAAAAATTGATCTCAGTGACATAAATTATTCATGTGAAAAATATCCCGGTGGCTTTTTAGGGAGATCCGGCAGTAATCAATTATCCGTGCACTTGAAAATCAATGAGGTATTGATCCCGCCAAAAGCGAAATTGTTGCTCATGACATATTCGGTGCTGAAGCTGCGGCCATTGCCGGTGATGTAGTCCAGCGCGGCGCAGCGCGGGTCCACATGTTCGAGGTTGATCGTGGGTGCGAACCAGTCTTCGTTCATCATCATGATGCTGAACCAGGCCTCCAGCGCACCGCAGGCGCCGAGCGTATGGCCCATATAGCTTTTCAGCGAACTGATGGGCATGCGGGAACCGAAGATGCTGTGGGTGGCGTGGCTTTCGGCCACATCGCCATGGTCGGTCGCGGTGCCATGGGCATTCACGTAGCCGATGGCATCGGCAGGCAGCTGGGCATCGGCGAGCGCCAGTTTCATGGCGCCGGCCATGGTGGTGGCATTGGGCTGGGTGACATGCGTGCCATCGCAGTTGGTGCCAAAGCCGACCAGTTCAGCGTAAATCGTCGCACCGCGCGCCTTGGCGTGTTCATATTCTTCCAGGATCAAGGTGCCGGCACCTTCGCCGATCACCAGACCATCGCGTTCGGCATCGAACGGACGTGGGGTGAGTTCCGGCGTGTCGTTGCGCGTGCTGGTGGCAAACAGCGTATCGAACACCGCCACTTCCGAGGCACACAGCTCTTCCGCGCCACCGGCGACCATCACATCGGCGTGACCGTACTTGATTGCCTCGTAGGCATAGCCGATACCCTGGCTGCCCGAGGTGCAGGCGCTGGAGGTGGTATGCACGCGGCCGGTCAGCCCGAAAAATACCGCGATATTCACCGCCGTGGTGTGGCCCATCATGCGGATGTAGCTGGTGGCGTTGATGCCCTCGGTGGTTTTGTCGATCATCATGCGGCCGAAATCGCGGATTGCCGCTGGCGAACCCGCCGACGAGCCATACGAAACCCCGGTACGCCCGCTGCTCAGCACCGGATCATTGAGCAGCCCCGCATCGGCCAGCGCCAGCTCAGAAGCGCGGCAGGCCATCAGTGCGACTTGCCCCATGCTGCGCGTGCGTTTGCGGTTGTAGGTGTCGGCCGGCAGTTCAAAATCCGCCACCGGCGCGCCAAGATTGCTGTTGAGCCCGGCATATTCGGCCCATTGCGGCATGTGCCGGATGGCATTGCGACAGGCACGCAGATTTTGGGAAATCGTGGGCCAGTCGTGGCCCAGCGGGCTGATGCCGGCCATGCCGGTGACAACAACGCGTCTCATACCATACCTCCATTGACCGAGATCACCTGCCGGGTGATGTAGGCCGCATCCTTGCTCATCAGGAAGCTGACCGTGGCAGCCACTTCTTCGGGTTTGCCCATGCGCTTGGCCGGGATGATTTTCAGCGCTTCTTCCAGCACATGCGGCTCGACCATTTCGGTATCGATCAGGCCGGGTGCGACGCAGTTGACGGTAATGTCGCGCTTGGCCAGCTCGATTGCCAGCGCTTTGGTGGCACCGATGATGCCGGCCTTGGCCGCGCTGTAGTTGACTTGGCCACGATTGCCGGCGATGCCGGAAACGGAAGACAGCGTGACGATGCGGCCCGGTTTGCGCGTCTGGATCATCGGCATCACCAGCGGATGCAGCACATTGTAGAAACCGTCGAGATTGGTGCGCAGCACGCCGTCCCATTCGGCGTCAGTCAGCGCCGGAAAGGCATTGTCGGCGGCGATGCCGGCATTGCACACCACACCGTAGGGCGCGCCATGTTCGGCGATATCGGCCTCCAGTGCTGCGCGCGTGGCGGCACGGTCGGCGATATCGAACTGCAGCAGGCGAGTCTTGCAGCCCAGCGTGCGAATTTCCTGGGCTACCGCTTCAGCGTATTCGAGACGGTTGTGATAATGCACGGCCACGTCATAGCCATCGCGTGCCAACCGCAGCGCAATGGCCCGGCCGATTCCCCGGCTGGCGCCGGTGACAAGAATGGTCTTGTTCATGCTTTTTCCAGAAAGTCGTCGAGATTGTCCGGTTGAAATACCGTTAGCGTGGCTTCGGCGTGGATCTGTCCATCGGGCGCGGTGATGCGGCAGGCCACGGCACTGACGCCGTTGTTGCCATCGATTTCGCGCCGCACATGCACCTGCAGTGTCTGGCCTATATAAAACCAGGGCGTATGGCTGGTGTACTGGCGTGTTCCCACCAGAAAACCGATGCGAACCGGCAGCATCTGCTGGCGTGCAGCCCAGCCAGACAGCGCGGCGATGGCCTGCGCCATATATTCGATGCCAACCCAGCCGCCCACTTTTTCGCCATCGCAGAACAGGGCTTCTGGGCGAATGGTGACTTCGGCGCTGACATGTTCCGGGCCGATGTCGAGCACACGATCGAGCAGGATCATCGCCCCGGCATGCGGGATCAGCTCAGAAATCGGAGGATGGGTCATCGGGTCAGTACCAGCGCGATATTGTTGCCGCCAAAGGCAAACGAGTTGCTCAGCACTGCCTCTACTTGCCCTGTCTGGCCCGGAACCACGAATGGCAGTGGTGCCAAGGCAGGATCGGCGTGGCCATCCCAGGCATGTGGCGGCAGGCGGCCGGATTGGTCGGTGAGGGTAAGCCAGCACAGGCCGGCCTCGATGGCACCCGCCGCACCCAGCGTATGGCCGGTGAGTGATTTGGTTGAACTCGCGGGAATGCCCGGCAGCAGCTCGGAAACCGCCCGGCTTTCCATCGCATCGTTTTGCTGCGTGGCAGTGCCGTGCAGGTTGATATAACCAATATCCGATGCCGTGATATTGGCCCGTTCGAGCGCCTTGCCGATTGCGAGCTTGGCACCGGCAGCGGCGGGATCCGGGGCGGAAATATGGTGACCGTCCGAGCTTTCTCCCCAGCCTGCGAGGCAAACCGGACCCGGCTCGCGGCTCACAATGAAGAGCGCTGCACCCTCGCCGATATTGATGCCGCGCCGGTTGGCGGAAAACGGCCTGCAGTTGTCGTCGTCAATGGATTCGAGCGCGGCAAAGCCCGCCACGGTAAAGCGGCACAGCGTATCCACACCACCCGCCAGCACCACGTCTGCCAGACCCGCCTGCAACAATCGTGCTGCGCTGGCCAGCGCCTTGGCACTGGACGTGCAGGCAGTGGAAATGACGTACGCCGGGCCGGTCAGGCCGAGTTCCGCTGCCAGGAACGCAGCCGGGCTGCCAAGCTCCTGCTGGGCATAATGGAAGCTATCCGGAAAGCGGCCTTGTTGCATGTGGATGCCGACTGCATCCTCGGCTTCCGCCATGCCGGTGGTGCTGGTGCCGATCACGATGGCGATCCGGTGCGCCGGCCATCTGGCCTTGAGCGCTTCCACTTGCGGCCGGATTTGCTGCAGGGCATGTGCCAGCAGCGCGTTGTTGCGCGAACGCAGCTGTACCGGCAGATGATCGAGCGCGGGCAAATCTGCTCCGACCAGGCCCAAGGTGCGCGGATGGCCGGGGCTGTAGCGCTCGGTCATCTGCATGCCGGGGCTGATGCCGGCAAAGAGCTGTTCGCGCACGCGCGCTGGCTGATCGCCCAGTGCACAGACAATGCCCAGATGGTTCAAATACGTTTTCATGGTTCGCTGGCTGAATCCAGAGTCAGTTGGTAGCCACGGCGCTGGTGCGTCAGGACGCTGCGACCTTGCCATGGCGCGCCGGCATGATACTGCACGCGGATCACGGTTTCTTCGTTCTGCTGCAAACTGCGCTGACGTTGGTCGTCTTCCAGCGTCTGTTCAATACAGCGCCAGCCCGCAGGCAAAGCCTGATTCAGCGCCTCGAGCGGGGCATGGATCAGCAGCAGGTCATTGGCGATCTGCTGTTCCGACAGGCCGGCAGGCAGATGGCCGGCTCCGGCCTGCAGGGTCTGGCCGTCATAATCGAAGCTGTAGACACGCATGCCCATGGCCAGGCCGACGACGCGCAGGCCATCCGGATCAATTTCCAGCATGTTTTCCAGCACATGCGTCTTGTCGTTCCAGGTAATGGCCAGTCGCTGCTGCACCGCTCTTGCCGGCCCCAGCGCAGCCATGTCGAGCTGCAGCAAGGGCAGGTCATGCCATGGGCTGCACGCGGCAAGTAGCCAGGTCATCAGCAACAGAAAGAAGCGCTTTAACGGTTGAATCACGTTAGTTCCTCGCTCGGCAGATCAGCGCCAGCAACCAGACGAACCCCACACCACTCAGCATGGTGAGCCCAAAACTCTGCAAGGCAGGCGTGGCACTCAGCGCGAGCAGGCCGAAGGAAAGCAGGGTGGTGCAGGCTGCCAGGGTGATACCCAGCCGGCCGCGCCGGTCATGCGGGTTTTCCTGCAGGAACACGCCGTAATCGATGCCCATGCCGAGCATCAGCAGCAATCCGACCAGATTGAGCAATTGCAGCGGCTGGCCGATCAGCCCGAATAGTGCCAGTGTCAGCAGGCTGGCAGCAGCAGGGGGCAGCAGAATGCGCCAGCTTTGCCGCCGGTAGCGGGCAAACAAGAGAATCAATGTCGCGGCATAGGCGGCCAGCAGTACCCACGACAGTAATACGCGGTAGCGGCCGAACAGCCGGGAAATTTCCGCCGGTTTGTCGATCCAGCGCACGCCGTTGCCGGCCAGCGCAGCAAGCGATTCGGTCACCGTGGGATCGTTCAGCCCCTTGAGCAGTACCATGCTGCCGACGCCACCATCCGGCCCTTGCCCCAGCCAGAGATGGCGCGAGGCCTCAGCCGCCGGCGAGGTCTGCCACTGCGCATGATCGAGCACGGGTGCCTGTGGCAACTTGGCCCAACCATCAGGCAGATCGAGTTCCCGGGCGAGTTGCGCGCGCGCACCGCGCAGTGCCTCCTGCAAGCCCCGGTCGGCTTGCTGCTGCGCCTGCGAGGGCAACCAGCGGCTGATGGATTCGAACCCGCTCAGTTGCCCGCGCTGTACGAAACCGGCCAGCGCATGGCTCAGGGCTTCTTCGCGCTGTAGCACGGTTTCCACATCCGGGCCGGTCACGATGAACATCTGTGCCGGGCTGGGCAGGCCCAGAATCCGGCTTACCGCAGTCTGCTCGGCCAGCAAGTCAGGGTTCAGGCCGGCCAGTGCCCGGATGTCATCATGGATTCTGAGTCGGGCCATGCCCAGCAGAGTGAGTAGCAGCATGATGAGCCCGGCCACGATCAGCGTGCGTTTTGCCGGTTGCCAGTTGCGTGGGCTGGAAAGATAACGCCTGGCCAGCGCTGCCGGCGCCATGCGGGCTGGCGCCAGCAGCGGGAACCAGAGCATCACGGCCAGCCAGGCGGCAACGATGCCGCTGGCGGCGAAGATGGCCATCTGCATCAGCCCCGGAAACGGAGTCAGGGCTAGGCCGAGATAACCCAGCACGGTGCTGGCCATGGCCAGCAGCATGCCCGGCAGCAGCTTGCGATAGCGTTCCAAAACGGGCGTATCGTCGTTCAGGGCATGGATCAGCGCATGCAGGGCGTAATCCACCGACACACCGACCAGACTGGCGCCGAATACCAGGGTCAGCGTGTGGACGCGCTCGAAACTGGTAAAGGTGATGGTCAGGGCGGCCAGCAGGCCGGTTCCCAATGCGAGCAGAACCAGTACCGGTGCCTGCCAGCCACGCCAGACCAGTACCAGCAGCAACAGGATGCCGATCATGCCGCCAGTACCGATCAGCGAGATTTCCTGTTGCGCCGTCTTGCTGGCGGAAGCCGCATGCAGGATCACACCGGCGCGACGGATTTCAATGCCCGGTTCGCTTGCCTGCACCGTTGCAGCGATGGTTTCCAGCATCGGCACGATACGCTGTTGCAGATCGAGCGAGAACGCGCTGCCATCCAACGCATAGAGCAACACGGCATGGTGCATGCCGCCATCCTCGACCATCAGCATGCCATCCTGCGGGCGCACCCGGGTGCCTGCCGCCAATTCCTGCAGCCAGTGGCCGTAATTGCCGAATGGGTCATCTTTCCATGCCAGCCCGCCTGCGCTGAAGGGGGAAAAGGCCAAGGCCATGGCCTGATCGACTGCGGTCTGCTGCGATATCTCCTTGAGCTGCAGGCGATCTTGCGGCGTGAGCAGGCCATGGCGGTAAGTCAGGTAGAAATCGCGCAGGCCGGCCAGATCCGATGGCTGGGTTTGCGCGCGCAACGGAAGCTCAGTCAGCCGTTTGGCATAATCCTGTGCGGCATGGATGGCGCGTGCGGCGTCGCGGTGGCCGATAAGGATCACGAGCTGGCGCTCGCCACGCTGGTTGAGCCGCCCGAGCGCCGTTTCGGCCAGCGGATCGCGCTCGTCATGCGGCAGCAGGGCGAACAGATCGCTGTCGATACGGCTGACGATACTTCCGCGTTGCAGCCACAGGCTGGCAGCGGCCAGCAGGCACCCCAGCAGAAACAGCCCGGCGGCGAGCCGGTGCCAGGATGCCTTATTCAAATTCTGCGACCTCGGCTGGAGTGAGCGCCTGTGCGGCGGTCATTCGCAGGAATTCGATCCGGGTGGTGTCGCCCGTTTCCGTCTTGAGGAGGATTTCCTCGGCGTGGCTGCTGCCTTTGAGTTCGATGCGCTGAATCATGCGCGCAAGCGCCGGCTCGCGCGGGGTGAGTTGCAGCGCCCAGCCTGGCTGGCCATCGCGCCGGGTCAGCGATCCGGTATGGCTGAAGTGGCGCTCCAGCGTGGCCAGATCGCCGGCAAACAATGCAAACAGCACGCTGCCGATGGTCTTGACCACCGGTTCTTTCTCGGCAGAAAGGCGCGAGAGAATCTGCTGGCCATCCTTCTGCACGATTTCCTGCCGGCTGACGCGCAAGGTGCCGGCAATCGGTTTTTCCGTTTTCCATAGCACGCCGCGGCTCTTGTCGACCAGCATGCGCCCGCTCGATTTGAGCGGCTTTTTCAGTCCGGCCAGTTCGCGCGTCTGCACGAATTCTCCACGCAGTACCGGGGCAGGGTTGAGTTGCTGCTGAATGCGGGCGATCAGCTCATCGGCGAAGGCCCCTGCGCTGGCGAGCAAAAAAAACAGGGCGATCAGGCAGCGTCGCATGGCATGGGCACTCCGAGTTTTTCAAACAGGATGGTGGGCGAGATAAAGCACATCGCCATCTCCGGCAGTTTCACCGCCACCTGCACGGTGTGGCCGCGCGTCAGGCGCTCGCCAGTTGCGCTGTCGCGGATATCGTATTTGATCTTGAGGCGGTTTTCCCACTCGACCAGTTCGGCGCGGATGGTGATGCGCTGCTGGTAAACCAGCGGGCGGATATAGCGCACGGCCATGTCGATCACCGGCCAGGCGTAGCCGGATTCACGCATCTGCGGATAGTCGTAATCAAAACTTTGCAGTAGTGCTGTGCGCGCATGCTCGAAATAACGCGGGTAATTGCCATGCCAGACCACTTCCATCGGATCGAGGTCGTGAAAGGGTACGACCCACTCGACCTCAGCCTTGCGATGATGCATACGGCCTCCAGGTGTTGCGTTGCAGGTCAGTCAGCAACCGGCGCAGCAGGGGTTCGAGCGCGACATCCTCTTCGATGAACGGGATTCTCGATTCCAGATCGGCCAGGAAGGTGGCGGCTTCCATTTGCAGGGGCAACGCGCCTTCCGGGCGCTGGCGGCGCAGGGCAATGCCCTGACGCACGGTGATCAGCATGGCCACCACCACTTGCTCGGTCAGGGTGAGCACGCGCAGGGCATCGCGCGCGGCAATCGTACCCATGCTGACCTTGTCCTGGTTGTGGCACTCGGTCGAGCGCGAGAAAACGGACGCTGGCATCGTGTGCTTGAGCGCTTCTGCGGTCCAGGCTGATACGCTGATCTGCAGCGCCTTCAGGCCATGATTGATCGCCGCACGCGCACCGCTTGCGCCCGACAGGTTGGCCGGCAGGCCATGGTTGAAGCGGGCATCGACCAGCAAGGCCATCTGGCGGTCGAGCAGGTCGGCCACATTGGCGACCAGATTCTTGAGGCTATCCATGGCAAACGCGATGTGGCCGCCATAGAAATGCCCACCATGAAGCACGCGCTCGCCGCTACCATCGATGATCGGGTTGTCGTTAGCGCTGTTGAGCTCATTGGTAACCAGCATGCGCAGC
This sequence comes from Formivibrio sp. oc-25, assembly GCF_055810895.1. Classification (NCBI taxonomy): domain Bacteria; kingdom Pseudomonadati; phylum Pseudomonadota; class Betaproteobacteria; order Neisseriales; family Chitinibacteraceae; genus Formivibrio; species Formivibrio sp. oc-25. The sequence continues at coordinate 20,487 of NZ_JBVVOL010000007.1, read as the reverse complement.
ATGGGCAGGGCGTCTTCCAGCACACCGATTACATGCGGCGCGCAGCGCAGCGAGTAGCGATCCTGCAGTCGGTGATCGTTGCGGCTGGCCTGCCCGTCGCCCAGGTCGGCGCGTAGCCGCCCCGCCACGGCTTGCAGGCCGGGGTGGGGTTTCACCGAGAACAGCGTTTCGTCGAAGTGATGCGGATTGCCGCCGCTGGCTACCACTGCCAGCGCGGTGATACGCGTGGCGAGCCTGGATAACTGGTCGGTGCGATCCAGTGCCAGGCAGGCCAGCGCAGTCATTACGGCCGTGCCGTTCATGATGGCAAGACCTTCCTTGGGGCGCAGCCGCAGCGGTGTCAAGCCGCAGGCTTTAAGTGCTTCGTTGGCGGGAATGATTTCGCCGTGAAAGCGGACCTCGCGCTCGCCGCACAGGGCCGCGGCGACATAGGAAAGCGGGGTAAGGTCGCCACTGGCACCGACCGAGCCCTCGGACGGAATCAGCGGCAGGATGTCGTGTTCCAGCAACGCCTGCAATTGTTCGAGCAGCGCCCAGCTTACGCCGGAATATCCCCGGCTGAGCGAGGCCAGCCGGGTCGCCAGGATGGCGCGTGTCGCGGCTTCATCGAAATATTCGCCCAGTCCGCAGCCGTGGTAGGTGTAGAGGTGATGCGGCAGTTCACTCACCAGTTGTGGGGGTATCTCGACTGTGCATGAATCGCCGTAGCCGGTCGTCACGCCGTAGATCACGCCGTCTTCCGCCAGCAGGCGGTCGAGAAAGGCTGCACCGGCATCGATGCGTTGCCGGAATTCCTTGGAGTCATCGAGCACGGCGTGTGCCTCAATGCGGGCGATACGCACAATGTCGTCGGGTGTCAGCGGCGCGAAGCCGAAAACAATTTTGGGTAATGGGGTCATGTCGGATCACGTGGAGCCGGGGTATCGGCCCAGAACGGAAAAAAGTTGAACCATTGCAGCGGCGCTGCTTCGCACTCGGCTTCCAGCAACCGGGCGTACTCGGCTACCAGAAGTTGGGCAGCCTCGGCGCGGTTGCGGCGCGGCAGGCGGATATCGTCAGCCAGCGGGGTGACGCTCAGGTGGTAGCTGTCGCCGCGACGGCTGCCGAAAAGTGCCAGCAAGGGGCAGCGGAAAATACTGGCCATCAGCCAGGGTCCCAGCGGAAAGCGTGCCGGCGCGCCGAGAAAATCGCAGTGCACCACTTCGTTTTCATTGATCACCGGAATGCGGTCGCCGGTGATGACGACAAATTCGCCGCGATCGATACGCTCGGCCAGCATGGCGGCCATCGCGGTATCGATCTCGCCGACCTGGATCAGGTTGAGCGCGGCATCCGGGTTGGCCTCATGCAGCATGGCGTTGAACTGACGCGCATGCGCCGTGTGGACCAGCACGTTGATGCGGATATCGCCACGCGCCCGTGCCAGGAGCCGGCACAGTTCGAAATTGCCGATGTGCGCGGTAACGAAGACTGCACCCTGGCCCTTGGCCAGCAACGCCTGGATATGGGCTTCGCCATCGAGCGTGTGCCGGATGGCATCAAGCGCTTCGGGTCGGGTGATCACCAGCTTTTCCAGCAGGGTTTCGGCAAAGGCGCTGAAGTGCCGGATCACTAGCCGGATCGACGGCGCTGGTGTCTTGCCCTGGCTGTGCGCATGCAGCCTGCGCAGGTAATCCATCGAGGCGTTTCGTGCCACCGGATGGCGCCAGACATGCCAGGCCAGTACCGGCCAGGCGCACAACCGGAACAGGCGCAGGCCACCGAGCCGGTAGATGCCCAGCAGGATGCGCGTGCCGGTCTGCGAGGTAGTTTCGCGCAAGGCGGCCCAATGCATCAGCGCGCCCCTTTGCGCAAGCGCCACAATAACCGTGGCAGGCGCGGCAGCATGCCGAAAAACAGCCGCGTATGCATCAGGCTGATGCGCAGGTTGTCGCGCAACACATCGAAATGCGATACGCCATCGAGCGGGTAGAAAACCCGCACCGGCAGATTGACGATGGGAATGCCGGCCCAATCCAGGCGTACCAGGATTTCAGTATCGAAATCCATGCGCCGACCGATATGCGCATGATTTGCCACCGCCAGGGTTGGCGCCAGAGGGTAAAAGCGGAATCCGCACATCGAATCGCGGATACGCAGCGAGAGTGTGTTGATCCACACCCAGACATGCGTGGCATAGCGTCCGTACAGGCGTGCGCGCGGTACGGAAGCATCGTAGCGGGGATAGCCGCAGATCACGGCCTCGGGCCGGGCCATGCAGGCAGCCACAAAGGCCGGAATGGCATCCGTATCGTGCTGGCCATCGGCATCGACCTGCAGCGCATGGGTGAATCCGTTATCTCTCGCGAGCTGCATGCCGGCCAGCACCGCGCCACCCTTGCCCTGATTCTCCGGCAGCCGCAACAGGGTGATGCGATCGGGCTGGCTGAGCTGCAATGCTTCCAGCGCCTGCCGACAACCCGCATGGCTGCCGTCATCCACCAGCAGGCAATGCAGGCCGTGTGCGAGCACCTGCCGCACCACCATGCCGATGGCGTGTTCGTGGTTGTAGACCGGGATCAGCACACAGAGCTTCATGCGGTTTTTTCACCCAGGCGAATCCTGCCGCTGGCATGCACACCGGCTGCGGACTGGTAGCGGAACTGTACTTGCTGCTTTTCGGGCAGGTAATCCAGTTGCAGATCGACCACCAGCCCGGGCTGCATGATCTTCTGGAACTTGATTGCATCCATGCCCCGGAATTCACCCGGCGTATCCAGCAGGGTGGTGGCGAAATGCACGGCCCAATCGAGCTGCGCCACGCCGGGCAGGATGGGCAGGGTGGGGAAATGGCCGTCAAAACAGGCCAGGTCCGGCGTCAGCTCAAGTTGCAGTTTCAGCCCGGCGCCGATGTTTTCCTGTTGCAAAACTCTTGGCAGGCGCGGCTTCTCGATAAACAGGTCAGCCAGCGCGGCATCGGTGGTTTTTCCCATGTGATTCACCGGTAACTGGTCGACAAAGCGCCAGCGTCGCGGCAGGGCTACACGCTCGAAAGCGCTGGCCAGATGCGCGCGCAGGGCTTGCCCGAGCGCGAATTTGCCGTGACGGGCAAGTTCGTTTTCGCCGGATTCGGACAGCACCACGACGGCGGCCAGTTGGGTGCGCACGCCATCGAGCGGCACGATACGTGCCTCGCTGATTCCAGCGTGTTGCTCCAGATGGCATTGCAGGGCCGTGAGCGATATGCGTTTTTCCTCGATCTTGACGATGCGGTCGCTGCGGCCCTGCAGCACGAATCCGTCAGCGCTCAGCCGGGCAAGGTCGGCAGTGATGAACCAGCCCGCATCGGGCAGGAAGGGCGAACGTACCGCCAGATGCCCGGTGTCCTCCAGACGGATTGCCACGCCTGGCTGCACAGTCCATGCGGCTGCGGGATCGCTGCGCCGGGCAATGCCACCGGTCTCCGAGCTGCCATAGATTTCCGTTACCGGAGCATCCAGGCAGATCCGGGCATCAATCGCGGCCTGCGCAGGCAGTGGCCCGCCCGAGGAAAACACCTGCTGGCAGTGCGACGGCCCGGGCCAGGCAAGTTCGGTCGGCAGGCGTTTGAGGAAGGCCGGGCTGGAGACCAGCACATAATCATCCCGGGCCGAGAGCAGCGCTTCCGGGTAGGCAATCGTGCTTGCCAGTGCGGCCTGCCCGCGAGCCAGCGGCCACAGAATGCAGAACAGCAGGCCGTACAGGTGCTGGTGACTTACGGTGGTGTGGAATTTCCAGTCGTGCCGTAGCCCGGTGCCGAAAACCTGCTCCAGTACCTTCACTTCTGCATCGAGCTGGCGCAGGGATTTGACGAGACTGACCGGCTCTCCGGTCGAGCCGGAAGTGAAGACTTCCACTACGGCTTCGGTCTCGGCGATGGTTCGCAACGGTATCGCTGCATGCTCCGGCACCGGGCCGCTCTGGTCAGCGCCGGGCAAATCGCCGATCAGCAGCGCGCCGCGTGCCTGCAGCCGCTGTGCTGTAGCGGGCGTGGCATCGCCGGGCAGGATGGCGCAACGGCCGGCTTGCCAGATGGCAAGCAGCCAGATGGCAAACAGCACGGGGTCGAGCAGGAACAGCGCGACGGGCGCGGCCGGTTGCTGTCGCAGCCAGCCCGCAGCCCGTGCGATATCTGCCTTGAGCCGATGGGCAATGCCATCATCTCTGGATTCGGTCAGCAACTGGCCGAGCGGGCACGCTTCAGCCATGGATCTTGCTCCTGACACGGCAGCGCACCAGATATTCCCCCGCGAACATCAATCCTGTCAGCAGATAGGAAATGGCGCCGTTGTAGACCGTCCAGATCATGCGCGGCTGTTGCGTGGTCCACAGCGCGATCAGGCCGTTCAAAACGAAGAAAAGGCACCAGGCGATGGTCACCTTGCGCGTGTAGGCAACGGCGGCAGGCGGCAGATCGGGCTCGCGCAGGCGGGCAATACGTTCGATGAGGGTCTGGCGGTCGCGCAGGCTCAGGCCGAACACAATCAGAAAAGCGGCATTGACCAGTACCGGATAAAACAGAACCGGCAGCTCATGACGTGCCACGATCGCTGCCAGACCCAGCAGCGTTGCGCCGACCAAGGCCCAGCGCGGCAGTTGCAGCGCGCTGGCGCCACGCCAGGCAAGCGGGATCAGCAGCAGGCCGGCGGGCCAGAAGGGCCAGCCTTGCAGTTGTGCAATCCAGAACCAGCCCGGGATCAAGAGGCCCGGCAGCAGGGCGAACCAGCCGGGCATTATTGGTAAAGCGCGTGAACGGCGTCGACCACATCCTGCACCGTGCGCACGGCCTTGAAAGCTTCGGGCTGCATGCGCTTGCCGGTGTGCTGCTTCAATTGCACCATCAGATCGACGGCATCGATGCTGTCGATATCGAGGTCTTCATACAGGCGCGCTTCGGGTGTGATGCGGACTGGATCGATCTCGAAGGTTTCGTGCAGGGTCTTGACGATCCAGTCGTGAATTTCCTGTTTTTGCATGGGTGTTCCTGATACTTATTTGGTTCGGTTACTGGCAACAAAACTGGCCAACGCGGCAATCGAGGCAAAATGTTTGCGGGTCTCAGAGGAATCGGCCGACAGGCTCAAGCCATAGCGGCGTTGCAGGGCCACGCCCAGCTCCAGCGCATCGATCGAATCCAGCCCCAGGCCTTCGACAAACAGCGGGGCATCGGTATCGATGTCATCGGGCTGGATATCTTCCAGATTCAGGCTGCTGATCAGCAATGCCTTGATCTCGGTGATCAGGTCACTCACGTTGTGCTACCTCCTTGTAGAAATAGTTTTCCAGATATTCCGTCAGACGGCGCGCCTGCCGGGCGGGCTCATCCGGGCCGGTTATCTCGCAGGCTGGCGGCAAATCGTCCAGCACGGTCAATTCGTATACGGGTTTGCGCGGCGGCACCTTGTACCACGGTTGTCCCTTGGTCAGAAAGGTTTCCGCGCAGCGAATGATAACCGGGGTAATGGCCAGATTGCCGCGGCAGGCGATATTCGCAGCGCCGCGTTGAAACGGGCGTTTTTGTCCGGGCAGGGTGCGTGTGCCTTCGGGGAAAATGATCAGGTTATTACCCTCTTTTATCGAGGCAATGCCGGCTTCGACCATTTCGGGGCCGTTGGCATTGCTGATGAATCCGCTTGCCCGCACTGGCCCCCAGGTAAACGGATTACGCCATAGCGCCGCCTTGACGATGCAGTCGGGGCGCTTGACGGCGGAAATCAGCATCACCACGTCGATCAGCGAAGGATGATTGGCCAGGATCAGCAATCCACCTCGCTGCAATTTTTCACGGCCATGGATGACACAGCCTATGGCACCGGTGATGCACATCAGGGCGACATGAAGCTGAAAACTTCTGTGGATGAGTTCCCTGGCCAAGCCCTGGCGGCGTTGTCTATCCGGAATCAACAGCAGCAAAGGCATGGCAACGCCGGCGATGGCCAGGCCGCCAGCGCCAAACATCACAAAACAGAAACCGGTCGCGAAAATGCGCCAGATTTGACCCGGATTCGGCATGATTCAACCCGTATTTCTTCGCCGCCAGTGCAGGGCGCAGGCATCTGTGCCCCAGGCTGGTTGCTGTGGGTCGATCAAAAACAGGAAAAGGCCAAGCAGTTCCGGCAGTGCAGGCAATGCGGATGTTCCTATTTGCGCGGCAGGCGTGAATTCATCACCGACCACCAGTTCGGCGGCCCAGGCGAACGGCGCCTGAGGTTCATCGGCATACGGTGCGTAGCATTCAGGCAGGATTTCGTCGCAAGCGACGACCAGAACCGATTCTGCGCCATCGGCCAGCAAACCCAGCGCCTCGACCAGAATGGCCTGTGCGGTTGCTGCGCCCCCTGCCAGTGCGGTGACGTTGGCATGGCTTGTCTGGGCAATCGTATGGAGCCCGATCGTGGCGTTGTGCACGGAGAGACTGAACGATTGTGGCGATACGCTGCCTTCTGCAATCAATTCGCGGATCAGCCCCAATGAGCGCTGGGTCTCGCCGTGACGGGAGGCAAAGATGATGGGTGTATCTGCCGCTACATCCTGAGCAACGCTGGCCAGGCTTTCGAGCGCCATGCGACCCAGCCGCAAGGTTCGTCGTTTCAAGAGTGGTGGCAGGTGTGCCGCAGCCGGCGCGGTGTCTCCGGCAGGCAATTGCGGATTTATCCGCCATTCGAGCCAGTCCTGTTGGCTTTCCAGACCCGGAGCCCAGGCTGCCCATTTGCGTACCGAAAAACCGGGCGCGGATCCGTGGATGAAATGCATGGCGCGATGTGTGGGTGATTTACAAAATTTTTCGATTCTAACAGAAACCGGTGCTGCTACTTGCGTGTACCTGCCTCGCGTATTTCTGGTCCTGCTAAGAGCCTGTTCACGATCATTTCACCGCAGCGTTCAGGGCAGTGCCGGATAGAGGCCAAGGCACAAGCCGTGCCGTGGTACGTGTACCACAAGCGGTTTGTAACGCCGGCGGCTGCCGGCAATGGCCGGAACCCGCCGGGCCAGGCAGGAAAATGGCCATCCACTGCGTTGAACGTCTTGGAAATAACCCGTTATTGCCAGCGTCGTTCGCCTTGTGGCCAACCCTTTTCCTGTCTGGCGCTGCGGTGAAAAGATCGTGAACAGGCTCTAAGCGACAAACTTCAGCAAGGAGTGACAAATGCCCAGATTGTCGCGGATATCGGCGAGCTTGAGTCCGGCCTTGTCTGCGCAGGCGATATAGTCGCTGGCCCGGTACATTTTGCTGCAACCACTGGCCATGGTCGTGAAATATGGCGAGGTGTTGATCAGGCAATAGGCGGCCACATCATGCTGCTGCCGATCCCAGAATGTATCCAGCACATATACCGCACCGCCTTCTGCCAGGCAGCTCGCCGCGCGCTTGAAGATGCTGGTGATCATGTCCTTGCTGAAGCACGACAGGAACTGGCTCATCCAGATGGCATTCTGCCCAGCGGGAAAGGCGGCTTCGGTGTCGAGCAAGTCGATGGCGTGCAGGTGTGCCCGTTCCAGCAGGCCGGCCTGACTGAGTGTGTTTCTGGCTTGTTCAAGCTGGATAGGCAGATCAAGCAAGGTCAGCTGTGCTTGGGGTGCAGACTGAAGGCAATGCAATGCCCATTTGCCGGTATTCGCGCCGATATCCATGATCCTCCGGGGCTGGTCTGCCAAGACATGAGGCAGGGCATCAGGAAAGGCGGAGTCCGAATAGTAGTGGTCAAACTCGAACCAGGCGGTGCGCGCCGGCTCGGGCAAGGCCGACAAGCCCTCGTAGATGCTGGACCAGGGGCCGAGGTGTTTCAGCCCGGCGGGTTTGGCCGTTTTCAGGCTTTCTTCCAGATCGTTCAGGCCCAGATAACACACATCCTGGATGTAGTTCATGTTTATCTGGGTGAGGTGATCGCGGGCAATGAAGTAGCCGGTTTTCTCCAGCAGATAGCGTTCATTCTCCAGACGAACCAGACCTGCGCTCAGGCAGGTTTCCATCAACACGCTGACTGCGTATTCGCTGAAATGGTGTCTGGCGGCAAGCTCGGCAATCGATAAGCCTGCATCGGCAGTATCCAGACTGGCCAGCATGCCGCTATCCCTGGCAATGCGCGCGCATTGGAACACCACGGGGCCAAAGGCAATTTTTTGCGCTTCAAAGCGCGCAGTCAGCGCGCCCATGTCTTCGGAGAATCGTTTGCTGTGTAGCGTTTTCATATTCAGAAGAGCCTAATCCGTTTCGCGCGCGGTAAAGCCGGTGACATCCTCGATCTGGCAAGGATTTGCTTGCAGTTTTTCGACCCTGGCATGCGGCGGACCCTTGCCGACCCAGTCTTGCAGTGCATCCACCAGGCTTTCCGGACCTTGGGCGTGGATTTCAACGCTGCCATCGCGCAAATTTCTGACCCAGCCTGAGATGCCAAGCCGCTGCGCTTCGCGGCAGGTGAACCAGCGAAATCCCACACCCTGCACACGGCCGAAAACCTGAATCCGTTTGGCGATCATTGCGTTGCCCATGAAAAAACCGCTGCATTGGATCATGCAGCGGTTTGATGGTGATGGCGATTACTTGACTCGCATTCCAGGTTTCGCACCTTCATCCGGCGTCAGGATGTACAGACCACCATCACCGCCCGCGGCCAGCACCATGCCCTCGCTCATGCCGAACTTCATCTTGCGCGGCGCCAGGTTGGCAACCATCACGGTCATGCGGCCAACCAGGTCTTCCGGCTTGTAGGCCGATTTGATGCCGGCGAATACGTGGCGGGTTTCGCTGCCGATGTCGAGTGTCAGCGATACCAGCTTGTCCGCGCCTTCCACCGCCTTGGCTTCAACGATCTTTGCGACGCGCAGGTCGATCTTCATGAAGTCGTCGATGGTAATTGTCGGTTCAATTGCGGGGATGTCGTATTCAGGCTTGGCTTGTTCAGTCACGGCGGGTTCCAGGCTTTGTTTGTTGGCTTCAACCAGTGCATCGACCTGTTTCGGGTCGATGCGGGTCATCAGGTGTTGATAGGTGTTGATCGTGTGGCCGGTCAGCAGCGTGCTCGCATCACTCCAGACCAGCGGCGCGATGTTGAGGAAGGCTTCAACTTCCGTTGCGAGCTTGGGCAGCACCGGCTTCAGGTAAATGGTCAGCAGGCGGAAGGCATTGATCAGCACCGAGCAGACCTGTTGCAGCTCGGCATCGCGGCCTTCCTGCTTGGCCATTTCCCACGGCTTGTTCTGATCGACATACTGGTTCACTTCATCGGCGAGCGCCATGATGCTGCGGATGGCTTGGCCATATTCGCGCGCCTCGAAGGTCTTGGCGATTTCATCGCTGGCAGCTTGCAGGCGGGCGAGCAGAGGTTGCTCGCCGAGATCGGCTGCCAGTTGGCCGCCGAAACGCTTGGCGATGAAACCGGCGGCACGGCTGGCGATGTTGATGTACTTGCCTACCAGATCGGCATTTACCCGGGCGACGAAGTCTTCCAGATTCAGGTCGATATCTTCGATCTTGCTGTTGAGCTTGGCGGCGTAGTAGTAACGTAGCCATTCGGCGTTCATGCCCTGATCGAGGTAGCTCTTGGCGGTGATGAAGGTGCCGCGGCTCTTGCTCATCTTCTGGCCACCGACAGTCAGATAGCCGTGTGTAAACACGCCGGTCGGTGTGCGCAGGCCGGCGTATTTCAGCGTGGCCGGCCAGAACAGGGCGTGGAAATACAGAATATCCTTGCCGATGAAGTGATACACCTCGGTCTGGGAATCCGCTTGCCAGTATTCGTTGAAATCGAGGCCGTTCTTGGTGCAGTAGTTCTTGAACGAAGCGAGGTAGCCAATCGGCGCGTCGAGCCACACATAGAAGAACTTGCCCGGCGCATCCGGGATTTCAAAGCCGAAGTAGGGCGCATCGCGCGAGATATCCCAGTCGCGCAGATCGCCTTCCAGCCATTCCTGCATCTTGTTGGCGGCTTCCGGTTGCAGCGAGCCCGGTTGCGCGGTCCATTCACGCAGGAAATTCTGGCAATCGCCCAGCTTGAAGAAATAGTGCTCGGAGGATTTCAGCACCGGCTTGGCGCCGGAAACGACCGAGTAAGGGTTCTTGAGTTCAGTCGGGCTGTAGGTCGCGCTGCAGACTTCGCAGGAATCGCCGTACTGATCCTTGGCGCCACATTTCGGGCATTCGCCCTTCACAAAACGATCCGGCAGGAACATGTTCTTTTCCGGATCATAGAGCTGCTCGATGGTGCGGCTGGTGATCTTGCCGTCGGCCTTTAGTGCCGCGTAGATCTGGTAGACCAGTTCCTTGTTCTCGGGCGAGTGCGTGCTGTAGTAGTTGTCGAATGCGACATGGAAACCGGCGAAATCAGCCTGGTGCTCGGCATTGACGCGATCGATCAATTGTTCCGGGGTGATGCCGGCCTTCTCGGCCGAGAGCATCACCGGCGTGCCGTGGGTATCGTCCGCGCAGACATAGTGGCAGGTATTCCCGCGCATCTTCTGCATCCGCACCCAGATATCGGTCTGGATGTATTCGACGAGGTGGCCGAGATGGATCGCGCCGTTGGCGTACGGCAGGGCAGAGGTGACAAGAATCTTGCGGGTCATGGTGGGCAGACTGTTGCGGGAAAAATAAAGGCGTGATTATAGCGCAGCCAAGACTGATAAACTGAAGGCATCTTTTTCTCGGCAAGTATCATGCGCGGTTTGCTTCAATTCGATTGGCTGTACCTGATCGGTACGGCCTCTTTTACCATTTCCGGCTACCTGATCGGTGCGCGCAAGCATTTCGATCTGCTGGGGGTGATGATCCTTGCTCTGCTGACTGCCATCGGCGGCGGGATGATCCGCGATGTCCTGGTTGCGCGCATGCCGCGCATCTTTATCGACGACAGCCCGCTCTACATCATTTTCGCCACGCTTGCGCTGGCCTGGCTGATCAAGCTGCATCGACGCAATAGTGGCATGCTCTACAAGCTGTTTATCGTGGCCGATTCGATCGGCTTGGTGGCATTCAGTCTGGCCGGCGCCCAGGTTGGCATCAATCTGGATCTCAACCTGTTTGGTGTGTGCTTGCTGGCCTTTGTGACGGCGGTCGGTGGCGGGTTGGTGCGCGACATGATGGTGAATGACGTTCCGTTCATCCTGCATGAAGATTTCTACGGCACCGTATCGATTCTGGTGGCGATCATCTGGTACGTGATGACGCATCTGGGCGTGATCGGTGCGCCAGCTATGTGGTGGCTGTTCCTGTGCGGTTTGATGTTGCGTCTGGTCGCGCATTCGCGCGAATTGCGCTTGCCGAAGGTGAAGCAATGATCCTGCCCGTCGATCCCGAAATGCTGGCGACACTGCTGCGCGAGCGGCTCGATACCGATCACAAGCCGCAAGGTGCTGATCGGCCCGATCCAGTGCCGGGTCGTCCGGCTGCAGTACTGGTCGGACTGGTGCCGCGTGCGAGTGGCGTCACGATCTTGCTGACGCGCCGTGCCGCGCATTTGCCTTCGCACCCGGGTCAGATCAGTTTTCCCGGCGGTGCGCATGAACCGCATGATGTGGATGCGGTGGCGACTGCGCTGCGCGAATCGCAGGAGGAAATCGGCCTTGCGCCCGAGCGGGTGCAGGTGCTGGGCAGTCTCGGCTTCTATCAGACTTCCAGCCGGTTTTGCGTGACGCCCATCGTCGGGCTGGTTTGGCCTGAAGCCGGATTGGACCCCGATCCTTCTGAGGTCGAGGAAATTTTCGAATTGCCGGCGGCACAATTGCTCAATCCGGCCTTGTATGAGCGGCGCTGGGTCGAGCGTGGCAGCCTGCGCATCAAATCGCATTTCATCGAATGCGAGGGCAAACTGGTGTGGGGGGCTACGGCCGGCATGCTGATTGGCTTCGCCCGATTGCTGGGAGCGTTGGGCGAGCCGATCGAACGAGATGATCTGACTTACCATCCGTAGATCAGGAAAACGGCCCTGTTTGCCGACCTTCCATGCAACATCCTGTTGCAAAAGGAAATAGTGCCGCGGTAACGAGAAAATCATCCGGACGTGCTAAAATCCGAGGTTTTCCAAAGTACCCGAATCGATCCATGACCCGCGCCATCCGCAATATCGCCATCATCGCCCACGTTGACCATGGCAAAACCACCCTGGTTGACAAACTTCTGCGCCAATCCGGCACTTTCCGCGAAAACCAGCAGGTTGACGAGCGGGTGATGGATTCCAACGATCTGGAAAAAGAGCGCGGCATCACGATTCTGGCCAAGAACACTGCCATCGAATACGAAGGCGTGCATATCAATATCGTCGACACCCCTGGACACGCCGATTTCGGTGGCGAAGTCGAACGCGTGCTCGGCATGGTCGACAGCGTGCTGCTGCTGGTCGATGCCGTTGAAGGCCCGATGCCGCAGACGCGTTTTGTGACCAAGAAAGCGTTGGCACAGGGTCTGCGTCCGATCGTGGTGATCAACAAGATCGACCGTCCGGGCGCTCGTCCGGATTGGGTGATCAACCAGACTTTCGATCTGTTCGTGAATCTGCATGCCACCGACGAGCAGCTGGATTTCCCGATCGTCTATGCCTCCGCCCTGAATGGCTTTGCCACGCTGGATATCGGTACACCATCCGATACCATGCGTCCGCTGTTTGAAACCATCCTCACGCACGTTGCCCCGCCACAGGGTGATCCGGATGCGCCGCTGCAATTGCAGATTGCCCAGCTGGATTACTCGACCTATACCGGTCGTCTTGGCGTTGGCCGTATCCTGAATGGGCGCATCAAACCGGGCCAAATGGTTGCGGTCATGAATCATGAAGAACAAGTCGGCCAGGGCCGCATCAACCAGGTGCTGGGTTTCCAGGGGCTTGAGCGTGTGCCGGTTGAAGAGGCTGAAGCCGGTGACATCATCATCATTTCCGGTATCGATGACATCGGTATCGGCGTCACAATTTCGGACAAGGAAAATCCTATCGGCCTGCCAGTGCTGACGGTGGATGAGCCGACACTGAATATGGATTTCATGGTGAATACCTCGCCGCTGGCCGGTACTGAAGGCAAGTTCGTGACCAGTCGCCAGATCCGTGATCGCCTGACCAAGGAATTGCTGACCAACGTTGCACTGCGTGTTGAAGATACTGACGATACCGATATCTTCCGCGTTTCTGGCCGTGGCGAATTGCACCTGACCATTCTGCTGGAAAACATGCGTCGTGAAGGCTTCGAGCTGGCTGTTGGCAAGCCGCGCGTGGTGTACAAGGAAATCAACGGCGAGAAGTGCGAGCCGTATGAAAATCTGTCCATCGATCTGGAAGATGCTCACCAAGGCGCCGTGATGGAAGAAATCGGCCGCCGTCGTGGCGAGCTGACCAATATGGAATCCGATGGCATGGGCCGTACCCGCCTGGAATACCATATTCCGGCGCGGGGCCTGATCGGCTTTCAGGGTGACTTCATGACCATGACCCGCGGTACCGGCCTGATGAGCCATGTGTTCGATGACTACGCGCCGGTCAAGCCGGATATGCCGGGTCGTCACAACGGCGTGCTGATCTCGCAGGAAAATGGCGACGCAGTAGCCTTTGCCTTGTGGAATCTGGAAGACCGTGGTCGCATGTTCGTGAGCCCGGGCGAGAAGCTGTATGAAGGCATGATCATCGGCATTCACAGCCGCGACAACGATCTGGTGGTGAACCCGATCAAGGGCAAGAAGCTGACCAACGTGCGCGCTTCCGGTACCGATGAAGCCGTGCGTCTGACTACTCCGATCAAGCTCACGCTGGAGTCGGCTGTTGAGTTCATCGACGATGATGAGCTGGTCGAAATTACGCCTAAGACCATTCGTATCCGTAAGCGTCACCTGTCCGAGAATGATCGCCGCCGCGCTTTGCGTGCCGCCGAGTAATCGTCGACAATAAAACTCCCTGACACTCCCCGATGCGTCGGGGAGTTTTTGTTTCTGGGCCGAAAAAATGAATGAAAGCGACAAGGTACGGATCGACAAGTGGCTGTGGGCCGCGCGTTTTTTCAAGACGCGCTCGATGGCTACCGAGGCGATTGATGGTGGTCATGTGCATCTGAATGGCGATCGGATCAAGCCGGCGCGTACCGTCAAGATGGGCGACATGCTGCGCATCCATACCCAGCATGGCGATTTCGAGGTGCAGGTGCGGATGCTGTCGGACAAGCGCGGGCCAGCAGAACAGGCGCGTTTGTTATATGAAGAAACTGCCGAGAGCATCGAAAAGCGGACAAGGGCAGCAGAAGATAAAGCGCTGGCCCCGCAATTCGACCATCCGGATGTGCGCGGACGCCCCACCAAGAAATGGCGGCGCCAGTTGCACTATTTTGAACGCAATAATTCCTGATGGGAGAAGGCAATGGTGCGTGCATCGAGCTTCATGCTGCTGATGTTTGTGCTGGCCGGATGCACCAAACAGGATGCGACTGCCTTTCCCGGCTATATGGAGGCCGAGTACACGCGGGTGGCGGCGCCGATCGCAGGCCGATTGACCCGGCTGGCGGTGAGCAAGGGGCAGGAAGTCAAGGCCGGCGAATCCCTTTTCGTGCTGGAAGCCGACAGCGAGCAGGCAGGCGTTGCAGAGGCGCAATCGCGGCTTGCGCGCAATGAGGCGCAGTTGGCCGATCTGGCCAAAGGCAAGCGCCAGGAAGAAATCGATGTGCTCAAGGCGCAGCAGCTTGCCGTGCAAGCCAGTCTTGTCCTGGCACAGAGTGACCTGAAACGTCAGAGTGCGCTGGCGCGTTCGGGTTTTGTCAGTACGGCCAGCCTGGAAAGCCTGCAGGCGCGAGTCCGCGCAGAGGCAGCCAGGCTGGAAGAAGTCGAAGCACAGTTGCGCGTCGCGCAATTGGCGGCGCGCCGCGATGCCCGGACTGCGGCCAGGGCCGATGTGGCAACCGCCCAGGCGCAGTTGCTGCAAAGCCAGTGGCGGCTCGATCAGAAAGCCGTCACGGCACCTGTCGCTGCATGGGTGGACGATACACTGTACCGGGTTGGCGAATGGGTGCCTGCCGGCAGCCCGGTGGTGAGCCTGCGTGAAGCGTCTGCGCTCAAGATCCGCTTTTTTGTCCCGCAGGCACAATTGCCGCAGTTTGCCGTTGGGACGGCGGTGACAGTGCGCTGTGATGGCTGCCAGCCGTTTGCCGCACGCGTGCAATATGTGGCTCCGAATGCCGAGTTCACGCCCCCGGTGATCTACAGCCGTGAGAGCCGGGCCAAGCTGGTTTTCCTGGTGGAAGCCCGGCCGGATCAGCCAGCCAGCCTCACGCCCGGCTTGCCGGTAGATGTATTGCCGGGTGCCCAGCCGTGACGCACGCTGCCTGGGCGATCGATGTGCGCGGATTGACCAAGCGCTATGGCGATAAAACCGTGGTGGATGATCTTTGCATGCAGGTCAGGCGCGGCGAAGTGTTCGGTTTTCTCGGCCCCAATGGCAGCGGCAAGACCACCACGATCCGCATGATGTGCGGGTTGCTCACGCCCGATGGCGGGGAAGGGCACACACTCGGCTACGATATCCTGCGCGAGGCCGCTGCGATCAAGCGTGAAGTCGGTTACATGACACAACGCTTTGGCCTGTATGAAGACCTCAGCATCCGCGAAAATCTCGATTTCATCGCCCAGATCTACCACATGGACCGCCGCAGGCCGCGAGTCGATGCGGCGCTGGAGCGTCTCGGCCTGGCATCGCGCCAGCACCAGTTGGCCGGCGGACTTTCCGGTGGCTGGAAACAGCGCCTGGCTTTGGCTGCCTGCATGCTGCATGAACCCAAGCTGTTGCTGCTGGATGAGCCGACTGCGGGCGTAGACCCCAAGGCGCGGCGCGATTTCTGGGAAGAAATCCACCAGCTTGCAGCCGAAGGCGTGACGGTGCTGGTTTCCACGCATTACATGGATGAGGCCGAGCGTTGTCATCGTCTTGGCTATATCGCCTATGGCCGGCTGATGGCGCTGGGAACGCCGAAGGAACTCGTGGCTGATAGCGGAGTTGTAACCTGGCGCGTCAGTGGCGAAGGCTTGCACGAGCTGGCGCAGCAGCTGCGTGACCATCCGGGCGTGGATATGGTGACGCGTTTTGGCAATACCCTGCATGTGAGCAGCGAAGATGTCGCGGCGCTGGAAGTGGCGATTGCGCCCTATAAACACAATCCCTTGCAGTCCTGGGTGGTCGGGGAGCCGGAGCTGGAAGACCTGTTCATCCGCCTGATGATCAAGGCGCGGGACAATTTCCGATGATGAGCCCCGCCCGTTTCAGCCTCACCCGCCTGCTGGCGATCGTAAAAAAGGAATTCATCCAGATCCGGCGGGATCGATTGACTTTTGCCATGCTGGTGGGCATTCCCTTGCTGCAATTGACGCTGTTTGGCTATGCCATCAACGGCGATCCCAAACGACTGCCCACCGTCGTGGTGGTGCACGAGCAGAGCCCATTTTCGCGCAGTGTTGTCCAGGCGCTGGCCAATAGTGGTTACTTCGATATTGTCTCGGTCGGCGGGCGCGATGCAGAGGCCAGCGAGTTGCTGCGCCGTGGCGAGGCACAGTTCGCCGTGACCATTCCGGCAGATTTTTCACGCAAGCTGCTTCGTGGTGAGCGGCCGCAATTGCTGATCGAGGCCGATGCCACCGATCCTTCCGCCACCGGCAATGCCATCGCGGCACTGCAGCAGTTGCCTGCCACCATGCTGCAGCATGATCTGAAAGGTGTGGCCGATCAGCAGTTGGCAGGCAAGGCACCGGTTGATCTGATCATTCATCGCCGCTACAACCCGGAAGGCATTTCGCAGTACAACGTGGTGCCCGGCCTGATGGGCGTGATCCTGACCATGACCATGATCATGTCGACCGCGCTTGGGCTGACGCGCGAAACCGAACGCGGCACCATGGAAAATCTGCTGGCCACACCGGTGAGGCCGCTCGAAGTCATGGTGGGCAAGATCGTGCCGTATATCCTGATCGGCCTGACTTCAATGCTACTGATCCTGGCTGCCGCCAAGTGGCTGTTTGCCGTGCCGTTTGTTGGCAGTCTGTGGCTGTTGGCTGGGGTGGTGCTGGTGTTCATTGCGACCAATCTGGTGGTGGGCATCACGGTTTCCAGCGTGGCGCGCAACCAGATGCAGGCGCTGCAGATGACTTTCTTCTTCTTTCTGCCCTCGATGCTGCTGTCCGGCTTCATGTTTCCGTTTCGCGGCATGCCGCAGTGGGCGCAGTTGATCGGTGAAGTTCTCCCGCTCACACACTTCATGCGCATGAGTCGCGGCATCATGCTCAAGGGTAATGGCCTGGTCGAAATCTGGCCCAGCTTGTGGCCTTTGTTGCTCTTTATGCTGGTGATCATGGCTGTTGGCCTGAAACGTTTCCGCAAGACGCTGGATTGATCGGCACATTTTGATTATCTGTCATGTAAAATATCGCCATCAGTTCGGATGGCCGGTCCATTGTGGATGATTGGCCACGACACATCGAACAGGAATCTTATCGTGCTGCCTACCTTGCAACCCAAACGTCTCTATAAACAAATCGCGGACCTGCTTGCCAGCCACATCAAGAGTGGCGAGTTTGCACCCGGTACCTACCTGCCTGCAGAACGTGATCTGGCGCAGCAGCTGGGCGTCAGCCGTTCTTCGGTGCGTGAAGCATTGATTGCGCTTGAAGTCTCCGGCCTGGTCGAGATTCGTGTCGGCAACGGTGTGCTGGTGCTGCCGCACCGGGAAGAGCACCACGGCAGGGGGGTGCTGGATGAAGAGGAAGACAAGGATTACGACAGCCCGTTCCAGTTAATCGGTGCGCGTGCAATGCTGGAAGGCGAAGTGGCGGCCATGGCGGCTAAAAGCGCTACGCCACAGCAGATTGCAGGCATCGAAGAAGCTGTAAACCGCATGGCTGAAATCGTGAACAGTACAAGCCCGCTCGATGAAGAGCGCTTGTCCGCTGCTGATTGGGATTTCCATATGCGAATTGCGGAATCCACCGGCAACTACGTGCTGGCCGAGATGGTCGAGGCGCTGCGCAAGCGGCAGTTTTCACCGATCTTCCGCCGTACGGAAAAGCATTTCAGCAAGCGCGAGCTCAAGGTGCAAACCGTGGAAGATCACCGTGCCGTGCTGGAAGCGATCAAAGCTGGTGATGCGGATGCAGCACGCGAAGCGATGAAAACCCATCAATCCCATGTGATCAAGCGTTTCATGGTCTGAATTGAATAGATTCTGATATCCAAAAAGGGGCTGCGGCCCCTTTTGCTTTTTGCTGATTCGGTGGCCTTGTGCTTTACCGGCCCCGCGCAAAAAAGCTATCCTCGCGCGCAGTGGTCCGGCCATTAAGCCTTTGATCCATTCGGGCCGTCTGAATAGCTACCCGCCTTGCCTGAGCAGGGCGGTTTTTTTGAAGTGTGTGTGGAGGATGAAATGACTTTTCTTGTAGAGGGAAACGGTGTTTCAGTTTCCGGTCGGCAGCGCATGCCGGTGCGTGCGGATGCGCGAGCGACGGATGATCAGGCTGATGCAAACCAGCCGGATTCCGTGGCAGCCGTGCTCAAGGTGTTTGGCATCCTGAATGCATTGGCCGAGCAGCGCACCATGGGTGTATCGGAAATATCGCAACGCCTGGCCATGCCCAAAGCCACGGTGTACCGATTTTTGCAGACCATGAAGTCGCTGGGATATGTCGATCAGGAGCAGGAAAGTGAGCGCTACAGCGTCACCATGCGGCTGTTTGATCTGGGTAGCAAGGCGCTGGAACATCCGGATCTGCTCAAGATCGCCGATAGGGAAATGCGCCTGCTGTCTGTGAATTGCCAGGAAACGCTGCATCTTTCCACGTTGGTCGATACGGATGTGGTTTACCTCCATAAGGTGGATTCTCCTGGCATCGTCAATCTTGGATTCAGGATCGGCCAGCATATCCCTGCCCATTGTTCTGCCGCAGGAAAAGTATTGTTGGCATTCACGCCGCGAGAAATTTCTGATACGCTTCTATCTGGTCTGCAATTCAGACCAGATGGGTTGCTCGCAAAACAGGGATTGTCTGGGTTTCGGCAAATGCTGCAGCAGGTTTGTCAACGGGGTTATGCCCTGGATATCCAGGAATTTGATCAAAATCTGTGCTGTTTGGCGGTTCCAATCTTTGATTATTTGCAGAATGTTGTCGCTGGTCTAAGCATGGCCTTACCAGTCTTCAGATACAATTCGGTTCGCCAGGGAGAGTACGTATCCATGTTGCACCAAACTGCCCGCAACATATCAGGCCAGTTGGGCTGTGCGCATTATCCCTTCTGACGGACCGGAGCTGATCTCTGCTCCGGTTAACTCAAACCGGCGTCGATGCGGCGTCTTATAGAGCAGGGTTTTTTTACGAATGAAGCGAGTTTGCCGAATCGCCCTACTGGGCGAATGCATGATCGAATTGCGTGGCCAGATGTTCGGCCTGATGCAGCAAGCGTTTGGTGGCGATACCCTCAATACGGCTGTGTATCTCTCACGCCTTGCTAGTCATAAAGGGGTGCAGGTTTCCTATGCAACGGATCTGGGTATCGACCCGTTCAGTGATGCCATGGTGCGCGCGTGGGAAGCGGAAGGTATCGATACCAGCCTGATCAAGCGTGAACAGGGCCGCATGCCCGGCCTGTATACCATCCAGGTGGATGAAACGGGCGAACGGACCTTCCACTACTGGCGCGACATGAGTGCGGCCAAGGCCTACTTCAATGCAGATACCAGTCCGCTGGAAGATCAGCTTGATGATATTGATGCCCTGTATTTCAGCGGTATCAGCCTGGCGATTCTGGATGCGGCTGCACGTGATCGACTGTTCAGCGCAGCAATGCGTCTGCGTGAACGTGGCGGCAAGGTGATTTACGACAATAACTACCGGTCGCGCTTGTGGCCGGTGACGGTTGAGGCGCGTGCCTGGTATGCACATGCCTATGAAATGGCCGATATCGCCATGATCACGCTGGATGATGAAATGGCTCTGTTTGGCATCACCGACGAACAGAAAGCGCTGGAACGTGCATTTTCCCTGCCAACGCCCGAGGTCGTGATCAAGCGCGGTGCGGAACCCGCCATCATTCGCGTTGCAGGCAGTGATCCTATGTATGTGCCGGCATTCAAGGTGGAAAAGGTGGTTGATACGACCGCCGCAGGCGATTCATTTGCAGCAGGCTACCTGTCTGCGCGCTTGACAGGTGCCGATCCGGAAGAATCAGCCCGCAGCGGTGCACGCATGGCCTCGGTGGTGATCCAGTATCCGGGTGCGATCATCCCGCGCGAGGCGATGCCCGCTGATCTGCTTTGAAAAAAACGGCCTGACTGATTTTTTGGACCGGGAGCCAAGGCTACCCGGTTTTTTTAAACGCATCGATTCGTTTTAGGAGGAACCCCGATGCAACAACTGAACCGAGAAGCGCTGGCAAGTGGTGCGCTGAACGTTGCTCACGGTCCGCTATCATCAGGCCCGATCAATATTCTGCAGATAGGCGAAGGCAACTTCCTGCGCGGCTTCGTGGACTG
>NZ_JBVVOL010000006.1:23773-175135 GCF_055810895.1 Formivibrio sp. oc-25 | reverse complement strand
ACTGTAAAATCAACGTTTCGCGCTTCAAACTTCGCTGCGTCTGCAGCAGAGAGGCCGAACTATACCCACCTCCCAAACACTCGTCAACACCTTCCTCGAAAAAATTTGAGCCAATCCAGTCAAGCCGCTGTTTCTTAATGAAATTAGCTCACTGCCGTTTTTGCCACTTATTCCACCCCATTGCAAAACCAGCCAATTCCAACCTGATGATCTATTGTTTATACGCCCTACCGCCATACACTGACGTATGCAGCACGGCAGTCGTCGAGAATACTTGTAATATTATTTTCACAATGCAGTCGTACTCTCGTAGCTAATTTAAAAGCCACGCCCAAAAAAGGAAGACGTCATGGCTGCAAATATTCTGTTGGTGGAAGACGAACCGGCCATTCAGGAGCTGATTGCGTTCAATCTGACCCAGGCCGGACATCATGTGATGCGGGCAGACAGTGTTGAGGTTGCACAAAACATGGTGCGCAGTGCCCTGCCGGATCTGATTTTGCTGGACTGGATGCTTCCCGGCATTTCCGGCATCGATTACGCCCGCAAGTTGCGTGCAGATGAACGCACCCGCCAGATCCCGCTCATCATGCTGACCGCCCGTTCGGATGAGGCAGACAAAATAGCCGGGCTGGATACTGGAGCAGATGATTACATCACCAAGCCATTCAGTCCGCGTGAATTGCAGGCCCGCATCAAGGCGGTTCTCCGTCGCCGCTCCCCCGATGCGACGGATGATCCGGTAGAAGTCAAAGGATTACGCCTTGATCCGATTACCCATCGCGTCACCGCTAACGGTACCGAGTTATCACTCGGGCCGACTGAATTTCGCCTGCTGCATTTTTTCATGACCCACGCCGAACGCGTGTACTCCCGTACGCAACTGCTCGATCAGGTTTGGGGGGACCATGTATTTGTAGAAGAACGGACGGTTGACGTGCATATCCGTCGCCTGCGCGCCGAACTGGAAAAGACCGGACACGATGTACTGGTACAAACCGTGCGTGGTACGGGCTACCGTTTTTCCGCCAATTGATTGGGCATCGCATGCTCTGGATTCAATCACTGATCTTTTATCTGGCCCTGGCCTTGGTGGCATTGTTTACCGGTGCCGTGGCCGGAACAGAGGCTGGCCTGCTGCTTGCACTGGCAGGCGTGGTTTGTTCGCTGATTTACCACATGATCAATCTGGCACGACTCAACCTATGGCTGCAAACACCCACACTCGATTCCGCCCCACGCGGTTTCCTGCTCTGGCGGGAAGCCTTTGATCGTATCTATGAGATTGTCCGTAGCCAGCAAAAACGCAAAGAGCAGATTTCGGCCACACTGGAGCGTTTTCAGCGTGCCGGCGAAGCCATGCCGGACGGCATGGTCATCCTGGATGAGCACGACCGCATTGAATGGTGCAATCCTGCCTCTGCCCGACATCTGGGACTGAGCAGGCAATCCGACATCAGCCAGCCCCTGACAAACCTGATTCGTACACCAACACTGCGCGAATATCTGCATCAACAGGATTTCAGCCAGCCCTTGATCTTGCGCCTGATGCGCCCGCAAGAACAGGTGCTGACCATCCAGCTGGTTCCGTTCGATTCGAATCGCAAACTGCTGTTGTCACGCGACATCACCCAACTTGACCGCGTACAGACCGTCCATCGCGATTTTGTGGCCAACGTGTCGCATGAGCTGCGCACCCCACTGACCGTAGTGGGTGGCTTTATCGAGACCATGCTCGACATGCCCGATATCGATCCGACCACCCGCGAACAGCATCTGCAACTGATGCACGAGCAGACCGGCCGCATGCAACGCCTGGTTGAGGACCTGCTGGCCCTGTCACGGCTGGAAAACGGCCAGCAGATGAAGGAAGACGAGGTCAATATTCCCAATATGATGCAGATCCTGCGGACGGAAGCCGAAGGCTTGTCGCAAGGCCGGCATACCATCAGCCTTGAAGGGGTGGCACCGCTGCGCCTGATCGGCAATCATGACGAACTGCATTCCGCCTTTGGCAATTTGGTATCCAACGCCATTCGCTATACGCCACAAGGAGGTGCCATCCGCTTGATATGGGAAGAACGCAATGGTCAGCCGGTTTTTGCGGTACGGGATACCGGCATTGGCGTGGCGCCAGAACACATTCCACGTCTGACGGAACGCTTTTACCGCGTCGATCGAGGGCGTTCCCGCTCGACCGGCGGTACTGGGCTCGGACTAGCGATTGTCAAGCATGTGCTGCAGCGACATCAGGCGCGCCTGGAGGTACAGTCCCGCCTGGGTGAAGGCAGCGAATTTGCGGTTTTCTTTCCGGCTGAGCGCGCCCTGCACTGATTCAGCTTGCATGCCGATCGCTTCCTCTGTTAAAACCTGATGAATAACGTCGGGTTTTAACCATGCTGATTCGTAAACTTTTCCGCTTTGAAAGCGCACACATTGTGCGCAACTGTTCATCCCTGCGCTGCAGCACCTCTATCCATGGGCATAGCTACAAGGTTGAGGTTCTGCTGGAAGCGCACGCGCTGGATCATGGACAGATGGTCTACGATTTTGGCCTGATGAAAGGATCAATCCGTGATGTGATCGACGCTTTCGATCACGCCATCTGCTTCTGGGACAAGGATGATCCTGAATATATCCGTTTGTGCCAGCGATTCTCTGCCCGCTGGATATCGATGCCGGTTTCCCCGTCAGCAGAACAGTTTGCCCGACTATTCTTTATCATTATCGATGCCATTCTGAAGCAAACTGTCATGCGTAATGGCGAAGGCCTGGTACGCCTGCATTCGGTCATTGCCCACGAGACAGAGACCGGCTACGCACAGGCTTTTCGCGAGGATGCCGAGAATGAGCGGATGGGCAGCATCCGTCTGCAGGACATCCATTTCTCGGAACAGTGCCGGGCTGAATGGAAAGACCCGCAGATGTACGAAAAACTGCTGGGCGGCGAGCATTTCATCAATGCTGAACCGCCCCAGCAGGTCAAATAAGCAAACTCACCAGTCCAATCAAACAGAGATCGACAGGGCCGACACCAGTGAAGCAGTGGTCGTGTCGCTGGTACGGTACGCATCCATCAACTGCATGATGCGCCGCAAAACCTCTGCCTGAGTAGTGTCATCCGCCACTGTGGCAGATTGGTTGTCGACGGCAGAGACCGTGGTTGTCGAAGAATCGGCGGCCGTTGTCGATTGAGTACTTTGGGCATAGGTCATGGCTTCCTGCATGCTGACCTTACCATCGCCGTCAGCATCGGCTTCATCGAAATTGGAAACGATGCTGGAAACCAGGTTATAGCGCGCACTGTCGGTTGAATCGATCTCTTCCAGTTGTGCCGTCAACTCTTCCAGGGAGAATCCCTCGTCTTCAGATTGTGACATGGGCGGCGGCGGAGGCGGCATCCCTGCCTCCATGCCGGTAGTACGCATGTTATTGAAACCGGCATCCAGCTGCGCGGATAATTGCTCCAGACTTGAGCTCATTTCGGATTCGGTAACTTTGCCGTCACCATCCGAATCAAGCTGGCTGAACAACTCGGACACGCTCAACGAGCTGTCATCCGTTGCAATCGAGCTGAATGCTGCTTCGAGATCGCTCTCTTCCAGATAACCCTGATTCTTGGTATCCAGTTTCGAGAACAGGTCACTCACCATCTGCGCCGAACTCGGCCGCGCCATCATCCACAAGGATGAGCTATTTCCAATGCCACTGATCACGATTTTCTCCTTGCAAGATCAAATAATCGGCAGCAATTACGCATAAAACAACGGAAGACGGCCGCTGCCTTACCACCCCGTCATCGGGCAATACGCCATCATAAGCATGTTATCGGCCAGATTTATGTGCGCTGTTCGGCGCAACAGGTAAAGTCAAGTAAAGTTCGGTTAAGGTCACCCCTCACGTCATCGAATATGCCCGGCCAGTGCGATTGACCTGCCACAGACTCAGCGAGATGGCAGGTTCGCACCATCCTGGCCAGGAGGCGGCATCAATGCTGGTGTGCGCTCATTCGGACCGGGATGCCGTTGCAATTTCATGGTTTCGAGCTGCTGACGCTGCTGCGGTGTCAGCACGGCAAAAATCATCTGCTCCGATCGGGCACGCAACAGGGTCAGCTCCATCGCGCCCTTGCCAATGCTTTCCGCCAGCGCACGTGCCTTGGCTTCGTCATATTTGGCAGACAGGGCCATGGCCTGTAACGCTTCCCGAGCCTTGCGCTCCGCCTTGTAGTGCTTGCGCAAGGCCGGCAACTGTTCATGCATGATGTTGAAAACTTCATCGCGCTGAGACTCGGTCAGTTCGATGCCACACAAGAATGGCGGCACGGGCTCGGGCATGTCTTCGTGCATGCCGGCCATGGCATGCATTTTGGGCGGCTGTGACTTGGCGGTCGGTGGCTCGATACCTGCAGCCAATGCCACCGGAAAAACCAGGGCTAAACACAGGGCCGTACCGTACTGCCGGACAAAATTCTGGATTCGCATGACTACTCTCCTCGAAATCGCAAATATGAATCGGATCAAACCAGGGAACACCGACATGATGCGCGTCGTGCCGGTTAAGTACGGTTAATGGGCGGTTAAGCACAGCAAAAGTGTTCATGGCGAAACGGATTGCGGTAAATATTTGTAAACCATTGGATTTTTTAGCCATGACGCACGGGGGCTTGGTTATCATTTCTGCCGGATAAACAAGGAAATAGCAGGCAATGACGCAGGTGTTACTGGTTGATGATGATGTCGAGCTGGCCAGCATGCTGGCCGACTATCTCGCGCAGGAAGGCTTTGAAGTCACCTTGGCGCATGACGGAGAGCGCGGCGTGGAGGAAGCATTGACAGGACGTCACCAGATTGTGGTGCTCGATGTCATGATGCCGCGCCTGAACGGAATTGAGGTGCTGCGCCAGATTCGTAACAGCAGTCCCATTCCGGTACTGATGCTGACAGCGCGGGGCGATGACACGGACCGCATTATCGGCCTGGAACTGGGCGCGGATGACTATGTGCCCAAACCCTGCACGCCACGCGAGCTCACCGCCAGAATCCGCGCCATCCTGCGCCGCATGCAGAATACGGACACGAACCATGGCGGGAATGATCCGCTGGTCGTCGGCCCGGTAACAATTCGTCCCGAACAACGACTGGCCGAGCTCAATGGCAACACCCTGAGCCTGACCAGCACGGAATTCAACCTGCTCGAAGTACTGGTGCGCAATGCCGGGCGTCCGGTCAGCAAGGCGCTATTGTCCGAGCAGGGGCTCGGCCGTCCGCTGACTCGCTACGACCGCAGCATCGATGTGCACCTTTCCAGCATCCGCCACAAGCTCGGCAACATGGCCGATGGCCGCTCCTACATCCAGACCGTATACCGGCAAGGCTATCAGTTTCTGCGAGAAGGCTGATGGGGCGGCTGTTCTGGAAATTCTTCTTTTTCATCTGGTTGGCACAGCTGACCGCCGTCTTTGGTATCGGCGGGGTATTCTGGATCAAGGATCGCAATCAGCGTGAACAACTCAGCATG
Organism: Formivibrio sp. oc-25; assembly: GCF_055810895.1. NCBI lineage: Bacteria > Pseudomonadati > Pseudomonadota > Betaproteobacteria > Neisseriales > Chitinibacteraceae > Formivibrio > Formivibrio sp. oc-25. The sequence goes on along the minus strand of NZ_JBVVOL010000006.1, from coordinate 169,615 downwards.
CTGGATGCCACACCGCCAGCAACCATGCAGATCCAGGACACGGCGCTCGTGCTGATCTATGGCGGGGAATCCGCGCTGCGGGCACGGCTGGAACGTCCATCTCGTCATCCGATCTATGCCGTGAACGCCGACGGACAGGAATTGCTCGACCGCACCGTACCGATGGAATTGCTGCAATCCGCCCGTACCGCGGCTGTAGAAAATCGGGGCTATGCCCAACAGGTCACGCATGCGAGTCAATCCACCTACCTGTTGTTCATCCCGCGCCCGACTGAACCGGGGATGGTACCCATGCCGCCACCGGATGGTGATGCCGGAGCCTTCGACAACCGGCCTCCTCCGCCAGGCGGACCTTTTCTGCCGGTCATTCCGCTGACCATCGCGCTGGTTGCCAGCCTGATTTTTGCCGTACTACTGGCCTGGTACATCTCCAAACCCATACGCACGCTGCGCACCGCTTTCGACAAGGCGGCACATGGCGAACTGGGTGTACGCATTGCCAATCAAATGGGGGGACGCCGCGATGAGCTGGCGGATCTCGGACGTGATTTCGATCATATGGCCGGGCAATTGCAATCGCTGATGGAAGGCCAGCGTCGCCTGCTGCACGATGTCTCGCATGAAATGCGCTCGCCGCTGGCACGATTGCAGGTCGCCATCGGTCTGGCTCGACAACAACCGGACAAGCTCGATGCCTCAATGGCGCGCATCGAGCGCGAAAGTGAGCGCATGGATACGCTGGTCGGGGAATTGCTGACGCTGTCGCGTCTGGAAGCCGGGGTCGGGCAACCCGCACTTGAGTTGGTTCCCATGCATCTGTTGCTGACTGATGTCACCGAGGATGCCCGTTTTGAGGCCGAAGCCAGTCAGCGCCGGATCGAGTTGGTCCCCTGCCCGGCCTGCACGCTGCAAGGCCAGCCGGAACTGTTGCAGCGGGCACTGGAAAACATCGTGCGCAACGCCATCCGCTTTACGCCGGAACATGCTGCGGTTCGGATCGAAACGGCGTTGACCGTCAGCCGTGACAATCTGCTGATTCGCGTGCTGGATCAGGGGCCGGGCATCGACAAGGACGAACTGGAGGCCATCTTCGAGCCGTTCTATCGTGGCGACAAGCCAACCGGCAGTGGCTATGGGCTGGGGCTGGCCATCGCCAAGCGCGTGATCGAAACCCACCACGGCAGCATCCGCGCCAGCAACTTGCCCAACGGCGGATTTTGCATGGAGATCATACTGCCGGTGCAAGTGGCCTGAAACGGGATCAGTGCCCCTTGGGTGGCGTGAGTTCCTTGGCCTTGTAATCACACAAGTCATTGACCACGCAGCGCCAGCACTCGGGCCGGCGCGCCTTGCAGACATAACGCCCGTGCAGGATCAGCCAGTGGTGCGCGTGCTGGCGAAACTCTGCCGGCACCACCTTGAGCAGTTTTTGCTCGACAGCGACCACGTCCTTGCCCGGTGCCAACCCGGTTCGATTGCCCAAGCGAAAGATATGCGTATCGACGGCGATGGTCGGCTCGCCAAACGCGATATTCAGCACCACATTCGCGGTCTTGCGCCCCACGCCGGGCAGGGCTTCGAGCGCTTCGCGGCTATGCGGCACTTCGCCTGCGTGCTTGTCGATCAGGATGCGGCAAGTTTCCAGCAGGTGTTTGGCCTTGCTGCGATAGAGACCAATGCTGGCGATATAAGATTCCAACCCATCCTGCCCCAGCGCCAGGATGGTCTGCGGCGTATTCGCCACCGGGAAAAGCCGTCGCGTCGCCTTGTTGACACCGACATCGGTAGCCTGGGCCGACAACAGCACGGCAGTCAGCAATTCGAACGGCGAGGCATATTCCAGCTCTGTCACCGGATGCGGATCGAGTTCGGCCAGCCGCTGGAAAAACTGATAGCGTTTGCTCGCATTCATCGCTTGAACCTGTTCATGTGCTGTCGCAAGAAGCTGTCAGCAGGGCTGAGGCGACACATGCCCGGAAAGCAAGGTGACTCAGGTTGCCGATGCGGCATCGAGCCTGGCTTGCGCCTGCGCACGTGCCTTGGCCTCGGCTCGCCTGTCCAGCGCCATCTTGCCGGCAATCAGGAAGCCCAGGCCAATGAATGCGCCGGGCGGCAGGATGGCGAGCAGGAACTGGTAGTGTTGCTCGGCCGGGACTACATGGATCACCCAGTCTTTGGCCGCCGGGCCAAACAGCAGGTCGATATCGGACAGCAGCGTCCCCTTGCCCACAAGTTCACGCATGGCGCCGAGCACAGCCAATACCAGTGTCAGCCCCAGACCCATGAAAAAACCATCCAGTGCCGACTGGATCACGCCATTCTTGGATGCAAATGCTTCGGCACGCGCCAGCACGATACAGTTGGTCGTGATCAGCGGAATGAAAATGCCCAGCACAACATAAAGTCCATGCAGGTAGGAATTCATCAGCAGATCAACCACTGTCACCAACGCGGCAATGATCAGGATAAAAATCGGCGTGCGGATTTCATTGGGAACAAACTGGCGCAAGGCTGCCACACCGAGACCAGAAACCAGCATCACCAGACTGGTGGCCAATCCCAGGCTTACGCCGTTGACAATATTATTGGACATCACCAGCACCGGACACATGCCAAGGATCTGCACCACCCCGGCATTCTGTTTCCAGATGCTGTTCTGGATGATTTCCCTGCTTTCCTGCTTTGTGATCATTGCAGCCTCACTCAAATAACTTCTGGCGGTTTTCTGCCGCGTATTCCAGCGCCCCCTTCACCGCACGCACCACGGCCCGGGGGCTGATGGTGGCACCGGCATTGGCATCGAAATCACCGCCGTCCTTCCTGACTTTCCAGCGCTCAGGCGAAGGCTGAGAAAGAGATTTGCCATCGAACTGATGAATCCAGTTCGATTTGGCCACATCGATGTAATCGCCCAAGCCTGGTGTTTCCTTGTGCGTGACCACGCGCACGCCTTGCGTGCTGCCATCCCGGCCTACTGCCACCAGCAATTTGATGGCGCCGGCATAGCCGTCGGGTGCCGTGGTTTCCAGCACGACAGCGATGGTGGTTCCGCCCTTTTTCGCCAGATAGACATGTGCACCGCTATCGATACCGAGTCGATGCGAATCCGCCTGGGGCAATTCGCGACTATCCGTCAGCAAATCGTTGTCGTAACTGCCTGCCGGCAATACCTGTGCCACCAGGCGCGAGCGCGCCTCGGTTTCATTCCGCAACACGGTATCGCGCGTCAACCCGTAAACGCCGGCCATCATGGCGGTAAAACACAGGGTGAAGCCAGCCAGAATACCGGCATCGCGCACACCATTGGAGAACATGGCTTTCATGCCTTGCCTCCTTTCTTGCGACCGAATACTGCCGGCTGCGTGTACTGATCGATAAACGGTGCTGCAATATTCATGATGATGACAGCAAAAGCCACGCCATCCGGATAACCGCCAAAAGTGCGGATCATGTAGACCAGCAGGCCGGCCAGCGCGGCAAAGATCAGCTGTCCGCGCGGCGTGGTCGGCGAACTGACCGGATCGGTAATGATGAAAAATGCGCCCAGCATCGCACCACCTGAAACCAGATGGAACAGCGGCGAAGCATAACGTGCCGGCTCCACCAGCCAGAACAGCAGCGCTGTCAGCAGCAAGCCGCCCAGGAAAGCAAGCGGCAAACGCCACTGTATGATCTTCTGCTGCCACAGATACAGGCCGCCGATCAGATAGGCCAGTGCAACCCACTGCTGGGCCTCGCCACCGAAGCGACCAAACACGGGCCCCTGCAGAATCTGCGGCAGTGCCAGGTGTTGCAGCAGGCCCGTACGCACCGCATCGAGCGGCGTGGCAGCCGCCACGGCATCAAACGCCAGGGCTGCCGGGAGATGGCCGGTGAAAATCAGTGCGACTTGTGCAGCGGCATCGAGATCCGGCAGTGCCAGCGCCAGGGGCGCTGCCCAGCGCGACATCTGCGCCGGGAAGGATACGATCAGCACGGCAAAGCCGATCATGGCCGGGTTAAACGGGTTCTGGCCCAGCCCGCCAAACAGGTGCTTGGCCAAGCCAATCGCGATGAACGTACCCAGCACAATCAACCACCACGGCGCCAGCGGCGGTACCGACAGTGCCAAAAGGCAGGCCGTCACCACGGCCGAACCATCGCACAGAAAAGGCTTGGGTGGATAACCGCGCAATTTCAGGCAGCCGGCTTCCGTCGCCAGGGCTACCAGAACAGCCAAGGCAATCTGCACCAGCACGCCGATGCCAAACGCCCATACCGCCACCACAATCGCCGGCACCAGCGCTGCGGCAACCTTGAACATGACCTGCTGCAGCGGCATCGGTTTGGCAACAAAAGGAGATGTCTTCATCATGCTTCGCTCTGCCCTGCTTTCTTGGCCGCAGCCTTTTCCTTGGCAGCCTGGATACGCGCCTGCTTCTCGGCTTCCATTGCGGCACGCTCTTCCGGGCTCATGGCGTCCAGCGCGGCTTTCTCGGCAGCGCGTTTTTCCATCGCGGCACGGATGCGTTCGGCTTTTTCCGGATCCAGCGCGGGTGCCGGAGGTTCCGGTGGCGGCGGGGGCTCAGCCGCCTTGGCTGCCGCTTCGGCTTTCTTGGCTGCAGCTTTTTCCATGGCAGCCTGAATCCGTGCCTGTTTCTCGGCATCACGCGCGGCTTTTTCTTCCGGCGTCATGGCCTCCAGCGCCGCTTTTTCTGCCGCTCGCTTTTCCATCGCCGCACGGATGCGATCGGCCTTGTCTGAATCAAGTTCGACCTGCTGCTCCTGCGCAGGCGCAGCAACCTGACCAGTCTCAGCTTTCTTCGCGGCCGCACGCTCCATTGCTGCCTTGATCTTGGCGGCACGCTCGGCATCGGCCGGGTCGGCCGAGGTCGCAGCCTCCTCATGTTTCTGCGCAGCACGCGCAGCCAATCGCTCGGCTTTCTCGCGCTTCTCGCGTTCTTCGCGGAACTGGCGGAATTCAAAGCGCTGGCGTGCGTGATCGGCTTCCTTGCGCTTGCGCTCTTCCGCCCAGATTTCCGATTTCGAGAAACGGAAATAATCCACGAGCCGGATATTGGACGGGCACACATAGGCACACGCGCCACATTCGATACAGTCGAACAATTCCCATTGCTGCGATTTGTCGAAACGCTTGCTGCGTGCAAACCAGTAGAGATCCATCGGCTGCAATTCGATCGGGCAGGCCTCTGCGCACTTGCCGCAACGGATGCAGGGCATTTCCTGCGATTTTTCCGGGAATTCGGTCGGATTTTGCACAATGATGCAGTTGCCAGCCTTGGATAGCCCGACATCGAGCGTCGATAAATCGAACCCCATCATCGGACCACCATAGATATAACCTGATGCGCCAGGCTTCACTGCGGCCAGTTGCAGCAATTCATCCAGCGGGGTACCGATCAACACTTCATAGTTGCCGGGACGCTCGACGTGGCCGGTCAGCGTCACCACGCGCGAGATGGCCGGCTCGCCGAATTCGAGCGCACGCCAGATCGCATACAGGGTACCGACGTTGAAACACTGCAGCCCCATGTCGGTCGAGCGCACGCCAGACGGTACCGCAGTACCGGTCAGCAGATTGATCAGCTGCTTGGCGGCGCCCGACGGATACAACGTCGGTACCACCACAACCTCGGCCTGCATGTCGCTGGCCTTGATTGCCGCGCGCATCGTCGCCGCAGCTTCAGGCTTATTGTCTTCGATGCCGATCAACACTTCGTGCGCGCCCAGCAGATGCCGCACGATGCGGGTACCGGCCAGGATGCCCTCGGCATGCTCACGCATCAGCCGATCGTCGCAGGTAATGTAGGGCTCGCACTCTGCACCGTTGACAATCAGCGTGTGCACCTTGCCCTTGTCGGACAGCTTCAGGTGCGACGGGAAGACGGCGCCCCCCAGACCTACCACACCCATGTCGCGCAGGTATTCGCGCACGGCACGCGGCTCGGCATGTTGCCAATCAAAGGGCAGGCGCTCGATCCAGCGGTCCTCGCCATCGGGCTCGATCGTGACGGCCAGCTCGGATAGCCCTGACGGATGTGCCAGACGTGCCGGTGCAATGGCCGTTACCACGCCGGAAGTCGGCGCATGCGCTGCCACCGAGATGCTGCCATCCGGTGCGCCGATACGCTGCCCCTTGAGCACGCGATCACCGACACTGACCAAGAGACGGGCCTTGTTGCCCACGCTTTGCAGCAGCGGCACCACCAGTCGCCGCGGCAACGGCGCCTTCACAATCGAACTGTCACACGACAGATGCTTGAATTCGGGCGGGTGTACGCCGCCATGGAAAGCGGTTACAGGTCGCAGGTTGAACTTCATGACTTGACCTTGATCGGGATGACCGGATAGTGCCATTTCCAGCTGGTCAGCGTTTCCGGTACCGGCTGCATGGAAATGCAATCCACCGGGCATGGCGCCACGCAAAGTTCACAGCCAGTACATTCGGACACCAGCACGGTGTGCAGGTGTTTGGCGCTGCCGACGATGGCATCCACCGGGCAAGCCTGGATACATAACGTGCAACCGATGCAGATGTTTTCATCGATCACGGCAAAGGACTTGGGCTTTTCCACGCCATGTTCGGCATTGAATGGCTTGTACTCCTTGCCCAGCAGATCGGCCAGCTTGCGAATGCCGTCATCGCCGCCGGGAATGCACAGATTCACATCGGCCTCGTTGCTGGCCAGTGCAGTGGCATAGGGCTTGCACCCGGGATAGCCACACTGGCCACACTGCGTCTGCGGCAGGATGGCATCGATCTGGTCCACGAGCGGATCTTCGTCAACCTTGTACTTGATCGCGGCAATACCGAGAACGACACCGAGCAGCAGCGCCAGCACGGTCATGATCAGCAGCGCTTCGAGAAATTCCGTCATTTCACTTCACCAATCCGGAAAAACCCATGAAGGCCAGGCTCATCAGGCCCGCTGTCACAAACGCAATCGGGGTTCCCCGGAAAAACTCCGGGATATCCGCCCCTTCCATGCGTTCACGCATGGCGGCAAACAGGATCAGAATCAGGGAAAAACCCAGCGCACTGCCAAAGCCGAACAGCAGGGATTCGAGCAGATTGTGCCGCATGGATACGTTGAGCAAGGGCACACCCAGCACGGCACAGTTGGTGGTAATCAGCGGCAAATAAATGCCGAGCACCTGGTACAGCACCGGGCTGGTCTTGTGGATGAACATTTCCGTGAACTGCACGATCGCGGCGATCACCACGATAAAGCCCAACGTGCGCAGGTATTCCAGATGCCAGGCTTGCAGCAGTTGATCCAGTAGCCAGGAAGTTCCGCACGCCAGCGTCAGCACGAAGGTTGTAGCGATACCCATGCCGAGCGAGGCTTCCAGCTTTCTGGACACGCCCATGAACGGGCACAGGCCGAGAATGCGCACCAGCACCACATTGTTGACCAGCACCGCGCCCACAAGCAGCAGCAGGTAATGTTGCAGGTCCATGATGTCCCCAGTTGCAAACGGGGCGCCAGTAGCGCCCCGCATCATCCAATTGATAACGTTTCGCGGATTATCCGCTTGGCCTTATTCTGATTCAACCACATTGTCGGCATGTAAATAGGCTTTCCAGCTATATGCATGCCGACCAATACACCGTATCAACCGAGCTTCAGCGTACCGACAATATCCGAAATCCTGGCTATGCCATTGTCGATCATGTACTGCTCCAGACCGTCCAGAATCTCCATCGTCACGCGCGGATTGAAGAAGTTGGCCGTTCCCACCTGCACCGCACTGGCACCGACGATCAGGAATTCCAGCGCATCCTCCAGGCAGGTGATCCCGCCCATGCCGATCACGGGAATTTTCACGGTCTTGGCCACTTCCCAGGTCAGGCGCACCGCTACCGGCTTGATCGCCGGGCCGGACAAACCGCCGATCACGTTGGCAATCTTCGGGCGGCGGGTCTTCACATCGACCGCCATGCCCACCAGCGTATTGATCAGCGAGATCGAATCCGCGCCGGCATCCTCGCAGGCCTTGGCAATCGGCTTGATGTCAGTGACATTGGGCGTGAGCTTCACCATCACATGCTTGGACGTATTGCGTCGCACCGCCGTCACCACCTCGGCCGCCGCGACCGGGTCGGTACCCATGTTGATACCACCCTTCTTGATGTTCGGGCAGGAGATGTTGACCTCCACGCCAGCAATCTCCGGCAAGGTATCGACTGCAGCAGCCAGCGTACCAAACTCCTCCACCGAATTGGCGGTAATGTTCACAAAGGTACGCGCACCGATATTTTTCAGGTAAGGGTATTTCTCCGAAACGAAGCGCTCCATGCCGACATTCTGGAAACCGATCGCATTGATCATGCCGCCATAGGTCTCGACGATGCGCGGCATCGGATTGCCCTGGCGCTCTTCCAGCGTGGTGCCCTTGACCGAAATGCCACCGAGGCGGTCCAGGTCAATATAGTCTTCCAGCTCATCGCCATAGCCGCAGGTGCCGGATGCCAGCATCACCGGATTGGCCAGTTCCACATTGCCGAGCTTCACGCGCAGATCGGGTTTCATATTGTTCAGCTCCACAGGATATCCTCCCCCTTGAATACCGGACCATCCTTGCAGACCTTCTTGTGCTCCCAGCCCTCCGGCTTGCTCGGTTCACGAATCTTGCGCACGCAACCGACGCAGATACCGATGCCGCAGCCCATGTAGTCTTCCATCGAGATATGGCTTTCCACGCCATGCTTGGCGGCCACTTCGCACACACGCTTCATCATCGGGTTCGGGCCGCAACAGAAGATCACCTTGTTGCTGGCATTCTTGGCCAGATAGGCATCGAGCAGATCCGTCACAAAGCCCTTCGTGCCGTAGCTGCCATCATCGGTGGCGATGAATGCCTTGCCGGCACTTTCCAATGCTGCGACTTCATCCTGCAACAGCAACTGCGCCTCGTTGCGCACACCGTAAAAGAGCTTCCAGTTGGCAAAGCTGTCCATTGCATATGGAAACGGACCGAAACCGATCCCGCCCGCCACGAACAGGATTTCCTTGTCGGCGGGAATATCCAGCGGGAAACCGTTACCCAGCGGACCAAGCACGTTGATCGAATCGCCCACACGCGACTTGGCCATGGCTGCCGTGCCATTACCTACCACGTGATACAGGATGGAAACCAGATCGCCGCGCACGCGCGCGATGCTGATCGGAATCCGCAGCAGGTTTTCCAACCCACCCGCCTTGAATTCCAGAAACTGGCCAATGCGGCACTTGCCGGCCAATTCCGCATCGCGGAAGGTCATCAGGTAGTTGTTTGGTTTGATTTCGATGTTTTCGACGATGGGTACGTCTTTTTGAAACATGGGAATGCCCCGTAAAGAGGATGACCAGTCGCTACAGGCTAGCCACCCGGTATGAATTCTGAATAATCAGGGATTGCGCGCTACCGCCGCATCATAGGTATTCTGCATCAGCGTCGCCACGGTCATCAGACCGACGCCACCCGGCACCGGCGTGATCCAGGCCGCACGCTCCCGGGCCACATCGAATTCGACATCGCCGCACAGGCTGCCATCCGGCAGGCGGTTGATACCGACATCGATCACGATGGCACCCGGCTTGATCCACTCGCCCTTGACCAGGCAAGGTTTGCCCACGCCGACCACCACGATATCCGCTTCGCGTACCCTGGCCGGAGTATCCCGGGTAAAGCGGTGACAAACCGTGACCGTGGCACCCGCCAGCAGCAATTCCAAGGCCATCGGCCGACCCACGATATTGGAAGCCCCCACCACCACGGCATTCTGCCCCTTGATCGGCAGGCCGGTGCGCTCCAGCAGCGTCATTACGCCACGCGGCGTACAGGGGCGCAGGTGCGGCAAGCGCAAGGCAAGCCGACCCATGTTGTACGGATGAAAGCCGTCGACATCCTTGGCCGGATCGATCATTTCAATGATGGTTTCGGCATCGATATGCTTGGGTAGCGGCAATTGCACCAGAATGCCATCCACCTCGACATCGACATTCAGGCGCGCAACCAGATCCAGCAGTTCCCGTTCGGACACGGTATCCGGCAAATCATAGGCCACGGAATGGATGCCGGCGTTGGCGCACTGACGCTTCTTGTTGCCAACATAAACCTGCGAAGCCGGATCATTTCCAACCAGGATTACAGCCAGACATGGTGCACGCTTGCCGGCGGCGATGCGCGCATCGACCTTGGCCCGAACGTCAGCCACTATCTCGGCCGAAATCTGCCGGCCATCAAGAATCTGTGCGGTCATTACCGCTCCTTGAGCATAGGAATGGGGGAAAGCCCGCTATTTTCGCACTGAATCGACATTTCGCTCAATCAGCAGGCAAGAATGTCTTGACGCTGATTGAAGCGCCGCGTATATTCCCGCTCCTCATCGGGGCGTAGCGCAGTCTGGTAGCGCATCTGCTTTGGGAGCAGAGGGTCGTGAGTTCGAATCCCACCGCCCCGACCAGATTTACATGTAGTACCACGGCGCAGTAACCTTTTAGATGTGCGCCCGTAGCTCAACTGGATAGAGCAACGGCCTTCTAAGCCGTAGGTTACAGGTTCGATTCCTGTCGGGCGCGCCAAGCCTGCAGAGTTGAAAAAAATGCCGTAAAGATTTACTGTTACGGGCAATAGTTAGTAACAGATTGGTTTCAGTGGTGGATGTAGCTCAGTTGGTAGAGTCCAGGATTGTGATTCCTGTCGTCGTGGGTTCGAGTCCCATCATCCACCCCATATCATGAAAACAAGGGCTTAGCTTAGGCTAAGCCCTTGTTTTTTTAGGTGCCCGTTACCGGGCAGCCAATGCGAGCGTGGCGAAATTGGTAGACGCACTGGATTTAGGTTCCAGCGCCGCAAGGCGTGGGAGTTCGACTCTCCCCGCTCGCACCAGCCCTTTGAATTTCCAGCCAGAATCCGGAACGGACTGACCGCCCTGCTTGCGATCAGCCGGACACCCACTCATGCGGAGCCGCATCGCTCGCAGCCCCGCTCCGGCCGGCGCTGCGCACCATGACGCGCAATGCATCCACCAGCTCGGTACTGACCTCGTTCAGTGCGGCCAGGCCACGCTGCGCTTGCATGTGTTGCCCCTGGCCGTGCAACTCAAGCAAGCTGAGGCCTATCTGTCGCGCACTGCGATACAGCAGACCGATATCGCGATACACCAGATGTTGCCCGTAACAACGCTGTCCTTCATGCTCATACCAGTGGGCAAAACGGCCGGCGCGAATGCCCATGTCAGGACGCTCCTTGCACTCGCCATGCAAATAGGCTCCCACCGATTGCAGCCAGCTGCGCTGCTCAACGATGGCGAACAACAGCGGCAGCACTTCCGGATTGAGACTGCGGCCATTCCACTCGGTCCATGCTGCATCCGGCACCCAGGTTCGCATCCATCGAAGCAATTCGGAGGGCGGCATGGGGCGGGCAATGCCATAGCCCTGCGCCAGCTCGCATCCCATCGGAATCAGCATTTCACCATGCGCCACCGATTCGACACCTTCCGCCACCGTTTCGCGCCCGAATGCAGCAGACAAGCCCAGCACGCCTTCGACAATCGCCAGATCATCCGGATCGGTAAGCATGTCGCGCACAAAGCTGCGGTCGATTTTCAGCACATCGGCCGGCAGGCGCTTCAGATAAGTCAGCGAAGAATAACCCGTACCAAAGTCATCCAGCGCAAAACGCACGCCCAGCGCCCGACAGCCGTTGATGACCTCGGAGGCATGCGCCATATCTTCAAGCAGGCTGGTTTCCAGCACCTCCAGCTCGAACCGGGTCGGATCAACTTCCGGGTAGGCAGCAAGCAAGGCCTGCAAGCGGGAAACGAAATCGGATTGCTGCAACTGGCGTGCTGCAATATTGACACTGACGGCAATCTCGATGCCTTGTGCCTGCCAATCCGCCATTTGCGCCAAGGCTGTCTTGATGACCCACTCGCCCAGCGCAATGCCCAGCGGGCGATCCTCGACAATCGGCAGGAATTCGGCCGGCAGCAACAGGCCACGCTCCGGATGCCTCCAGCGAATCAGGGCTTCCGCCCCGACCACCACGCCGGTTCTCATATTGACCCGTGGCTGGTAGTACAGCACGAATTCATTGCGCGCCAGCGCCAGCCGGATCTGCTCCAGTGCTTCGTGCTGGTTTTGCGTGACCACATCGCGCACCACATCGAAGCGATAGTAGCAATTTTTGCCCTGCTGCTTGGCCAGGTACATGGCCTGATCGGCATGGCGCAGCAACTGGTCTGCATCGACCGGATCCTGCGGGTAGAGTGTGAAACCGATACTGGCGGATACCCGCAACATGGCCTCGCCCAGCAACACCGGATCGGCGGCAGCACCCAACATGCGCGTCAATATCGGCTGACAATCCGTTCCTGCCTCCAGGTCCACCAGAATGGCAGCGAACTCATCCCCACCCAGACGGGCAAGCGTATCCCCCTCGCGTAACACAGCCTTCATGCGCTGGGCCACCGTCACCAGCAAGTCATCTCCCGCCTTATGTCCATGCCGGTCATTGATGGCCTTGAACCCATCCAGATCCAGATACACCACGGCCAGTTGCGTACTGCGGCGCAACGCCTGTGCCATGGCCTGCTGCAGACGATCGGCGAACAGCATGCGATTGGGCAGGTCGGTCAGCATGTCATACTGGGCGATACGCTCGAGCTGCTGCTGATGGGTCTTGATTTCAGTGATATCGGTGAACAGGCCGACGTAATGTCTTGGCCTGCCATTGGCATCATGCACCGCGCTGATATTGAGCATCTGTGCGTACATGTCGCCATTCTTGCGCCGGTTCCATACCTCACCATACCAGTGCCCCTGTTCCAGCAGGGCGCGCCACATGCCGGCGTAATATTCGGGTGGCTGGCGGCCGGAATTCAGGATGCGTGGGTTACGCCCCAGCACCTCTTCGCGCGCATAACCGGTAATCTGGGAGAAGGCCTCGTTCACATCGAGGATATTGCCGCGCGCATCGGTGATCGTGATGCCCTCGCGCGCATGCGTGAATACGCTGGCAGCCAATTGCAGGCGGGTTTCCGCCTGGCGCTGTTCAGTGATATCGACATAGGCCATCACCACGCCATAACGCGGGTGATCAAGCGGCGTAGCACTCACACTCAGCCATACACTGCTGTCTGCAGTGCGCACTTCCATGATGACATCCTGCACCGGCCGCCGTTCGGTCATGGCGCGCACGCTGGCGTATTCGGCATGCGGCATGACGGTGCCATCCGGGCGGAAAATTTCCCATTCCCCATCATCGAACTTGCCCACCAGACGCTCGGCCCGGCTCAGGCCCAGCATGCGTCCGGACGCAGAGTTGCAATCGATGATTTTTCCTTCCCGATCAAGCAGTGCAATACCGACCGGAATGATTTCAAAAATAGTGCGCAGACGCTCTTCGCTGCCGGCTGCCATCGATTCGGTATGCTGCCGTTCGCGCCGCAAAGTTTGTTCAACTTGCCGGATCTTGCGCTGCTGCCACAGCAGGTAGACCACCACGCCCAGCAGCAGCAAGATCATTCCCGACATCAACTGAATGCCGCCACGGTAATACAGCCAATACTCGGTCAGGCTGATCGGGTCGATCATCGACCCCGGAATGGTTTCAGGCACCTCCAGCAAGACAGTCTTCCCGAAAACACCGGATGAAACCCACATCAGCAGCAAACCCGCCAGACATTGCAGGCCGCGATATCTTTTATTTTTCAACTTGTCTCCACCTGTACCGCACTGCCCATGCGCCCAAACATGCTGGCGCATATCTCGATCTTAGAACTTGTTCACGTATCTTGCTGCGAAGCCGTGATCAGGTTCTCAGCAAGCAAAATTCGACCATCCGCTACAAATAATCGGCAGGCCCGTCCATGCTCGCTTACACGCAAAGCTTACGTGATAAACCAAAAAAGCGGCCAGCGCCAATATCAAACATTCCTGTGATGACGATTCCTGTCTTTTGAGCACCGTGAAAAACCGTACAATTCCGGCATTGCGCTCAATAGATGCCACCCATGACCGATCTCACTTTTTTCTGGCACGACTACGAAACCTTCGGCACCGATCCACGCCGTGACCGGCCAGCCCAGTTTGCCGGTATCCGCACCGACGCCGAACTGCATGAAATTGGCGATCCGCTGATGCGCTACTGCCAGCCCGCACCGGACTACCTGCCCGATCCGCAATCTTGCCTGATCACCGGCATCACTCCGCAGCAGTGCCGGGAAAATGGCCTGCCCGAGCACGAATTCGCCGCCGCCATCGAACATGAATTCGCCACGCCCGGTACCGTTGGTGTGGGTTACAACACGATCCGCTTCGATGATGAATTCACACGCTATCTGTTCTGGCGCAACCTGATCGACCCGTATGCACGCGAATGGCAAAACGAATGCGGGCGCTGGGATCTGCTCGATGTGGTGCGCTGCACCTATGCGCTGCGCCCGGAAGGCATCGTCTGGCCGAGCAATGGCGAAGGCAAGCCCTCGTTCCGGCTTGAACATCTCTCTGCCGCCAACGGGCTGGTGCACGATACCGCGCACGACGCGCTCTCGGATGTACGCGCGACGATCGCGTTGGCGCGCCTGATCCGCGCCAAACAGCCACGCCTGTTCGATTTCTGCCTGAAACTGCGCAAGAAGGATGCCGTGCAGGCCGAAATCGGCCTGCCGCAAAAGAAACCGTTCCTGCATATTTCCGGCATGTATGCACCGGAACGCGGCTGCCTCGGCCTGGTCTGGCCACTGGGGTTCCATCCGACCAATCGCAATGAACTGATTGTGTGGGATCTGGCGCATGATCCTTCCGAGTTGTTTGCGCTCGATGCCGCCAGCGTGCGTCTACGCATGTTCAGCAAGCGCGAAGACCTGCCCGAAGGCATCAGCCGCCTGCCGATCAAGACCATTCACCTCAACAAATCCCCGATCGTGATCGGCAACCTGAAAACGCTCTCGCCCGCCATGGCGGAAAAATGGGGAATCGATATCGCCCAAGGCCTGCGCCATGCAGAAACCGCTGCGCAGGCCCCCGATCTGACCAGCCTGTGGATCGAGGTATTCCAACGCCCGGCCGCTGAAGGTCGCGCGGATGTCGATGGTGACCTCTACGGTGGCTTTATCGGCAACGATGACCGACGCCTGCTGAACCGCCTGCGCACCCTCGCCCCGCACGCCTTGGCCCAGGTACATCCAAGCTTTGAAGACAGCCGGCTCGATGAACTGTTTTTCCGCTACCTCGCCCGCAACCATCCACAGCAACTGGATGAAGAGACGAGGATGCGCTGGCACGCGCACTGTGCCGAACGCCTGCACGAGGGCAAGGATGGCGCACGCACGCTGACTGATTTTTTCAATGCGATTGATGCGCTTTCGGAAACAGCAGACGAACGCGCCGAGGAAATTCTGGGGGCACTGTATGACTATGCCGATGAGATTGCGCCGGAACTGCCATGAAAACCTGTTAGCACCTGTTCATGGCTCCGCTTCAAAGCCATGATCGCGCCCCAGTGCCGCGTACACGCAATCCCGCATTTTGTCGAGCGGCGTGTGATAAAATCCGCGGCTTCATTCGTTTCTAAGCTTCAGGATCCATCATGGCTGGCCATTCCAAGTGGGCAAACATCAAGCACAAGAAAGCTGCGGCTGATGCCAAGCGCGGCAAGATCTTCACCCGTCTGATCAAGGAAATCACCGTGGCCGCGCGCATGGGTGGTGGCGATCTCACCACCAACCCGCGTCTGCGACTGGCCGTGGACAAGGCGCTCGACGCCAACATGACCAAGGACACCATCCAGCGCGCGACCGACCGCGGTGCGGGCAACCTGGAAGGTGCCAACTACGAAGAATGTCGTTATGAAGGCTACGGCATCGGCGGCGCGGCCGTGATGGTGGATTGCCTGACCGACAACAAGACCCGCACCGTGGCCGACGTACGTCACGCGTTCAGCAAGTACGGCGGCAACATGGGCACCGACGGTTGCGTGTCGTTCCAGTTCAAGCACTGCGGCAGCCTGCTGTTCGCACCGGGCACTTCTGAGGATGCCGTGATGGAAGTCGCACTCGAAGCCGGCGCCGAGGATGTGGTCAGCAACGATGACGGCTCGATCGAAGTGATCACCCCGCCCTACGAATTCATCACCATCAAGGAAGCGCTGGAAGCAGCCGGTTTCAAGGCCGAAATGGGCGAAGTCACCATGCGCGCCGAAAATGAAACCGAGCTGACCGGCGACGATGTCGCCAAGATGCAAAAACTGATCGATGCGCTGGAAAGCCTGGACGATGTGCAGGATGTCTACACCACTGCGGTGATGGACGAAGAATAACCGTCGCATTCCTGCTACGAACCAAGCCGGCCATCGCGCCGGCTTTTGTTTTTTGGCCTTTTGATTTTGCCGATCTGCTACCATCCCCACCAATGTTCCCGGTAACAATTTCAACAAAGAGGAAACAAGAGGATGAAGAAACGCCAAATTTGCATTGCGCTGCTTGCAGCTGGCCTGCTGTCGGCATGTACCACGATGATGCCAGTCGATCGCTCCCGGGAAGTTCTGCCCGCCAACGATGGCTGGGCCGCTGTGGGCGGCGGCGTAACCGGCGGCGCGGCCGCGAAACCGGAAAACATCTTTGTGGTGTCCACGCGCAAGCAGTTGGTCGATGCGCTGGCCCAAGCCGGCGATCAGCCCAAGATCATCAAGGTGCAGGGCACCATCAACCTGAGCACGGATGAGGCGGGGCGCGAACTGCTAGAACAGGATTTCGCCGTTGCACCGTACCACTTCGACGAATACGTGAAGGCCTATGCCCCTGCGGTGTGGAATGTAAAGCTTGATCCGAAGACCAAGCGCCCGGTGCGTGACCTGACCGGCCCGCAGGAAGAAGCACGCGAGGCTTCCGCCAAACGGCAAGATGCAGTCGTGCGTATCCAGATCCCTTCCAACACGACCCTGATCGGCTTGGGCAAGGATGCCAAAATCATCAAGGGTACCTTGCTGATCGGCAACAAAAAGGGGGCGCAGGATACCTCGGTCAAGCCAGTGGAAAACGTGATCATCCGCAATATCGCGCTTGAGGATGCTTTCGATTACTTCCCGGCCTGGGACCCGGGTGATAGCTGGAAGATCGACAAATCCTATCCGGGTTGCCAGGAGGATTATGTTGATGCCAGCACCGGCCCACAAAAATGTCCGGGCGGGCGCTGGAATTCGGAATACGACAATATCTGGATTGCTGGCGCCCAGCGCGTCTGGATCGACCATTGCACCTTCTCGGATGGCGAGCGCAGCGACAAGCTGTTCCCGCCAAACTATCCGTTCCCGCACAATGAAATCACCCAGAAGATCCAGCACCATGACGGCATGCTCGATATCACGCTCGGCGCTGATTTCGTCACGGTTTCGAACAACATTTTCCGTGACCATGACAAAAGCTCGCTGATCGGTGGATCGGATAGCCTGGACAAGATCGACGGCGGCAAACTTAACGTTACCTTCCGCCACAACCTGTATGAAAACACCGGTCAACGCATGCCGCGCGTCCGATTCGGCAAGGTCCATGCCTACAACAACCACTACATCGGCAATGCCGCCGGCCTGGACAGTACCAAAGCCAATGCCCGCGACAATCATCTGAATGCGATCAGCGCAAAAAACCCGGGCAATATCTGGCGCGGCGCATTTGGCATCGGCAAGGAATCAGCCATCCTCTCGGAAAACAACTATTTCGAGATCAAGCATGGCGGTGCGGAAATCGCCGGGTCCATTCAGGGCGGTACGAAATTCCTGGATCGGGGCTCGATGGTCAATGGCCAGCCAGCCGACATTCTGAAGGCCATCAACGCCCTTGATCCAAAGAAGCAGCTTTCTCCCGATCTGGGCTGGAAGCCGGCAGGCTACGGCGCCAAGGTCGTGCCCGCGGGCGATGTCCCGGCCTATGTCAAAGCCAATGCTGGCGCCGGCAAACTCTGATTGCCGGATTGCATGGGCATAAAAAAACCAGCGGGCCACCATGGCCGCTGGTTTCTTGTTGCCGCCGAAAAGCGGTTCAGCTGTTTTCAGACAGCTCCAACGCATTGAGCAACAAAGCTTCGAACGTGGCGGCGCTGAGCGGGCGGCTGAACAGATACCCTTGCCCGATCTGGCAACCCTGCTCCAGCAGGAATTGCAGCTGGGCCTCGGTTTCGATGCCTTCGCCCACCACGGTCATGTTCAGGATTTGTCCGAGACTGATGATCATGCGGGCCAAGTCCGCATCAAGGCGATCATCCGGCACATGTTCGATAAAGCTGCGATCGATCTTGAGCTTGTGTACCGCCATATTGCGCAGATAGGAAAGCGACGAATAGCCCGTCCCAAAATCGTCAATAGACAGGCGCACACCCATGGCGCGCAAACGCTCCAAGGCTTCCGGTGCCTGTTCGAACAGCTCGATCGACAAGCTTTCGGTAATTTCCAGCTCCAGCGATTGCGGTTCAAGCGCATGCGCGCGCAAGGTCTGTTCGACAAATGCGGGGAAATCCGGATCCCTGAGCTGCAAGGCTGAAACATTGACTGCGATCAGCAAGGGCCGACCAACCCTGTCCATCCACGCACGCAAGGATTGGCAGGCGCCTTGCAGCACGAAACGGCCCAGTGCATGGATTTGACCGGTCTCCTCGGCAATCGGAATGAACTGCAGGGGCGAAACCATGCCCTTTTCCGGATGATGCCAGCGCAACAGGGTTTCCGCGCCAAGGATATGGCGGGTGTTCAAATCAACAAACGGCTGGAAATGCAGTTCGAACTCGCCGCGCAGCAAGGCCGCAGGCATCGCGCCAGCCAGCTGGTAGTGTTCGCGTGCCACGGCATTGGGCTCGGCCGCATAAAATTCGATCGGAGAATCATTACGCGAGCGTGCCGATTCGAGGGCGAACTCGGCATGGCGCAACAATTCTTCGGCAGTCAGGGCATCTTGCGGTGCCAGACTCACGCCACAGGAGAGTTGCGGCGTGATCTGCTGCCCATCGATCACAAACGGCAAGCGCAAACGGTAGTAGATATGTTCAAGCTCATGCGAAACATCGGGGGCGGCCACGTTGCGCAGCACCAGCACAAAACGGTTGCTGCCCAAACGGGCAACAATCGTTTCGCCCGGAACCTGTTCGAACCGGCGCGCAATTTCCTGCAGTACCTGATCTCCACCGGCACGCCCCATATCCTCGTTGACATGCCGCAACCCACCCACGCTCCAGAGCGAATAGACCAGTCGACTATCGGTAACCTGCAACATCTGCGACAGCAATTGCGACAAGCGCACTTGATTGGGCAACCCGGTCAATACGTCATAAAACTGCTGGCGATGTAGTGCCGCTTCAGTGCGGCGCCGCTCGGCCGATACAAATGCCAGTGCAATCAGGTCGGCCGCGGATTCGGCAAAACTGATCTGATCCGCCTCCCAGGCCACCGGACGATCGAAAACTTCAATGCACAACAAACCGCTCAGGCGCCCGCGCACCATCACGGACGCATCCAGTACCGCGACCACGCCACGTGAATTCCAGAAATCATGCAGTGCTGGCAGTGTTGATTTTTCGACGTCATTCACGATCAGGGTGCGGCGCTCACCCAGCAGGCGGAAGTATTCGGCATGCTCCCATGCCTGCAGCGACATATCCGGCACGGGGGCTTCGCCATTGGCCGCAACGCAGCGGAAATAACCCTTGGCCGCATCATTGCGCCAGATCGAGACCCGACCCACTGCCAGGCACTTGCGTACCGCAGCAGCCAGCTCATTCAGGTAAGCCGCCTCATCCTCACCGGCATAGGGCAAATGCGAAAGATGGCGCAAGGTTTCGGACTGCTGCAGCAGGCGTGCGTGTACCTGCAATTGCCACTTATGCATCTGCAGCGCCGATCGCGCCAGCAGCACGACGAACAGGAACATTGCCGTCAACCCGCCCAGCAGCGGATATAACCTCGCCCCTCCGGCATTGACACGTTTGACCTGCCATGACAACCAGCCGACTGGGGCCTTGTCCAAACCGAGCAGGGTATAGTGTGGCGTACCTTTTGCGGGGGATGACGTCCGCACTTTCACATCGGCAATCGACAACATGCGCGCCGTATCTTCAAACCAGACCGGATCAAGATGACGGGCAAAAACCAGCCAGGCATGCCTCTGACTCGGCAAATCCGGCGTACTTTCCAGGCGGATGCGTTCAGCCACCAGCAACTGCACGCCGGAGGAGGTGCGAATCATGCCGGAAAAGGAAGTGGTGGCAGGGCGCAGCCTGAGCTGACGGCGCCATATCTCGGCAAATTCGTGGTTCCATTCAGCCAGCGTAGCCAGCGTGACCGACTCGCCCCGGTTGAGAGCATGCACGACGCGCTGATCCGCAGCCACAACCAAAGCATCGACCACGGAGAAATTGCGGTAGAGCGAATCCGTTACATTCCGGTCCAGCCATTCCTGATCGAAACTGTCGCCATGGGCATGGTTGAAAAAGTCGTCCCACACGGCATAGTCACGCACCAGCTTTTCCAGCTCCCTTTGCTGCTGTTCAACAAAGGTCTGCATCAATCTCTCGGTAAATGCAGCAGAATTGCGCGCTTCGCGGTCCTCGGCATAATTGTTGCCGAGCACCACCAGCAGCAATCCCGTCAGGAACAAACCGGAAATCAGCAGAATCGGATGGTTATAGAGCGCGGCCCGCCAGCCACGCTCGCTGAGTGAGTGCAATACCAGTCCTCGTCCAGAAATCGTTCTGGCACAGAAAAACCATGTGCCTAAAAAAGTAACCGCCTTCAAGCTTAGGCGTTTTTTAGCAGCTTTGTCATTGTTTGCCAAAACTTTATCGCCCCTTCAGGAGCAGACTGGCGCTTCTGCAACAGAATGATATGCTGAAACGTCACATACCCAATCCGGGGCCCATTGTGTCCGAATCAACCCTGCAAATACTCACGCGTGCACGTGAGCTGCTCAAATCCCGCTGCGCCGAGGCCATTGTGCTGGTGGGGCAGGCGCGAGTACACGCAGCGGCAGAGGCGGATCACAGAAACGAAGCTGCAGCATTGAATCTGCATGCACGCATCCTGACCATGCTGGGTCGCCACGACGCCGCCCTGCTCTTGCTGCAGCAAGTCGGCGACATGGCAAGCGTTCATGCGATCGACGTGCATCAGGGCGAAGCCGTGCAGTTACGCGGGCGTATCTACTACCGGCAAAGCCGCTATCGGGATGCCCGGCAATGCTGGCTGGATTGCCTTGAAATGGCACCACCCATCATCGACCAGCACCTGCTCGCGCGCGCCTGTCTTGGATTGGGTTGTCTCGAGTTCATCCAGGGGCATCATCAAGCTGCACTGGATTACCACAACCGTGCACAGGAACTGGCCCTGGAATCCGATGATCCCTTGCTGTTCAGCGAGGCACAGCTGCGCATGGCGGGCGACTGGATCAAAATGGGCCAGTGCGAACCCGCATTGTTGTTGCTGAAAGAAGCACTGGTGCAAATCAAGGCGGCAAAACACTATCCGCAGGAAGCCACTGTCTATGGACTGATTGGCGAAATTCATTATCTGAATGGCGAAATCGAAAAAGCCCATGCCAACCTGATGCTGGCACTCAAACTCAACCGCCTGCATGACAGAGCGTTTGCCGAAATCAGCAATCTGCGCCTGCTGGGCTTTTGTGATCTGCAGCGCCAGGAAATCGATGGCGCCTTCGATTTTCTCAACACCGCCCATGCTCTGGCCAGCAACTGCGGGTCACAATATCTGCTGGCACAGACAGAACAGGCACTGGCCATGCTTTGCAGTGCTACCGGGCAGAACGAGGCTGCAGCCCAGCATCAACTTGCCTACCAACACCTGCGCGATGGCATCCACGCAAGTCTGGACAGCACGCAATGATCAAACACGGCTGTTATTTATACTGTCGCACACTGTAAACTAGCGGGATGACCTCGCCCGCCGATATCGACCACCTCAACCAGCAAGCCCATCGACTCTACCGCCTGAAAAATGGGCAGGTCATGGCTTGCGCCCAGCAGGCCTGCACGCAAGCACTGGCCATCGGCTATACAGCCGGTTACCGCGAGGGCCTGATCAATCAGGGGCGCGCCCATGTACTGCATGGCGCCTTCAAGGAAGCCATTGCACTTTTCTCCCACGTACTGGCACTGGCCGAAGAGGAACAGCATGCACTGCAGATCGCCGATTGCCTGCAGGAAATTGCTCGCGGACATTACACGGTCGGCGATTACGACATGGCCTTGCAATACTGGTCGCGCTGCCTGGACGCCGCGACCAACGCCCAGGCCCATGAGCTCTGGTTGCGTGCACTGATTGGCCTGGGACAGATCTACCTTGCCCATGGCGATGCCGGTACGGCCTTGGCCCATCACCGCTGGGCACAGAAAAGCTGGCGCGAAGGCAATGATCCGACGTTGTACGATGCCGCTTGCCTCAATATCGCCGTGGACCTGTACGAAATGCAGTGTCACGCCGAAGCGCTGAACGTCCTGGCGCAAGTGCGCGAGACCCCCGCACAGCAATCCGCCGAAATCCAGGGCATTCTGGGCCTGATCCAACATGCGCGCGGCGATCTGGATGGGGCCGAAAAGGCACTGCAGACAGCACGTCAATTGAACCAGTCTCATCAGAATGCACTCGGGCTGGCTACCAATCTGCTCACGCTGGGGCGACTTGCCATGCTGCGCAACGATCTGGCCGCGGCCCAGCAACTGCTGGAAGAGGCGCTGGATGCAGCCAGCAGCATGGGCACCCAGCATCTGATGTTCCAGATCGAACTGGCACTGGCCGAAATCCACGAGCTGCGCCAGGAATGGCAAGAAGCCCTTGCCCATTACAAGCGTTACCACCTGTTGCAGCAGGATATCCAGCGCAAGGTATCCCCGCACAAGTTGCAGGCCATGGAAATGCAGCTGGAGGTCGAAAAGGCGCGCATGGAAAACGCCCGCCTGCGCCGCAAGCATGCCACCGAACGGCAGGAGCGTTATCGCATCGAGCGCATGGCCGGTGAAGATGCGCTCACGGGCCTACTGAACCGGCGCGGACTGGAGCAAAGTGCCGAAGCGCTGCTGTACCAGCAACATGATCCCGTTACCGCACTGATGATCGATATCGACCATTTCAAACCGATCAATGACACATGGGGACATGAAACCGGAGACAAGGTGTTGCGCCAGGTTGCCGCACTGCTGAAATCCGGCTGCCGCCAGGGCGATCTGGTATCGCGCTGGGGTGGTGAGGAGTTCGCCGTCCTACTGCAGAACCGCACTGCGGCGCAAGCCGCTGAAGTGGCTGAACGCTTGCGCCGGCTGGTGGCGGGCTGGAGCTGGGATCGCATCATGCCTGAGCAAACCGTGACCATCAGCGTGGGCATCGCCGAACACTTTGCCGATCACGATCTCGCGCACGTCATTCAGCGTGCGGATGAAAAGCTCTACCAGGCCAAACGCAGCGGCCGCAATCTGGTCGTGCTGTAACCAAACGTTTCCATCACCGCTGACTCACCTTATTTGCACGCAGCCTGTACTACCCTTACTCATGTAAGCGTTAGCGGGAACTGATAGATGATTTCGATTCTGGAAGCCAAGCGTGCCGGCTTGTTCGGGCGAGGGACATGGATGCCCAACATCATCGCCGGGATCATTGTCGGCGTGGTGGCACTGCCGCTGGCCATGGCCTTTGCGATTGCTTCCGGCGTACGCCCTGAGCAGGGTCTGTATACGGCGATCATCGGCGGGCTGATGGTTTCCCTGCTCGGCGGCAGCCGGGTGCAGATCGCCGGACCAACCGGCGCCTTTATCGCGATCCTGGCCGGCGTAACCGCCAAATACGGCATCGACGGCCTGCAGGTCGCCGGCATCATGGCCGGCCTGATGCTGGTGGTGATGGGCATGACCAAGATGGGCGCGGTGATCAAGTTCATCCCCTCGCCCGTGATCGTCGGCTTTACCGCCGGCATCGGCGTAGTGATCTTCGTTGGCCAATGGAAAGATTTCTTTGGCCTGCCTGCGGTGGGCGGCGAACACTTCCACGAAAAGCTCTGGCACCTGATCGAAGTGCTGCCGCAATTGCATTTCACCACCACGGCACTGGCCATCTTCAGCCTGCTGCTGGTGCTGTTTTCCTCGCGCATCCGCGGCCTCAACCGCATTCCGGGCCCGCTGGTGGCCATGCTGGTGGCGACACTGCTGCAAGGCATTTTTCAGTTTGATGGCGTCGCCACCATCGGCACGGCATTTGGCGGCATCCCGCTGGGGCTGCCCGAGTTTTCGCTGCCGACGGTAACACCGGCCCGCATCATCGAGCTGATCGGCCCGGCCTTCACCATTGCCATGCTCGGCGCGATCGAATCGCTGCTGTCTGCGGTGGTGGCCGACGGGATGTCCGGCACCAAGCATGATTCGAACCAGGAACTGATCGGCCAGGGGCTGGCCAATATTGCCACGCCGCTGTTCGGTGGCTTTCCGGCCACCGGCGCCATCGCGCGCACCGCCACCAATATCCGCAACGGCGGCACCAACCCGCTCGCAGGCATTACGCACACGCTGACGCTGGTTGCCACGCTGCTGTTCCTGGCACCACTGGCTTCCAACATTCCGCTCGCCGCGCTGGCCGCAATTCTGTTCGTGGTGTCGTACAACATGAGCGAGGTGAAGCATTTCGCCGGCATGGTGCGCCGCGCGCCGCGCGCGGACGTGGCGATCCTGATCATCACCTTCCTGCTGACAGTTTTCGCCGATCTGGTTATTGCCGTGAATATCGGTGTGATCCTGGCCATCCTGCAATTCATGCGTCGCATGTCGACCAGCGTCGAAGTCCAGCAACTGAGCGCACACGATCTGAAGCTGGAACTGCAGAACCAGAACATGACCGACCTGCCCAAAGGCTTGCTGGTCTACGAGATCGACGGGCCATTCTTCTTTGGCGCCGTGGAAAACTTCGAGCGCGCGCTGCTGCAAACGCATACCGACCCACACGTGCTGATCATCCGCCTGCGCCGCGTTCCGTTTACCGACATCACCGGACTGCAATTGCTGGAAGAAGTGATCAAGAAGCTCAGAAAACGCGGTATCCGGGTCATGCTGTGCGAGGCCAACCATCGCGTGCATGCCAAGCTGTGGCGGGCAGGGATTCTCGATCTGCTGCCCGAATCCGATTACATGGATGAATTCGCGCCGCTGCTGGCACGCGCCGATGCCATCATCGCGAGCGAGCCGCATCCGAGCCACCGCCGGCTGAGCGAGTACGCGCAAAACCTGCTCAAAACCAGCCGGCACTTCTTCGGCAGCCGCGATACCGGATAAACGCCAGCCCAACAATTTGCATCTTGAATCTGTGCATTTTCGGCTAAGATTTGCGGTTCCCGACAAGATGCCGGGACAGTCGTCACTGGAGATAAATCAAAATGGCCGAACTCAACGCTACGCCGGAACGCCTGCGCGAGATTCCCTACAACTACACCTCGTTTTCCGATCGCGAAATTGTCATTCGGCTGCTGGGCCACGATGCCTGGGATACGCTCGATGCCCTGCGCCGAGAACGCCGCACCGGCCGCTCGGCCCGCATGCTGTTCGAGGTGCTGGGCGATATCTGGGTCGTGAAACGCAATCCCTATCTGCAAGACGACCAGCTCGAAAATCCGCAGCGCCTCAAATTGCTGATCGAGGCCATGCGCCATCGTCTGAGCGAAATTGAAAAACGCCGCCAGGACAACGAAAAAGTCGGCCAGTTGCTCGCCAGTGCCCGCCAGGCTGTGGATGCGTTCGAGCAGGAGTTCCGCGACATCGCCGAATTGCGCCGCAAGATCCTGCAGCGCATGGGCCCGCTCACCCGACGCGACAATATCTGTTTCGATGGCCTGGCGCGGGTTTCGCACGTGACGGACGCCACCGACTGGCGCGTGGAATACCCGTTTGTGGTGCTCAATCCGGATAGCGAAGCCGAAATGGCACCGCTGGTGGCCGCCTGCATCGAGCTCGGGCTCACCGTGATCCCGCGCGGCGGCGGTACCGGCTACACCGGTGGCGCAGTACCGCTGACGCCGATGTCGGCCGTGATCAATACCGAAAAACTCGACCGCCACAACGGCGTCGAGATGATGCGCATTCCCGGCGTAAACCATGAAGTCGCCACCATCCATTGCGGCGCCGGCGTAGTCACGCGGCGCGTGATGGAAGCCGCCGAGGATGCCGGACTGGTGTTCGCGGTCGACCCGACCTCGGCCGACGCCTCGTGCATCGGCGGTAACGTCGCCATGAATGCCGGCGGCAAGAAGGCCGTGCTGTGGGGTACCGCGCTCGACAACCTGGTTTCCTGGAAAATGGTCGATCCGGATGGCAACTGGCTGATCGTCGAGCGGCTCGACCACAACCTGGGCAAGATCCACGACGTGGAAAAAGCCACCTTCCGCATCAGCCGCTATCAGCCCGATGGCAAGACTCGCGTCGGAGAAGAAACGCTGGAAATTCCGGGCAGCGCGTTCCGCAAGGAAGGTCTGGGCAAGGATGTGACCGACAAATTCCTCGCTGGCCTGCCCGGCATCCAGAAGGAAGGCTGCGACGGGCTGATCACCTCGGCGCGCTTCGTGCTGCACCGCATGCCCGCGCATACCCGTACCGTCTGCCTGGAATTCTTCGGTACCGTGGCGCAAGCCACGCCGGCCATCGTCGAAATCACGCAACTGTTTGCCGGCCAGCCGCAAGCGGTGCTGGCCGGTCTGGAACACCTCGACTGGCGCTATGTGCGCGCGGTCGGCTATTCGACCAAGGCCAAGAACCGTGGCCGGCCAAAAATGGTGCTGATCGCCGATATCGCCTCCGACAACGAAATAGCCGTGGGCGAAGCCGCCTCGCAGGTGGTGCGCATCGCCAACGCACGCGGCGGCGAAGGCTTTATTGCCGTCACGCCGGAAACACGCAAGAAATTCTGGGCCGACCGCTCCAACACTGCCGCGATCGCGCGCCATACCAACGCGTTCAAGGTCAACGAGGACGTGGTCATCCCGCTGCCGAAACTGGGCGACTACTCCGATGCGATCGAACGCATCAACATCGAGCTGTCGATTGCCAACAAATTGCGCCTCTTGGATCGACTGGCTGCCTTTTTCACCGCTGGCCACCTGCCGGTAACTACGCCGGGTGAAAAGCCGGTACTGCTCGATGAACTGATCGGCGACCGGCGCGAAGCCGCGCTGGAACTGATTGCGAACACGCACGCACGCTGGCAGTGGCAACTGGACAACCTCGATGCGCGGCTCACCGATTACCTCGGCAATTTCCCGACCGCACCGCTGGAAAAAACCTGCACCGAACCACACAGTGTCTTTACCGCGCTGCGCGATTTCTTCCTGCGGATTTCCTGGAAACGCGAAGTGCTGGCCAATCTGCAGGATCTGTTCTCCGGCACTGCCGACGAGCCCATCCTGCGCGCCGTCGGCGAAATCCAGCGCAAGAACCTGAAAGGCCGCGTGTTCGTGGCACTGCACATGCATGCCGGCGACGGCAACGTGCATACCAACATCCCGGTCAACTCGGATGACTACGACATGCTGCAAACCGCGCACAAGGCGGTGGGCCGCATCATGGAAGTGGCGCGCAGCCTGGGCGGCGTGATCTCGGGCGAGCACGGCATCGGCATCACCAAGTATGAATTCCTGAGCCGCGAAGAGCTGGCCCCGTTTGAGGACTACAAGCGGCGCGTCGACCCCAACGGCCACTTCAACAAGGGCAAGCTGCTGCCGGGCTCGGACCTGACCAATGCCTATACGCCGTCGTTCAACCTGCTTGGATCGGAATCGCTGATCCTCGAAGCCTCCGACATCGGTGCGATTTCCGAATCGGTAAAGGATTGCCTGCGTTGCGGCAAGTGCAAGCCGGTGTGCTCGACGCATGTGCCACGCGCCAACCTGCTCTACAGCCCGCGCAACAAGATTCTCGCCACCGGTCTGCTGACCGAGGCCTTCCTCTATGAAGAGCAGACCCGGCGCGGCATTTCGCTCAAGCACTTCAGCGAGCTCGCCGACGTGGCTGATCACTGCACGGTCTGCCACCGCTGCGTGACGCCCTGCCCGGTCAAGATCGACTTTGGCGATGTCTCGGTGGCCATGCGCAACTTCCTCAGGAAGGAAGGCAAGAAGCCGTTCAATCCGGGCACTGCGCTGGGCATGGCTTTCCTGACAATCAAGGACCCGGCCACCATCAAGCTGCTGCGTGCCGGCATGATCGGGCTCGGCTACCGCGCCCAGCGCCTGGGTTATCACGTTGGTCGCCTGTTCGGACTGACCCGCTCGGTGGTCAAGCAACCGCCTGCCACGCTGGGGCGGCCTGACATCAAGGCGCAGGTCATCCACTTCATCAACAAACCCTTGCCCGCCAAGGTACCCACCAAGACTTCGCGCGCCTTGCTCGATCTGGATGACCCGAACATGGTACCGGTGATCCGCAACCCGCAGCAACAGGACGACCAGGATGCGGTGTTCTACTTTCCGGGCTGCGGCTCGGAGCGCCTGTTCAGCCAGGTCGGACTCGCCACGCAGGCCATGCTCTGGCACGCCGGCGCCACCACGGTGCTGCCGCCGGGTTATCTGTGCTGCGGCTACCCGCAGACTTCATCCGGCTTCGAGGACAAGGGCGAGAAGATCACCACGGAAAACCGCGTGCTGTTCCACCGCGTGGCCAATACGCTGAACTACCTCGATATCAAAACCGTGGTGGTTTCGTGCGGCACCTGCATGGATCAGCTGGTGAAATACCGCTTCGAGGACATCTTCCCCGGCTGCCGCCTGCTCGACATCCACGAATACCTGCTGGAAAAGGGCGTGAAGCTCGACGGCATCAGCGGCACGCGCTACATGTACCACGAGCCATGCCACACGCCGATGAAGCAGTACAAGGGCATCGACGTGGCCAACAAGCTGATGGGTGCGCCCGTGGCGCTCAACGACCGCTGCTGTGGCGAATCCGGCACCTTTGCCGTGGCCCGGCCGGACATCGCCACCCAGGTACGTTTCCGCAAGCAGGAAGAACTGCAACGCGGCGCCAACCGGCTGCGTGCCGAATCGGGCGAGAGCGCGCCGGTCAAGGTGCTGACTTCGTGTCCATCGTGCCTGCAAGGATTGACGCGCTACAACGATGATGTCGGCAGCGAGGCCGATTACATCGTGGTGGAAATGGCGCGCAACCTACTGGGCGAAAACTGGCTGGAGCAATATGTGCAGCAGGCCCGCAACGGCGGTATCGAGCGGATCCTGTTGTGATCGCCACCTGACGGATGTGGGCCACGCAAGCTGCGTGGCCCCGTTAAGAGCCTATAATTCTCTGTACCGGAACACCCACCACACGCCATGAGCCTCGATGCCATCCTTCCCTTGAATGCCGGAGGCAAACCGCCTGTCGCCGATGCGCGCGAGGCGAAGGAATGGCTGACCCTGCTACCGCTGATCAATGTGCAGCAATCGCGGCTCGAACTCGATGAACTGCTGGGCCAGCTCAATACGGCACGCATCGATGGCCGCGAGCTGCTCAAAAGCCTCGAACTGTTACGCGATGCGGTGCACACCACGCAGGAAAGACTGACCGCGTTCTACACCGGCAAACCCTTGCCCCTGTCGGCAGAGGAAACTGGTCATTGGCAAGCGGCGCAGGCACTGTGGGAAAAACTGGAAACCGCCTATGCCCGTTGCTGGCGGGATGCGCGCGAAGACGGCAGCCCGCTGGCCGAACTGCACGCCCTGCTTGCCGAGCGCACGCTGCGCTACGGCAGCTGTGTTGCCCGGGGCTATCTGCTGGTCTACCGCCCGGTTCCCACAGAAGTCTGGCAGCGCCTGTTTGGGCGTTACCGCCTGATCGAAGACGTCGGTCTTGCCCAGACTGCCGTGCGCGACAGCCTGATCGATATCCAGAATTCCAGCATGCCACAGGCCATGCTGATCCATGCGCTGCTGCTGGCAGCCAGTGGCACGCGGCAGCTGACCAGCCGGCAACTGCTCTGGCTTGATCGCCGCCTCGAAGTCCTGGCCACACGGACCTCGCTCTCCCGCCAGGCCACAGCATTACCCGGCAAAACCTGCCTGCAGATCGATCTGGCCACTCCGGCGCCGGCATTGCGCGCAAGCAAGCCACTCGAGGGCCCCGAGGTGCGTGAAATCGATACACTCGCACTCGCCCAGGTACTGACCAAGCGCATCAAGATGCTGCGCGAAGGTGAGTTGCCGCAAAAGCTGGGATTGGGGACAGAACTCTCGCCGCATGCGACCGAAGCGCTGCTGACAGATATCTACCGGCGCTGGTGCGAACTGCCAACCGAGGTTCCCGTTCCAGCCAATCCCGCAGCACGGCACATCCCGGTCGGACTGGAACTGGCCAATCTGCAACGCCTGATTGCCGATGGCCAGCTGGCACCACCGCCACAGGATGTCACGCAACTGGATCGACGCGCGCTGGAAGCATTGCAATTGTTCGGCCACACCAGCACCAGCACGCAGGTAGCTGAAACACCAGCCGGTGTTGCCGAGAACTGGCAGCTACTGCGCGAATCGGCACAGGAAATGCAGCTCGCGCGCCCCGTGCTCGCCAGCACCCGCGTCGGCCTGCAACATCTGGTCTGCATCGCGCCTGGTGGTCAATACCTGCTAGGGGTCACGCGCACACTGGAAGAAAGGGACGACCAGCTCGCCATCGGTCTGCGCCTGCTGCCGGGCATACCGCAAGCGGCAATGGGCCGCGCGCTGGATCTGGTTCGTGCCGGACAAGCCCGGTACAGCGAAATTCTGCTGCTGCCTGAAATGCCACAACTCAAGGCACAGCCCAGCCTGATCCTGCCCACAGGCTGGCACCGCCCCAGCCGCCTGCTCGAAATATGGGATGGCACCACGCTCACGCGGGTCCGTCTGGTTCAGGCTCTGGAGCGCGGCGCGAACTTCGAGCGCGTACTTTACGCACCCGCCGGTAGCGCCTGATCTGCCGCGACTCCAGTCTGGTCAGCGACCGTAAATCCGCAGAATAAATTCCGTCGTCTGCCGCGCCGATGCCGCATCCACCAGCGGCGCACGCCCTTCGCGCACGGCTGCCTCGAAATCACGCAGGATGTCTTCATGGCGCGAGGTGTCGCTCACCGCAGCACTGCTGGTACCTTCACCGCGATTGGTTTGCGTCGGGGTCGACGGATTGGGCACGCCTTCGATATCCCAGTAGCTGATCGCATCATCGAGGGTGACAAAGCTGCCCTTTTCGCAATGCACTTCCAGCCGCGCCGGAAAACCGGGCTTGGTCGCAGTGGAAGCCACGATGGTACCGATCATGCCATTGGCATATTTCAGCAAGGCCGCGCCATGGTCTTCCACCTCGATAGCGTGCATGAAAGTGCCGTAATGGCTGCTCACGTGCTCAGGCATGCCAAACAGCCACAGGTAGAAATCGATGTTGTGGCAAGCCTGCATCATGAACGGTCCACCGCCATCCACATCCCAACTGCCGCGATACGCGCCACTCTCGTAATAGGCCTGATCGCGCCAGAACTTGCAGGAAAGATCTGCCGCGTAGATGCGCCCGAAGGCACCGGCATCGACCAGCTGCTTGATCGCGAGGTTGTCCGGATTGGTGCGGCGCTGGTAGGCAGTGGCGAGCACCACGCCAGCCGATTCGCATGCCGCGATCATCCGGTCCATCGCATCCAGCGTGATATCGAGCGGCTTTTCGGTCAGCACATGCTTGCCCAGCCGCGCCGCTTCAATGGCTGGGTCAGCGTGCAAGCCGTTGGGCGTGGTGATGATCACGGCATCAAACGGGATCTCGATTTCAGCCAGTGAAGCCCTGCATTCGATCTCTGGCGCGGATTTGGGCCGCTTGCCGCTGCGCGACACGCAGCCAACAATCTCGCTGCCCGGAATCTTGCCGATGGCATTGATGTAGGTGTTGCTGATGTTGCCGGTACCGATCAAGACATAGCGCATTGTTGTTTCTCCTTATTTAAGAGCTTTCCTCAGAGAGCCTAATACCCTAGCCAGCCAGTTCCCGGGTAATCTGCTCCGCCGCCTGCCGAACCCGCTCAACCAGCTCGGTCTTTCGGGACTGGCTCAGCCCTGCCGTCGACACGGCCACCGATACTGCATATTCCACCTGCTGGCGGATATTGAAAATCGGCGCGGCAATACACCACATGCCCAGGCCATTCTCCTCTCGATCCAGCGCGTAACCTTGTTTTCGGATCTCGGCCAGTTCGTCGAGCATGACCTTTTCATCGGTAATCGTGCTCGGCGTCAGCGGCACGATGCTGTCCCTGTTTTGCTGCCAGTACCGGGCCACATTCGCCGGATGGTCGTAGGCCAGGAAAATCTTGCCCATACCCGAACAGTACATTGCCAAATGCTGACCGATATAGGCACGGGTGCGGATCATGCCAATCGTTGATTCCAGCTTGTAGATCAGGATCGCGTGATCGCCTTCGCGGAACGACAGGTTCACCGTTTCGCCGGTTTCGATATTCAGCGCTTCGAGATGATGCGCGGCCACGTGAATGATATTGAGCGAGGACAGCGCCTTTTCCCCAACCGCCACGCACTTGGTGGTCAGGCGATAGCTGCCCGGCGTCGGAGCGTTGGTCACGTATCCAGCACTCTGCAAGCCTTGCAACAGGCGGTGCGTGGTGCTTTTGTTCATGCCGCACAGCTCGACCAGTTTGGCCAGCGGGCAACCATTGGGGAAATTGCTCAGGGTTTCCATGACCTGCAGGCCGCGCAACAGGCTTTGCGTACCGAACGGCACCTCGGCCTTGCCCGGCGGGTCATTCATCAAGGAATCGTCTTCTTCTTTTCGCATCACTCTACCTGTGTGTTTCAGCTCCGCACGCCACGCACAAAGCCCAATCTGCCGGACTATTTTCCAGACCCTGGCAGTCCGGAAGGATAACCCTTTTTACCAAGGCTTCCACGCCCTGCGCCATGCCGGCGTTTTTTTCATGTCGGACGATTGACACGCACAAACTGGTGTCCTAGTATTTGTTAAAACACGCTTCCAACATATGGAACGATCATAGCAGAGGATGGAGAAGACCCCCAACACCCCGTCAAACTTGAATTGGCGGCGTGTCACGCCCCTGCTTTGCCCTCCATTCGCCGTGAACCGTGCCCCTGTTTTTGGACTGAAACCGGATTCGGAGATCATCAAATGCGTTTGGGTTATGAAGAGCTGAAGCAGGAGTTCAAGCGGGTATTGCTTGGCTGCGGCGTTATGGAGGCCAAGGCGGAAGCCTGCGCCAGCCTGTTTGCCGACACCACGGAAACCGGCGTGTATTCGCATGGCGTCAACCGTTTTCCGCGTTTTATCGAGCAGCTCAAGGCCGGCCATGTCCGGCCCGATGCCGAACCGCAATGCCTGCTCTCGCTCGGCGCGATCGAGCAATGGGATGCCAGACGCGCGATCGGCAACCTCACTGCGAAGCAGATGATGGACCGCGCGATGGCACTGGCCGACCAGCACGGCATTGGCCTTGTGGCACTGCGCAACGCCAATCACTGGATGCGCGGCGGTGGTTACGGTTACCAGGCCGCGGAAAAAGGCTATATCGGCATCTGCTGGACCAACTCGATCGCCGTGATGCCACCGTGGGGCGCCAAGGAATGTCGTATCGGCACCAACCCGCTGATCGTGGCCGTGCCGGGCGATCCGGTCACCATGGTCGACATGTCGATGTCGATGTTCTCCTACGGCATGCTCGAAGTGAACCGCCTGGCCGGACGCATGCTGCCGGTCGACGGCGGCTTCGACGACGCGGGCAATCTGACGCGCGATCCGGCGCCGATCGAGAAGAACCGCCGCATCCTGCCGATGGGCTACTGGAAGGGCTCGGGTCTTTCGATCGTGCTCGACATGATCGCGACGCTGCTCTCGGGCGGCCTGTCGGTTGCCGAGGTCACCGAGGAAATGGATGACGAATACAACATCTCACAGGTGTTCATCGCCATCGAGGTTGACCGCCTGATCGACGGCCCCAGCCGCGATGCCAAGCTTGAGCGCATCCGCGAATACGTGCAGAGCGCCGAGCGCGCCGACCCACAAACCCCCATCCGCATGCCCGGCCATGAATTCCCGCAATTGCTGGCAGAAAACCGTCAGAACGGTATTCCGGTCGATGAGCGGGTATGGGCGCGGATCAGAGCGCTTTGATCAATGATCACAAGGAATCGCAGATGAATTCGCATACCCCACACCAGGCGCTGCTGCGGCTGGATCGCATCGTCAAACGCTTCGGCAGCAATACCGTCGTCAACAATGTCAGCATCGACATCGAGCCCGGCAAGATTCTGGCGCTGCTCGGTGAAAACGGCGCCGGCAAATCCACGCTGATCAAGGTGCTGGCGGGCGTTTACAAGCGCGATGGCGGCCGCATCCTGTTTCATGGCCAGGAAATCAAATCCGCCGCCGCGCTGAAAAAACGCACCACGCAACCGATTGCCTTCATCCATCAGGATCTGGGCCTGGTCGAGTGGATGACGGTCGCGGAAAACATGGCGCTGGTCATGGGTTTTCCACGCCGCGTCGGCTTGATCAACTGGGATCTGGTACGGCGGCGCGCACATCGGGCACTGCAGGAAGTCGGCATTGATCTCGACCCGGATGCACGCGTTTTCGATCTTTCGCGCACCGAAAAATCGCTGCTGGCCATTGCCCGTGCTGTCGCAGTCGAAGCCGAAGTGCTGGTGCTTGATGAGCCCACCGCATCGCTGCCGGCCGACGACGTGCGCCATCTGTTCACGGTGCTCAAGCGGCTCAAGGAAAAGCGGGTCGGCATGATCTATGTCACCCACCGTCTGGATGAGGTGATCGAGATCGCCGACGATATCTGCGTAATGCGCGATGGCAACCAGGTCGCCGGCGGGCCGACCTCGGCCTACACCTTGCGCGATCTGGTCCGCGCCATCGTCGGCCAGGAAGCCGAACGCAATCTGCGCCGGCCGCAGGTTTCGCCCAACGCTGAAACGCTGCTCACGCTGGATGATGTGGTGATCGGCGAAACCGGCCCGGTGACATTCACCTTGCGCCGCGGTGAAATGCTTGCGCTGGCCGGCTTGCGCGGCGCGGGTCAGGAGGAAATCGGCCGCAGTCTGTTCGGGCTGCGCACGCTGGAAAAAGGGCGCATCACCCTGAACGGCAAACCGCTCAAGGCCAATTCGCCGCTCGAAGCCATCCGCGCCGGCATTTCCATGGTGGCGGGCGATCGCATCCACGAAAGCGTGGTGATGTCGATGTCGGTACGCGAGAACCTGTTCCTCAACCCATGCAATCTGGGACGCAAGCCGCTGTCGGCCTATGGCGCCGGCGATGAAATTCCGCTCGCGAACCAGAAGGTGAAGGAATTCGACGTTCGCCCGAAAAACGTCAATCTGGATATCAGTGCGCTATCCGGGGGCAACCAGCAGAAAGTGGTGATGGCACGCTGGCTCAACATGCACAGCCCGCTCCTGATTCTGGAAGACCCCACCGCCGGTGTCGACGTCGGCGCGCGCGCAGATATCTACCACATCCTCAACGCCGCGCTCGATCAGGGTATCGCCGTGCTGGTGGTCTCGACCGATTTCGAGGAAATCGCCCACATCTGCAGCCGCGCCCTGGTGTTCAACCGCGGTCAGGTCGTGGGGGAGTTGCGTGATGAAGACGTGAGCTTTGCCAATCTGCTGGCACTGGCATGCGGCAGCGATACAAACAACGATCAGCCGGCAGCCTCGCTGCAAACAGCATAACCAATACGAGTAGGGAGGAAATCAAAGTGTCTCAAACATCAGTAAAATCCACGGCACTGGAAGAGAACGTCAGTCTGGCCCGCGATGGTTGGCTGCCCTGGCTGAGCGAAACTGCATCGCGCTACAGCCTGCTGATCCTCAGCGTGGTGCTGGTCGTGGTGTTTTCAGCCACCACGCCCTCGTTTGCTTCCATGCTCACCTTGCAGGCCATTCTGGCCAGCAAATCCAAGATCGCGCTGTTGGCACTGGCGGCCACCATTCCGATGATCGTCGGCAAGATCGACCTGAATGTCGGTTTCGGTATCGTGCTCTGGCACATCCTGGCAATCACGCTGCAGATCAACCTCGGGCTTTCCTGGCCCATGGCAATCCTGGTGGTATTGGTGCTGGCTGCATTGTATGGCCTGCTCAACGGCATTCTGGTCGCGTTGGCCGATATCGACAGCTTTGTCGCCACACTCGGTTCGGGCACTTTCCTGTACGCCGTGGCGCTATGGCACTCGGGTGGCCGCCAGATCGTCGGCGACTTGCCGGAAGCCTTCACCGCGCTGCATCACAGCGATATCGGCGGCGTACCGATCGCGGCTTTCTATGTCATCGCTGCGGCCATCCTGCTCTGGCTGGTGACCGAACACACGCCAATCGGCCGCAACATGTACGCGATCGGCGGCAACCCGACCGCCGCGCACCTGAACGGCATCCCGGTCAAACGCTACGTGATCGGCAGCTACATCCTCTCCAGCGTACTGACCGGTGCCACCGGTGTACTGGTCTCGGCCGAACAGGGCGTGGGCCAGGCCAGCGTGGGCATGGATTTCCTGCTGCCCGCGCTGGTGGGGGCCTTCCTTGGCAGCACCACCATCCGTCCGGGGCGCGTCAACGTCTGGGGCACGATCGTGGGCATCTCGATTCTGGCGATCGGCATTGCCGGTATCCAGCAGTTCGGCGGCGCGTTCTGGGTGGAACCGATGTTCAACGGTGCCACGCTGTTGCTGTCGATCAGTTTTGCCGGCTACGCCCAACGGCGGCGCCTGCTTAACCAGAAAGCAGTCCAAAAGGTCACCGCCAAGAAAGTGATCGATCCGCAAGTTCAAACCAATCATGTTTAGGAGGCAGTCACTATGAAACGCATCACCGCATGTGCAGTTGCAGTTGCTGGCGCCCTGTTTACGCTGAGTCCGGCCGTTCACGCCGACGCCTTTCTGGATGAGGCCAAGGCCGTCGTCGCCAAGGCCGTCGCTCCGTCCAACAAATGGGATGGACCGACGACCGGGCCGAAGATCGCGCCGAACAAGACCATCGTCTACATCGCCTCCGATATGAAAAATGGCGGCGTGCAGGGCGTGAAGGAAGGCGTGGTGGAAGCCGCAAAGGCCGCTGGCTGGAAGCTCGACGTGCTCGACGGCGCGGGGTCGGTCAAGGATCAACTGGCTGCGCTGAACCAGGCCATCGCCAAGAAACCGGCCGGTATCGTCATCGGCGGCTGGAATCCGAACGTAGCCAAGATTCCGCTGAAGAAAGCCAACGAGCAGGGAATCGCGCTGGTGGGCTGGCATGCCGTGCCGCAACCGGGACCGGCGCCGGAATACAACCTGTTCTTCAACGTCGGCTCCGATGCGAATGAAGTCTCGAAAGTGGCTGCCATGTACGCCGTGGCCAAATCGGAAGGCAAGGCGCGCGTGCTGATCTTCACCGATTCGCTCTATCAGATCGCCCTGGAGAAAGCCAACGCGATGAAGGCCGTGATCGAGAAGTGCAGTGGCTGCAAGCTGGTGGAATTCATCGACACGCCGCTGGCCGATACCTCCAACCGCATGCCGCAGATGACCTTCAGCCTGCTGCAGAAGTACGGTGACGATTTCGAATACGCGCTCGGCATCAACGATCTGTATTTCGACTTTATGGGTTCATCGCTGAAAACCGCCGGCAAGAAGGGTGCGGCTGCACCGTACAACATCTCGGCTGGCGATGGCTCGATGTCCGCCTACCAGCGCATCCGCAACGGCGATCACCAGAGCGCTACCGTACCGGAACCGCTGCGCCTGCATGGCTGGCAGCTGGTCGATGAGTTGAACCGTGCCTTCGCCAAAGCCAAGCCTTCGGGCTATGTCACGCCGGTGCACCTGGTGACCAAGGACAATGTGGCCTTCGATGGCGGCGACAAGAACGTCTACGACCCGCAGAACGATTACCAGAACCAGTACAAGAAGATCTGGGGCGTGAAGTAAGAACCGGTCCATAGTCTTGCTGCGAGGCCCTGATCAGGGCTCATGTGCTGCTCAGAATCCTCATGTACTCCTTGTACATTCCGGTTCCTGCGCTGCTCTTCACCCTGCTGAGGGCCTCTCGCTACAGACTTTGAACAGGTTCAAATGAAGTTTACCTCGCTGCGATTGCGATCCTGCGGGGGTTTGCCGGAGCACTGCCTGAAATGACCTGCCAAGTTGAAACCTACCACCCGGAATTTTCCACGCTGCTGTACGACGACAGCGCCCTGACCTGCCTCGCCTCACCGGCGGTCTGGGCCGAAGGCCCGGTCTGGCTGCCACGGGAAGATGCCGTCGTGTTCAGCGACGTGAAGGCCAACCGCATGTATCGCTGGGATCGCAACGGCACGGTCGGCGTTTACCGTGAAGCCTCGAACTACAGCAACGGCAACACGCTCGACCGCCAGGGCCGGCTGATCAGCTGCGAGCACGGCCGGCGCGGCATCAGCCGCACCGACGCCGATGGCGTGGCGCGCATCCTGGTCGACCGCTTCGACGGCAAGCGGCTGAATTCGCCCAACGACGTGGTGGTGAAATCCGACGGCACGATCTGGTTCAGCGATCCGCCCTACGGCATTCTTGGCGATGCCGAGGGCTACAAGTCGGAAAGCCAGATCATCGGCTGTTACGTCTACCGCTTCGACCCGCAAAACAGCGAACTCAGGGCGGTCGCCACCGACATCCAGCGCCCGAACGGGCTGGCGTTTTCGCCGGACGAATCGCGCCTCTATGTGGCCGACATGTCGATCGTCGAATTCCCGACCCAGGGCCATCGCCATCTGGTGGCCTACGACGTGATCGACGGCTGCCGGCTGGCCAATCCGCAGGTCATCGCCCGGATCGAACCGGGTATTCCCGACGGGTTCCGCGTCGATCAACACGGGCGGATTTTCTGCAGTTGCGAGGACGGCATCCTGGTGTTGACCGCTGATGGGCAGAAGCTCGGCAAGATCAAGGTGCCCGAGCGCGTTTCCAACTGCACGTTCGGCGGCACGCAACAGGACGAGCTGTTCATTACCGCCACGCGTTCTCTCTATCACATTCGTCTGGCAACACAGGGTTGCCAGTATTCCCACCTGCTCTGACCCAGCATCAGCGGATCACTTGACCGGTGCCCATGGTACCGGCCGGGGCCCGCTCGCGCCCAGCGCCGGATTTTTGGAGGATTTTGCAGCATGAATTACACACTCGAAGACATGTACGGCCTGAAAGACAAAGTCTGCATCGTAACCGGCGCCGGCCGCGGTATCGGCCGCGAAGTGGCGGCGGGGCTCGCCAGCATCGGCGCGCACGCGGTGCTGGTCGATATTTCCCAGCCTCTGCTCGATGAGGCACTGCAGGAATTCACTGGGCGCGGCCTATCCGGTTTTGCCGTGGCGACCGATATCACCAACGAGGCCAGCGTCGACGCGATGACCGACGCCGTGGTACGGAAATATGGCCGCATCGACGGTCTGGTGAACTGCGCCGGCGTGACTTATCTGGAAGAACAGCAGGATTTCAACATCGACAAGTTCAAGTGGGTGATGGACATCAATCTTACCGGCACGATGATCTGCTGCAAGTCGGTGAGCAAATACATGCTGGAGAAAAAAGCTGGCCGCATCGTCAATATCTCGTCGGTACGCGGCTCGCAGGGCAAGGCCAAGTTCTCGGCCTACGCCGCCAGCAAAGGTGCGATCAATAACCTGACGCGCTCGATCGCCGTGGAATTCGCCCCGCACAATATCAACGTCAACGCCGTGGCGCCGATCTTCACGCTGACCGACATCAACAAGGACATCCTCGATCAGAAGGAAGCCTACAACTGGGTGATGGGTCGCCTGCCCAAGGGCCGCTTGTGCGAAAAACACCTGCTGGTCGGGCCGATCGCCTTCCTGCTGTCGCAATGCTCGGATTTCGTCACCGGCCAGATCCTGCATGTCGATGGCGGCTGGATGGCCGGCTGATCAAGCCTGATCGTTTCGGTCCGGCGATATCGCCGGATCGTCACCGTCCAGATCGTTGCGTGCCAGCGCCAGAAGTGTTTCGCTCTCCACCTCATCCAGCTGCTCGGCTGGCAGAAAACGCCGGGCATAATCGAGCCAGACCTTCTCGCGCACGAATACTTCAAACAGATCGCTGTCGATATGCTGTTCGCGCGCCATGCGCGCCAGGATCGTCAGCGCTTGCGACAATTTCATGCCGGGCTTGTAGGGCCTATCGCTGGCGGTAAGCGCTTCGAACACATCGGCCACCCCCATGATGCGCGCATAGACTGACATCTGTTCGCGGGTCAGGCCACGCGGATAACCCTTGCCGTCCATGCGTTCGTGGTGCCCGCCGGCGAATTCGGGCACGCACTTGAGATGCTTGGGCCAGGGCAGCGATTCCAACATCTGGATCGTGACTTCGATATGGTGATTGATGATCTTGCGCTCGGCGTCCGTCAGCGTGCCCTTGCGGATGCTCAGGTTTTCCGTTTCATCGGGCGTGAGCAATGTCCGCACTTGCCCCTGTGCATCGTGCCAGGATCGGGCGGACAGCGCCTCGATGCGCAGCACATCTTCATCCGGCAAGGTTTCGCCGCCGATGTTGACCCGGCGCAGGAAAGTGCGGTCATCCTCGATCTGCCGGCGTTGATCTTCCCACGCTGTCTGGCTGATCTGGCCGCGCAGGAAGGCGATTTCAGCATCGCGCAGCAGGATTTCCAGCCGCATTTCCACCAGCTCGATCCGATCGAAAAGGGTCTGCAGTTTGGTGGCCTTGTCGACCACATGCACCGGCGTGGTGACCTTGCCACAGTCGTGCAGCAAGCCGGCGATCTTGAGTTCGTAACGCTGCGCTTCGCTCATCACCAGGCTGGCAAACGGCCCCTCGCAGGTGCGATTGACCGCATCGGCCAGCATCAGCGTCAATTCCGGTACACGCTGACAATGGCCCCCGGTATACGGCGATTTGTCATCAATCGCCAGGTTGATCAAGCCGATGAAGGATTCGAACAGGGCTTCGAGCGACTGGATCAACTGGCGGTTGGTCAGAGCAACCGCAGCTTGCGAGGCCAGCGATTCGGTCACGTGTTGCTCGTCATCGGAAAACGCCACGACGTTTCCCTGCGCATCAAGCGCATTGAGCAGTTGCAGCACGCCGATGATTTCCTGCTCGTGGTTTTTCAGCGGCACAGTCAGGAACGAGCACGAACGATAGCCGGTGAGCTGATCGAATTTGCGCGTGCCGGAGAAATCATAACCATCGGTCGCATAGGCATCCTCGACCAGGATCGTGCGCGCTTCCAGCACGGCACATGCCACCACGTTGTTGCGGTTGGGGCTGCCATCGGGGTGATACAGCGGCACCGGCGGCAACGGGATAGGCGCGCCGGAAGTGCCGCCGAGCGAAACGCCAAGCGAATCGCACATCAGGATTTCGAAATGCAGCTGGCCATCGCGCAACAGGTACAAGGTGCCCGAATCCGCGCCCACCAGTGACTTGGCCGCCACCAGAATCAGCTGCATCAGTTCATTGATGTGTGTTTGCGCCGACAGGGCAATCCCGATGGCATTAAGCCGCTCGAGCCTTTCCTGCAGTTCGCTTGAAGTCAGCATGCCACGCTCCGCCAGTTTTCATGGCTTCAGAATTCGATGATATCGCCGTTGCCCAGTGCACGCGCCGGCAGGCCCAGCCGGGCGATCTCCCGCATGATCTGTTCGCTGTCGGCGGGTTTGAGATGGGTGATTCGCACATCCACCATTCGGTTCAACTGGGCCAGTTGTAGCCGCAGGCTGGTCGGGCACAAATGCCTGGCCGCATGCGCCAGGCGTGCCTCGCTGTCCGGGAAAGCCGTTTCGATGATCAGGGCGGACAGATTGGGTATCGCATTGACTGCGGCCCAGAATGCATCACCACCGATACTGTCGCCGCTGAAGACCACCGAAGCGGCGCCGCTGTCGATGCAGAAGCCCGTCGCCGGCACGGTATGTTCAGCCGGCAACGCGGTGATGCGGCAACCTGCCACCTCATGCGTTTCACCGACTTCCTGCGGACAAAATCGCAGCACGGCCCGTGCGGCATCGGGGATCAGGGTGAAGTCCGGCCAGATCTGCCAGTTGAATACATGCTCGCGCAGGCAGGCGATGGTGGCGGCGCTGGCATGCACTGTCACCGAGTGGCCATTGCGACAGCCAGCCAGCGTATCCAGCAGCATGGGCAGACAGGCAATATGATCGAAATGGGCATGCGTCAGGAACACATGCTCGATCTTCTGCAACGCATCGAGAGAGAGACTGCCCACGCCGCTGCCGGCATCGATCAGGACACATTCATCCAGCAGGAATGCCGTTGTCAGATTCCCCCCGCCGACGCCACCGCTGCATCCCAGTATTTTCAGTTGCATGATCAGTCCCCGCCAGCGGCCTGTTCCAGGGTGAAGCGCATCTGCACGCCCATGAAATCGATAAGGTCGCCCTGGACCAGATCGTGTGCACGCTGGCCGATTTCCCGGCTGTTCACGCGCGGGCTGCGTACGCCTTCGACGTGGCGTAGTGTATAGCCTTGCGGCTGGCGCTCGATGCAAGCCACTTCGACACCGGTCTTGCCCAGCGTGGTCAGCGGTTTGCCCAGCCATATTTCCCGCCCCGCACTGGCGCCGTTCAGCACACGCAAGCAGCCGGTCATGACTTGCGGCTGCGCGCTGGCCACCACCGGTCGGGTATCGACCACGCCGCCGCCACTGCCGATTTCAGTCATCATCAGCGTGTGCTCGAATCCGGGCTGGGCGCCAGCCTGATCATCCAGATAATGCAGGGTAAAGGGCGCGATGCCGATGGCATCTCCTGACTGCAGCTTCTGGCGCTTGCCGATGCGCTTGCCATTGAGACGCGTACCGTTGGTACTGTCGCGGTCTTCCAGATAGACATGGCGACCACTGCGTTCGATCACGGCGTGGTCGCCGGAAACCGTCGGATGCTCGAGCTGGATATCACAGTGCTTGCGCCGGCCTATCGTGATACGTCCGCGTGTCAACGCACATTCGCGCAACAGCTGACCATCCAGTTTGATCTGCAGTTTGGCCATGCCCATCACCTGGATGCCAGCCGGGCAAACCAGCCGCGCCCCGCGGCATAGCCGTGCCTGATACCCACCAGCACCACCGAGACATTATCGCGCCCGCCATTGGCATTGGCCTGCTCGATCAGCGTCTGCACCGCCAGGGGCAGATTATCGGCAAACAGGCCCAGCACTTCCGCGATCAGATCATCCGGCAACATATCGGTCAACCCGTCCGAACAGAACAGGTAGAGATCGCCGACCTGAACCTCGCACTGCTGGATTTCACTTTGCACGTCATGCGCAATGCCCACCGCTCGGGTTACCAGATTGCGGTAGCTTGCGTTCCGGGCCGACTCGGCATCGATCAGCCCGGCATCGAGCTGTTCCTGCAGCAGCGAGTGGTCATGCGTGATGCGTGCGAGGGTCTGCTCGCGATATCGATAGAGGCGGGAATCGCCGACATGCCCCACCACCAGCTGATTGTCGTAAAACAGGCCGCAGACTACCGTGGTGCCCATGCCGTAACAGAGCGCATCGGTGGCCGCGCGCTCGAACACCACGCTGTTGGCCCGGTCGATGGCAATGCGCAACATTTCCAGCGCAACAGGCAAGGACGAGCCCTTGTTGGCCCGCGCTTGCGGACGCAAGGCATCCAGCTCCGCACGCAAGGTCTCGCTGATCACGTCGATCGTAAGCCCGCTGGCCACTTCGCCCGCGTTGTAGCCGCCCATGCCATCGGCCAGCACGACCACACCCAGCTCGGCATCGTAGAACACCGCATCCTCATTGTGCTCACGTACGCGGCCGGTATCCGTTGCGCCCGATATTTCCAGCGCTCCCCGCAGGCTATGCATGTGGATCTTTCCTCTTCTGTGATGCTTCCAGCCGTGCCAGTGCCAAGGCAAACTGCGCACCGGTCTGGAATCGCTCGGTCACGGTCTTTTGCAATGCCTTCATGATAATCCTCGCCAGCGCTGCCGGCAGCCTCGGCTGCAGGATTCTGGGATCTTGCACGGGTTGAGACTGGATCGCCTGCATCAGTTCAGCCAGGGATTGGCCGCTGAACGGCAAATGGCCGGTACTGAGCTGAAAAAGCACCGCCCCCAGTGAATAGAGGTCGGAGCGGCCATCGATATGCTCACCGGCCAGCTGTTCCGGCGACATGAAGGCTGGTGTGCCCAATACCATGCCGGTAAGCGTGCGGCTGGCATCGGTCAATCTGGCCACGCCAAAATCCGTCAGCTTGACCCGGCCTGTCTGCGGATCATAGAGAATATTGGCAGGCTTGATGTCGCGATGCACGACCTGGCGACCATGGGCATGATCCAGCGCCAGCGCGATCTGGCGCACCAATGCCAGCACCTGCGGCAAGGGCAACAGCTGATCGGGCGCGGTCCAGTCACTGAGCGGCCTGCCCGGAAAAAACTCCATCGCCATCCAGGCCAGATGGCCGTCTTCGCCGGCGGCAAGGGTCTGGATGATGGCCGCATGGCGCAGTCGTGCCACGGCCTCGGCCTCGCGCAGAAAGCGGGTTTTGACCTCAGTCAGGAGAGCCGGCGCAAATTCCGGCGCCAGCGCAATGGTCTTGAGCGCAACCGCCTGCCCGGTTTGTGCTTCGTGTGCCAGATAGACCGCACCCATTGCACCACGCCCCAGCAAGCGCTCGATCCGGTATCCCCCCACCATATCCGGCAGTGCTGCCGTCACCACGGGCGGCACGGTGGCACCCAGGCGCACACCGGCCGGCCTATCTGCCGGCTGCTCACGCAACAACTGCCGCAGCAGCAAGATCGCCAGCAAACCCACGGCCAGCAGCACGGCCAGGATGACCCCTATCATCAACATGCTCATTGCGCGTTCCGTTCAACCTGCCCGATTTCAGAACCTGTTCTCAGCTATAGCTGCCATCGGGCCAAACTGATAGGTGATCCGATTCAAGGCACATCGACGTAAGACATGCGCCGCTGG
The DNA here is from genome assembly GCF_055810895.1 of Formivibrio sp. oc-25. Lineage (NCBI taxonomy): Bacteria > Pseudomonadati > Pseudomonadota > Betaproteobacteria > Neisseriales > Chitinibacteraceae > Formivibrio > Formivibrio sp. oc-25. The sequence goes on along the minus strand of NZ_JBVVOL010000006.1, from coordinate 124,624 downwards.
ATGATGCTGGCCTTGCGCAGCATTCTCGAATCATTGCGACGGGTATCGTAATAGCGCGGGTTGGGCACCATCGCCGCCAGCCGGGCGGCCTGTGCCGGGGTCAGCGTGGATGCACTGTTGCGGAAATAGTGGCGCGCAGCGGCTTCCGCCCCGAATACGCCATTGCCCCACTCGATGACATTGAGATAGATCTCGAAGATACGGCGTTTATCCATGACCGCCTCCAGCATCACCGTGATCAGGGCTTCCTCCAGTTTGCGCCACGGGGTGCGTTTGGAAGAAAGAAACAGGTTCTTGGCCAATTGCTGACTGATGGTCGAACCGCCGGCAACGATACGCCCCTTTTTCAGGTTCTTTTCCCAGGCAAGCTGGATACCCTCCCAGTCGAAACCTTCATGTTCGAGGAATTTGGCATCTTCGCTGGCCACCAGCGCGCGTTTGAGATGCCCCGAGATGCGGTTGTACGGCACCCATTTGTGGCGCAATTCAGCGTCGGGCCTTTTCTGCTGCAGGCGATCCAGTTGCTCTTCCATGAATGCGGTCTCGGACGGATTATGGCTGCGCCACCACAGTACATGGCCGAGAATCCAGACATTCCAGCACAGGAAAAGCAGCAGGATTGCCAACAGTATCCGGGCAATCCAGCCGGCAGACGTCAGCTTGCGACGCGCCATCAGGCAGCACGCAACAGATCGAAGACCGGCTGGGCATCCGGACGCAAGCCGGTCCAGACCTCGAAGGCTTCCACGGCCTGGAATACCAGCATGCCCAGGCCATCGACCCGTTGCGTCACGCCCGCTTCCTGGGCACGTTGCATGAAGGGGGTTTCCCCTTTGCCGTAGACCATCTCGTAGGCCACGCAGCCCGGCGCAAACACGCTGGCTGGCAGCGGGAACGCCTGGCCACCCAGGCTGGCGGAGGTGGCATCAATGATCACGTCAAAGGCACCTTCGACCTGATCGAGCCCCACCCCACTGATCGGTACGCGGATCTGCGCACTGAACTGACTGGCCAGATCGGCAGCCTTGCTGGCGGTACGATTGGCAATCACGATCTCGGCCGGCAAGTCAGCCGCCAGCGGCAGGATCACCCCGCGCGAGGCGCCGCCAGCACCCAGCAACAGCACGCGCTTACCCACCAGCAGGCAGAATCGGCGCAGGTCCATGACCAGACCGATGCCATCGGTATTGTCGCCCACCAGCGTGCCATCCGCTTCGAGCTTGAGCGTATTCACCGCCTGTGCGGCCTGCGCACGCGGGCTCAGGCGATCGCACAGCCGGAAGGCTTCTTCCTTGAACGGCGCGGTGACATTGCCGCCTTGGCCGCCCTCGGCAATGAACTGGCGCAAGGCAGCTTCAAAACCATCGAGCGGCGCCAGGATACGGCCATACTCGAAATCCTTGAGGCCAAACTGGGCAGCAAAGGCCGTCTGGATAAGCGGAGATTTGCTTTGGGCAATCGGATTGCCAAAAATGGCGAGGCGCATGACACGACCCTGCGAAATTTTGAAAGGGCGAATTCTACACCGGGCTTAGCCAAGAGCTGCCCTGGATCTGTTGCAATAGATCCAGGACAGAGGGAAACCCTACATGTTTATCCAGGGCAGCCCCGCAGCCTTCCAGCCATTGCACTTGCCACGCTGCTGATTCTCGTCCTTGTCGCCCTCGAAACCTTCCAGAATATTGTAGGACTCGGTATAGCCATGCTGCGCCGCCAGCGCTGCTGCCTCGTGCGAGCGCACGCCTGAGCGACACAGAAACAGCACCATGCTTTCACGATCCACCACGGCCTTGAGCCGGGTCAGGAAATCCGGATTCAAGCTCATCAGCGGATAGCGTTTCCATTCGATCAGTTCCGCCTGTGGCACGACACCGACAAACTGCCATTCCGGCTGTGTGCGGACATCGACAATCTTCACGCCGGGCAGGCCCTGCATCAGTGCCCAGGCTTCTTGCGGCGTGACCGCACCGGAATAAGGCAAATCGAAATCGTCTGCCCGTTCACGGGCAAGTTGCAGGATGTGGGCGAGTTGGCTCATTGCGGTGTGTCTCCATTATTCATTGAATATGCCGTTTATCCGGCCAGGCTTGTTGGGCTCTTGTTTTATTTTATCGTTCGATACGGAAATGCTTACCAGCAAAAATGACAGCCGGCCGAAACGCACCCAAACAGTGCAAGATCAAATCAAATGTCATAAATTGGTGCATGGATTGGCTCGTGCAGCGGGCTAAGTCCTTGTGGCACAATAGCGACGCCCAATGCACAAAGCTGGCATGAATTCTGCTGCATAACGCGCCGAGCGCCTGCGCGATGTTTCGGCGTCTATTGAATCAGATCAAATTTCAGTCTCTCAACAAGGAGAATCAAACATGGCGGCAGCCGACGTAATCAAGCTTATCCAGGAAAACGATATCAAGTTCGTTGACCTGCGTTTTACCGACACCCGTGGCAAAGAACAACACGTAACCGTACCGTCCCACGTTGTGGATGAAGAGTGGTTCGAACACGGCCACGCTTTCGATGGCTCCTCCATCGCTGGCTGGAAGGGCATTCAGGCTTCCGACATGCTGCTGTCGCCGGACCCCGCTTCCGCCAAGATCGACCCGTTCTTCGACGAACCGACCGTATTCATCACCTGCGACGTGATCGAACCGTCCGACGGCAAGGGCTATGACCGCGACCCGCGTTCCATCGCCAAGCGCGCTGAAGCCTACCTGAAGTCCACCGGCATTGGCGACACCGCCTACTTCGGTCCGGAACCAGAATTCTTCATCTTCGACAGCATCACCTGGAACACCGACATGTCCGGTTGCTTCGTGAAGATCAATTCCGAAGAAGCTGCCTGGGCCACCGGCGAAAAATTCGAAGGTGGCAACACCGGTCACCGTCCGATGGTCAAGGGCGGCTACTTCCCGGTTCCGCCGGTTGACAGCCTGCAAGACATCCGCGCCACCATGGTGCTGATCCTGGAAGAGCTGGGCATCCCGGTTGAAGTGTTCCACCACGAAGTGGCTACCGCCGGCCAGTGCGAAATCGGTACCAAGTTCAGCACCCTGGTACAACGTGCTGACTGGACTCAAGTCATGAAGTACGTGATCCACAACGTGGCTCACCAGTACGGCAAGACCGCCACCTTCATGCCGAAGCCCATCGTTGGCGACAACGGTTCCGGCATGCACGTGCACCAGTCGATCTGGAAAGATGGCAAGAACATGTTTGCAGGCAACGGCTACGCCGGCCTGTCCGACACCGCCCTGTACTACATCGGCGGTATCATCAAGCACGCCAAGGCACTGAACGCCATCTGCAACCCGGGCACCAACTCGTACAAGCGTCTGGTTCCGCACTACGAAGCGCCGGTCAAGCTGGCCTACTCGGCTCGCAACCGTTCCGCTTCGATCCGCATTCCGCACGTGCAGTCCGACAAGGCTCGCCGTATCGAGACCCGCTTCCCGGATCCGCTGGCCAACCCGTACCTGTGCTTCTCCGCCCTGATGATGGCCGGTCTGGATGGTATCCAGAACAAGATCCACCCGGGCGATCCGGCCGACAAGAACCTGTACGATCTGCCGCCGGAAGAAGACAAGCTGATCCCGACCGTGTGTGCCTCGCTGGAAGAAGCTTTGGCTGCACTCGACGCAGACCGCGAGTTCCTGACCCGTGGCGGCGTGTTCAGCAACGAATTCATCGACGCCTACCTTGAACTGAAGATGGCTGAAGTGAACCGTACCCGCATGACGACTCACCCGGTTGAGTTCGACATGTACTACAGCCTGTAATCCACTCGGATTACCGCTGTCGCAAAGCCCCGTGTCTCGGCACGGGGCTTTGTTTTTCGTAGAATCCCTTTTTTATCGCAGGCTGCCATCATGTCTATCCGCGCCGTCGTATTCGACCTGGGTGGAGTTCTGGTCGACTGGAACCCCGAATATGTCTACCGTGCGCTAATCCCGGATGCGGATGAACGCCGCTATTTCCTCACACATGTCTGCAACAGCACCTGGAATGTGCAGCAGGATGCCGGCAGATCGCTTGCGGAGGGCACGGCGCTGTTGGTGCGGCAATTCCCCGAGCACGCCAACCTGATCGAGGCGTTCTACTCGCGCTGGCCCGAGATGCTCGCCGGCACGCTGCCGGATGGTTTGGCGCTGCTGGAAACACTGGATGCTGCAGGCATCCCGCTGTATGCGCTCACCAACTGGTCGGCGGAAACCTTCCCCTATGCGCGCGCCAATTTCCCGCTGCTTAGCCGTTTCCGCGACATTCTGGTATCGGGCGAAATCGGCCTGATCAAGCCCGATCCGGCTTTCTACCGCCTGATGTTCGATCGCATCGCGCGCGATTTGCCGGACTTGCAACCCGAAGAACTCGTCTTCATCGACGATGTCGAACACAACGTGCAGGCTGCTCGCGCACTGGGCTGGCATGGCGTACATCACGGCAACGACCGGCACTCGCATCTGGAATTGCGCATACTTGGCCTGCCAACCTGAGAGCCTGTTCACGATCTTTTCACCGCAGCGCCAGACAGGAAAAGGGTTAGCCACAAGGCGAACGACGCTGGCAATAACGGGTTATTTCCAAGACGTTCAATGCAGTGGATGGCCATTTTCCTGCCTGGCCCGGCGGGTTCCGGGCATTGCCGGCAGCCGCCGGCGTTACAAACCGCTTGTGGTACACGTACCACGGCACGGTTTGTGCCTTGGCCTCTATCCGGCACTGCACAGAACGCTGCGGTAAAATGATCGTGAACAGGCTCTGAGGAAATCGTCATGAACAGCACAGACAAACCCCGCGTGGTTATCCACTACTGCACCCGTTGCAACTGGCTGCTACGCGCCGCTTGGCTGGCGCAAGAACTGTTGACCACCTTCAGCGAAGAACTGGGCGAAGTTGCCCTGCAACCCGGAACGGGTGGCGTTTTTGTGGTGAGCTGCAACGACACCATCATCTGGGACCGCAAGACCGAACAACGCTTTCCTGAAGCCAAGGAAATCAAGCAGCGCATCCGCGATCTGATCGTGCCCGACAAATCACTGGGCCACAGCGACAATCGACAGCCCGACTGACAGCATTGAGGGCCCTGTGCTACTCTCGATCCATGATGAAGCTACGCCATTTAACGCCGCTGCTGTTTGTACTTGCCGCCCCGACATGGGCCGACATCTACAAGCATGTCGATGAGCACGGCAACATCACCTTTACCAATGCACCGGTCAGGGGTGCGCAACGCATCCTGATCGAACCCACGCGCGCAACAGCCCGCTCTGCCGCACCCAGCCTCTCCGCGCCCGCACCATCACGCAGCACGGTATCGCCTTCATCCTTCCCGCGCGTGGATGCCGGCACCCAGAAAGAGCGTGACCTCAACCGCCGCCGCATTCTGGAAGATGAACTCGGCAACGAGCAGCGCCTGCTGAACGAGCGCAAGCAGGAACTGACCAACGCCGAAGCCCAGCGCAGCGCACAGGACAAATCCAACCCGCAACAATATGTCGAGCGTCTGGGGCGCCTGCGGGAAGGTGTATTGCTGCATGAAAAAAACATCGCCGCCCTGCAAAGCGAACTTGGCAAGTTGCGCTGATTGCCCCTGCCCTTCCATGCACTGATTTGGCACAGCCAAACCTGCCCTCCGCACGTGCACTGATCGCCCCACTTTGGTGCGCTATACTGGTGCAAGCACAATCAATCATCGCGTGAAAACTGTTCATCACTGGTCGTGATAAACCGCCGGCGGGGTGAGACACCGCGTAAAAAACGGAATGCACAGGGAACACATGCGGATTTGAGAACCTGTTCACGGTTTCGCAGCAAGCGCAGGGGTGGGCTCCAGCAAGCGATTTTGCTGCGTTTATACGGGCTGGCCCATCTTTTGCTTTCATACAGGCAAACCTAAGGAGCGCAGCGCCATGAGCCACAGCGCATTTGCCGGACTTGAATTTCTGGATGCCGCAGTACTTGCCATCGCAACCGATGGCCGAATCACCTATGCCAACCCGGCAGTCAAAAGCCTGTTCACCCTGCGCGATTGCGAAGGACTGACACTGGCAGCCTGCTTCGGTCCGGCTTCGCCGATTACCCAAGCCTTTCTGACCGCCCAGCGTGACAACATCTCGATCACCGAACACGAGCTGGCCGTGGAAGGCCCGCAAGGCGAGATGTACATCACGCTGACCGTGACGCCGATCGAAGCATCGCAGGCGGCTTTCGTGCTGGAAATTCGCCATATCGATCAGCAACGCCGCATTGCCAATGAAGAACGCGTGCAGGCGCAGCAGCAGGCCAACCGCGAACTGATCCGCAATCTGGCGCACGAGATCAAGAATCCGCTTGGCGGCATTCAAGGGGCTGCCCAGCTGCTGGCGCACGAGCTGCCCGATCCACGCCTGAAGGAATACACCCAGGTCATCGTCGAGGAATCGCAGCGCCTGCAAGGGCTGCTGGATCGCCTGCTGACCCCGCACCGCCTGCCCAAACTAACCGAACTCAACATCCATGAAGTGCTGGAACGCGTACGCAGCCTGGTTCAGGCCGAGACCCCCAACGGGCTGGCGGTGAAGCGCGATTACGACACCAGCCTGCCACCGCTGATTGCTGACCGCGAACAGCTGATCCAGGCCGTGCTCAATATCGTGCGCAATGCCGTGCAGGCGATGAGCGGCATTGGCGAAGTCTGCCTGCGTACCCGCATTGCGCGCCAGGTCACGCTCAACCGCCGACGCTATCCGCTGGCGCTTCGCATCGAGATCGTGGACAACGGCCCGGGCATTCCCGAGTCGCTGCGCGAAACGCTGTTCTATCCCCTGGTTTCCGGCCGTCCCGGCGGCACTGGCATCGGCCTGCATCTGGCGCACACCTTTATCGTGCAGCATCACGGCATGATCGAATTCGACAGCCGTCCCGGCCATACCTGTTTCACCATTCTGCTGCCAGTCAATGCCTGGCAGAACGACAAGCATCATTCGGAGTAAACATGAAAGCCGTCTGGATCATTGATGATGATCGTTCCATCCGCTGGGTGTTCGAAAAGGCCCTGACGCGCGAAGGCATCGATCACGCCACCTTCCCTTCCGCCACCGAAGCGCTGGCGCGCATGGAAACCGAGCGCCCAAGCGCCGTGGTGTGCGATATGCGCATGCCGGGTGAGTCAGGCCTGACCTTCCTGGAAATCGTCAAACGCGAATGGCCGGAAATCCCTGTCATCATCATGACCGCGCACTCCGATCTGGACAGCGCCGTTTCAGCTTTCCAGGGGGGCGCCTTCGAATACCTGCCCAAACCCTTTGACGTCGACCAGGCGGTGCTGCTGGTTCGCCGCGCACTGCAGGAAAGCGAGCGCCAGGCCGAAACCATCGAAGCTGCCTCGCCCGCACCGGAAATTCTCGGCAAGGCGCCAGCAATGCAGGATGTATTTCGCGCCATCGGCCGCCTGTCGCAATCGGCCGCCACGGTGATGATCACCGGCGAATCGGGCGCCGGCAAGGAGCTGGTCGCGCGTGCCCTGCATCGGCACAGCCCACGTTCAAACAAGCCATTCATCGCCATCAATACGGCAGCGATTCCGAAGGATCTGCTCGAATCCGAGCTGTTCGGCCATGAGCGCGGCGCCTTTACCGGCGCGGACGCCAAGCGCCAGGGCCGCTTCGAGCAGGCTGAAAACGGTACACTGTTTCTCGATGAAATCGGCGACATGCCGCCAGATCTGCAAACCCGCCTGCTGCGTGTGCTGTCTGATGGATTCTTTTACCGGGTCGGTGGCCATCAACCGATCAAGGCCAACGTGCGCGTGATCGCCGCCACCCACCAGAACCTGGAAGAGCGGGTCAAGCAAGGCCAGTTCCGCGAGGATTTGTTTCACAGATTGAATGTGATTCGTCTGCGCCTGCCGCCCCTGCGGGAGCGCAAGGAAGACATTCCGTTGCTCGCGCGTTTCTTCCTGAGCAAATCCGCGACCGAACTCGGCGTCGAAGCCAAGCGGCTGTCAGAAGAAGCCATGGCGCAACTGGCCAGCTTTTCCTTTCCCGGCAACGTGCGGCAACTGGAAAACATCTGTCACTGGATCACGGTGATGGCACCGGGCCAGGTGGTTGAAATCAACGATCTGCCGCCGGAACTGCTGGAACAAAGCGGCCCGGCCCCCGTGGCCAGCGGCAACTGGCTGGCGGCGCTGGCTGCCGAAATCTCCGGGCGTCTGGCACGCGGCGAACACCGGGTACTGGATGAAATCACGCCGGCATTCGAACGGGTGGTAATCGAACAGGCACTGGCCTACACCGGTGGCAAACGCATCGAAGCCGCCGAACTGCTCGGCTGGGGCCGCAATACCCTCACGCGCAAGATCCAGGAACTCGGCATGGAAGGCGTAGTATAAGAACTTGTTCACGATCTGTGGCGAGAAACTGTCAGCGGGGTGAAGAGCAGCGCATGAGCTCCGATCACGGCTTCGCAGCAAGATCATGAACAAGTTCCAAGATCATCAGGGGTGGGTAGTACCACCCCTGTTTTGCGGTCCCAATCGCGCCGCTAACCGGCGATGAATCTCGGTCAGCTGCAAGGCACGGCCGTTATCTGGATCGATTTCCTGAATGCGCGTTAGATATTCCCAGGCCTGGCGCATATAGGTTTCATGCCAGCCATCGCGATTCACGCAGGCCAGCAGCGCATTGGCCGCGTTGATCAGCACCAGCACATTGGCCGGCATATCGGCAACCGCCTTGATGAAGTGTTCTGCCGCCGCCCCAAGCTCGCCGGCTTGCGCCATGCGCACCGCTTCGTTGTTGAGCGAGACGATATCCTGCGTCACCTGCGCAATCAGTTGCTGCGCCTTGTCTTCCTGTCCTGCCCGCCGATAGGCATCACGCACACGTTCCTGCACCGCAGGATCATCATGGCTGTTCTTGAGTACGGTGCGGATAAGCTGGTCCGCCACATCGCTACGTTGCTGATGCAGGCAAGCGCTTGCCAGCACCAGACCGATGGCCGGCGCCGGCGGTTCCTGCATGCCCGCCATGCTCTGCAACGCCAGATCCAGCACATCGCGCGCTTTTTTCGATTCCCCCTGGCGCAGCCAGACTTCGGCATCCAGCGTATCAGCCAGTAACCCCGCTGCGCCATCCTTGAAGACTTTGCGCAGCTCTGCCGCAGTCTTGCGCGCGGCAATCAAATCGCCCTGCGCCAGTTGCACCTGGCCAAGCCGGGCCTGGTCCACCGGATCTCGCCAGAACGAATAACGCGAGAGACGAACCGTTTCTTCCAGCGCAAGCTGCGCCGTGGCAAGATCGCCGCCACGCCAGGCCAATTCGCCCAAGTCGCGCTGGCGATTGATCACAAAGGGCGATCGTTGCGCAGCCTGCTTCAGCACCTCCAGTGCGGCCAGATCATCACCCTGCGCACTTTGCGTGCGCGCGAGCCAATCATAGGCGTCGAGCACCAGCTCATGCTCGGCGATCACGCCCTGGAACACTGTCTGCGCTTCGGCATAACCCTTGAGCCGATACAGCGCCTTGCCCAGTGCCATGCGCGCCCATGCCAGGTTGTTTTCCACCAGGATTTCGCGACACGCATCGCGCACCGCGCTCCAATCGCCAATCCGCAGCAACAGGTGCACCTTCATGCGCAGAAAAGCCGCAGCATCCTCGTCTGCGGCCTGAATACCCTGGTCGCACAGGCGAATGGCTTGCAGGAAATCATGCGCCAGAATGGCTTCGTCGATCGGGCGGAAGCGTGACTTGCGTCTGAGCGCCTTGTTCAAGCGGGTATAGAGCAGCTCGCCAGTATAAGGCTTGAGCACGATGGCATCCGGCGCCAGCTCGGCTGCACCGATCACGCGTGTGGCGCGTCGCTCGGAAGTAACGATGATAAAGACGCATGAAGCCTTGAGCAGGCCATGGTGGCGCGCCTCATCGAACAGATGCAGGCCATCGAAACCGCTGCCAAGATCGTACTCGGACAGGATCACATCATATTCAGTCTGCCGGATCTGGACGAGCGCATCACTGGCACGACTGGCATGGTCGATCCGGGTCGCGCCAAAACTGCTGAGTTGCGCACTGGTCGCAGTACGCATGTCCGGCACGCTGTCGACCACCAAAAAAGCAAGGGTGGACAGATCCACCCCGGCCGGCGCCGGGATGGGATCTGGCTCCGGCTCGGCTGCCGGGCGAATGAAGGAATAGGGTCTGATCTCGGCCATGCTTGCAGTATAGTCAGTCAGCCGGCTGCAGCTTGGCATACGCCACGGCCAGCCATTTCGGCCCGTGATCGCGGAAATTGACCTGCACGTTTGCACCCTTGCCTTGCCCTTCGTAATCGATCACCACGCCATGGCCAAACTTGGGGTGAACCACATTCATGCCAATGCGCAGGCCATGCTCAGGCGGCTCGGCCCGGCTGGCAACCTGTGGTGCGGCAGGTGCATAGCCGCGATTCAGATACTTGAGCAGGTCGGCAGGAATTTCCGCCAGAAAGCGCGAGGCAATGCCAAAGCGCGTCTGGCCGTGCAGCATGCGGCTTTGCGCCAGGGTGAGATACAGACGCCGCCGCGCACGGGTAATCGCCACATACATCAGGCGACGCTCTTCCTCCAAGCCATTGACGTCGTTCAGACTGTTGTCGTGCGGGAACAATCCTTCTTCCATGCCGCACAGAAACACCGCATGAAATTCCAGCCCCTTGGCGGCATGCACGGTCATCAACTGAATCGCCTCCTGCCCGGCACCGGCCTGGTGCTCGCCGGCTTCCAGCGAGGCATGGCTCAAGAAAGCAACCAGGCTGTTTTCATCTTCGCTCACGAATACTGCGGCGGCATTGACAAGCTCATCCAGGTTGGCCAGCCGCTCCTCACCTTCGCGCTCTGCGCGGTAATGTGCCTGCAGACCGGACAAATCGAGCATCGTGCTGACCAGCTCCGGCAGCGGCAGCATGCGTGTTTGCGTGCGCATCGCCTCCACCAGCTCGATGAATTTCCTGACGGCCGCGCCACTGCGGCCAGTCGCGCCGGAACAAGCGGCTTGCCACAGGCTGGTCCCGGCCTGGCGTGCACTATCCTGCAGCCCTTCCACCGTGCGTGCGCCGATGCCGCGAGTCGGGAAATTGATAACGCGCAGCAAGGCACTATCGTCTTCCGGATTGGCAATCAGGCGCAAATACGCCAGCGCATGCTTGATTTCCTGGCGCTCGAAAAAGCGCAAGCCCCCATAGACGCGGTACGGAATACCGGCATTGAACAGCGCATGCTCGATCACGCGTGATTGCGCATTGGCGCGATACAGCACGGCAATTTCGGTCGGATTGGTGCCATCACGCATCAGATTGCGCGCTTCATCGACAATGAATTCCGCCTCCTCGAAATCGGTAACGGCTTCATATACGCGGATGGGTTCGCCCGATTCGGCCTCGGTCCACAAATTCTTGCCCAAACGATGGCGATTGCGCGCGATCACGGCATTGGCCGCATCAAGAATATTGCCGTGCGAGCGATAATTGCGCTCCAGCCGAATCACATGTCTGACGGCAAAATCGCGCTGGAAATCCTGCATATTGCCGACATTGGCACCGCGGAACGCATAAATCGACTGATCATCATCACCCACGGCAAAAAGCGCGTTACTTTCGCCAGCAAAAAGCTTCAGCCACTGATATTGCAAGCGATTGGTATCCTGAAATTCGTCAACCAGGATATGCCGGAAACGGGATTGATAATGCGCACGCAATGCTGTATTGCGCAGCAATAATTCATAACAGCGCAACAGCAATTCGGCAAAATCAGCCACCCCTTCACGCTCGCATTGCCGCTCATATTCGACATAGATGGTTTTTAGCATGCGCGAATAATCATCCCAGGCATCCACCTCCTGTGCACGCCGGCCATTTTCCTTGTGGCCATTGATGTAGAGCTGAACCGTCTTGGGAGGATAACGTTCGTCATCCACATTGATCGCCTTCATTACCCGCTTCACGGCCGCCAATTGATCCTGACTATCCAGAATGGCAAATGTTTCGGGCAACCCGGCTTCGCGCCAATGCAGGCGAAGCATGCGATTGCACAGACCGTGAAAGGTGCCGATCCACAATCCGCGCGGATTGAGCGGCAGCATGGCCGTCAGGCGTGCCAGCATTTCCTTGGCCGCCTTGTTGGTAAAAGTAACCGCCAGAATCCCTGCCGGGCTGGCCATGCCGGTGGAAAGTAGCCAGGCAATGCGGGTGGTCAATACACGTGTCTTGCCGCTGCCCGCGCCAGCCAGAATCAGTGCATGTTCTGCCGGCAACTCCACCGCAGCAGATTGTTCCGGATTCAGGTGCAGCGTAAGTGGATGGGGCATGATATTTCCAAGACAGTCGAGTAAGCGGACATTTTACCGAAATAAAAAAGGGCGGCCTCAGCCACCCTTGATTGGATTGATCCCGTATCAGAAACGCAGATCATCCAGCGATTTGCCGGCAGCCAGCCATTCAATCACCCATTGCGGCTTGCGGCCACGACCTGTCCAGGTCTGGGTGTTGTCAGCCGGGTTGGCAAATTGTGCAACGCCAGCAGCAGCGCTCTTGCGCGATTTCTTTTCAGAAATTTCGCTCAGCACTTCAGAGAGGGAAAGACCGGCAGCGGCAGCCAGGCGCTGGATTTCAGCACGCAGGTTCTGCTTTTCGGATTCACGACGACGAACGATTTCAACATCGATCTGTTTCTTCAGATCAGCCAGCTGTGCCAGATTAAAACCGGAAAGATCAATCACTTTAGCGCCCCTTGCAGAGTTTCTAATTGGATAAATAAAGACTTACTGATCGAATTATGCCCAGCGATTCATTTATATTCAAGTTTTCCAATTTATTTTATTAACCAGGCATTAATATTTTGCACATCCTCTTCGCTTAAATCCCCGGCGACTGCCTCAAGCTGCAAGCGCGCATAAAGATAATTGTAACGTGCAACCATCAGATCATAGCGGGTCGAATAATATTGCTGCTGGGCGTTGAGCACATCAATCGTGGTGCGCACGCCAACCTCTTGCCCGAGCGTAGTGGAATCCACCAGCGATTTGCTTGATACCAATGCCTGCTGCAGGGCACGTATTTGCGCCGCACCATTCTTTACCCCCAGAAATGCACTCTGGGTCGACTGGATCACATTGCGCCGTGTTGCTTCTACCGTGCTGCGCTGGGCATCCTCTTTGGCAATAGCCTCTTTCAACTGCGAGCTACGATTTCCGCCGGTATAGAGCGGTATCGACAATTGCAATTCGATACTGCTGGTGCCAGTTCGATCAGTCCCGGTATTGCGGGCCGGATCCCACTTATCGTTGTATTTGGCAACCAGATCGAGGCTGGGAGAGGTTTCTGCGCGGTATTTATCGATTTCGCGCTTGGCAATGGCAAGACCGAGTTGCTGGCTGATCAGGCTGTAATTACCGGATTCCGCGCGTGTGCTCCAGGCTGAAAATTCGGCTGGATCGGGAGCCATTGCGCGGGCTTGCTCGCCCGCTGGCGCCAATTTTTCCGGATCGAGTGCGGTGAGCATGGCAAAGACTTGCTGCTTGACGGACAAATCATTGGCAGCGGCAATTTCCTGCGACAGCATTGCGTCGTAGCGGGTCTGCGCTTCATCGGTATCGGTAATGGTTGCCACGCCGACTTCGAAAGATTTCCTGGCGAGCGCCAATTGCTGGGAAATGGCTTCCTTCTGCGCGGCAATCACCCGCATTTTTTCCTGTGCTGCCAAGACATCGAAATAAGCCTTGGCCAGGCGCAGGATCAAATCCTGTTCGGCGGCGCGATACTGGATTTCGGCCTGCCTGACCTGCAAGCGCAATTGATCGGCACCCACCAGATTTTCGACCCGATAGAGGGGCTGACTGGCGCTGACACCATAGCCATACCCTTCGCCATGCTTGTTATAGGAAGATCCCGCCGCGGCAGCGTTGTAATCGGTCCAGCCATACCCGGCATTGCCCGAAAGTGTCACCTTGGGCAGCATCAAAGCCTGCGCCTGAGCCGTTTTTTCCTGGCCGGCTACCCATGTTTGTCGGGCTGCCTGATAGGTGGCATCAAAAGCTTTTGCTGCCTGCAGCGATTCAACCAGATCTGCTGCCATAGCATAACCCGCCAACAACAGCATGCAAGCAGCCAACAGAGGCTTGTTCATGGGCATTCCTCGAAATTGCGCCGATTGGGTCATTATCGTTGATCCAGCCCATCCTGACGCAATCACCGTGGTGAAAATTCAGCCTTCAGGCAATTCAACCCGGATAATCCATCGTGCATCCCTATGAATTATCCGGATTCAAGCAACTGCCAAGACTTGACCTTCACTCTGCTAGAATTGCGGCATCGTTCAAGGAGCATGTCATGACCGCTGCCATTACCGCACAACAAAAGGCCGAGATCCTGTCCGAGGCCCTGCCTTATATCCAGAGTTTTTTCGACAAGACCATCGTGATCAAGTACGGCGGCAACGCCATGATCGACGAAGAACTCAAGGAAGGTTTCGCTTCCGACGTCGTGTTATTGAAACTGGTCGGCATGAACCCGGTTGTCGTCCATGGCGGCGGCCCGCAAATCAATGATCTGCTCGACCGCATCGGCAAAAAAGGCGAATTCATCCAGGGCATGCGCGTTACCGATGCCGAGACCATGGATGTGGTGGAAATGGTGCTTGGCGGGCACGTGAACAAGGAAATCGTTTCGCTGATCAACAAGCATGGCGGCAAGGCGGTAGGCCTGACCGGCCAGGATGGCCACTTCATCAAGGCACGCAAGATGTTCCTCAAGGGCGCCAACGATGATGAACTGATCGACATCGGCCAGGTCGGCGAAATCGAATCGGTTGATCCCACCCTGGTCCAGCACCTGGATCGCGAGGATTTCATCCCGGTAATCGCCCCTATCGGCGTGGACAAGGAAGGCGAGAGCCTCAATATCAACGCTGACCTGGTTGCCGGCAAGCTGGCCGAAACGCTGAAAGCCGAAAAGCTGATCCTGATGACCAACACGCCGGGCGTACTGGATAAACAGGGCAACCTGCTTACCGGACTCACCTCACAGAAAATCGACGAATTGTTTGCTGACGGCACGATCTCGGGCGGCATGCTGCCGAAAATCTCCTCGGCACTCGATGCCGCCAAGAATGGCGTGAACTCGGTGCACATCATCGACGGTCGCGTAAAACATGCGTTGCTGCTGGAAGTGCTGACCAGCCAGGGCGTGGGCACGATGATTCGCGCAGCCTGAAGCCTGAAAAACTGAAACATACCGGCAGGCGGACCAATGCGGGACCGCTTGCCTGGCGTGGCCAAACGGCATATAAATTGGGAATAATTCCCAAATACACCGGAGACCACGATGAAAACCGCACGCCAGCTTCTCAGTGACAAACAGATCCCCCACCCTGTCAGCATCCCGTCCGGGGTGACCGTATTCCAGGCCTTGCAGGTATTGGCCGAATGGAATGTCGGCGCAGCCCTGGTCATGGAAAACGGCCAGCTCATCGGCATCTTTTCCGAACGTGATTACGCACGCAAAGTGGTGCTGCAAGGCCGCTCCACCGCCACTGCCAAGGTCAACGAAGTCATGACCAGCCATGTCGTCTGTGTGCGTGCCGATACACTGGTCAGCGAATGCTTGGCCCTGATCACGGAAAAGCGCATCCGCCACCTGCCAGTCAAGGAGGAAGGCAAGATTCTAGGGGTGCTGTCGATCGGTGACCTGGTGCGAGCCACACTGGAAGAAAAGCAGTTCACCATCGAACAACTGGAAAGCTACATCTACCAATGAGCATGCATACGGCTGGACGCACCTGGATCTTTGATCTGGACAACACCCTGCACAATGCCAGCCGGCATGCTTTTCCGGTCATCAACCGCTCGATGACCGTCTACATTGCCGAGCGCCTGGGGCTGAGTCACGACGAAGCTTCGGCGCTACGCCAGCGCTACTGGCACCGCTACGGCGCCACCTTGCTGGGGCTGATGCGGCACCATCCCGAAATCGACCCGCACCACTTCCTGCATGCTGCGCACCCACTGGAAGAAGTCACACGCGAAATCCACCCGATGCCTGGCCTGCATCGCACCCTGCGCCGGCTGCACGGCAAAAAAGTGCTGTTTACCAATAGCCCCTCGGCTTATGCGTTTGCACTGCTTGAGGCACTGCAAATCACCGACTGCTTTGATGCCGTCTTCAGTGTGGAAGATGTCCACCTACAACCCAAACCCCTGATCGCCGCCTACCGCACGCTATTGCACCGGCTGCGACTGAATCCGCATCGCTGCATCATGGTGGAAGATTCTGTCCACAACCTGTTGCCAGCCAAACGCCTGGGCATGAAAACCGTCTGGTTGCGCCGAAGCGCGCACCTAGATCCGGCCGTGGATATTGTCATCCGCAATCTGGCGGATCTCACCTCGCGTACCTCCCAAATATAAACTGACGGCACTCTTCACCGGAAACTCACCCAAACTGCCGAATTTCTGGCAAAAATCCAACACCACAACAAAAACTGTGCATCGGTCCAGTAACCAAGCCATATAAAGCCAAGCATTCTGACTCTCGCACGAAGATAGCGCTCAGAGACTACCTTATTCTTCTCGCGTCCAAACATCACCGATTTTGCAAAAGCAGATCATTGGCAAGGCAGCGTGATGTCCTGGGAAAACCATCTGGTCCACACTCTCAAGCAATTTTTCCATTTTGCAGAGGCTTGTCCCACACAGAAGCCAGTCAACTGGCCCCCAAATGGTCTTCATAACAATTCTCAAGGGTCGATATTTAACATGCAGAACAACGAAGTCGCGCTGAAGTCCGGCGCAGACGCACTAAGCGCCAAAAAAACCAATGTCCGGTGGATCGTCGTCGCGGTCCTGTTCTTTATTACCGTGATCAACTATGCCGACCGCGCCACCATCTCGCTGGCCGGTCCGGAAATGGCGAAGGAATTGAACTTTGATTCCGTCACCCTGGGCTATATCTTCTCGGCCTTCGGCTGGTCTTATGTAATCGCACAGTTGCCAGGCGGCTGGTTCCTGGATCGTTTCGGCTCCAAGGTCGTTTACGCCCTCAGTATTTTCTTCTGGTCCCTGTTCACGCTGATGACCGGCCTGGTGGGCTTTCTGACCGGGTTTGCCGCAGTAGCAACACTGTTCTGCCTGCGTTTCCTGGTTGGCGCATCCGAAGCCCCATCGTTCCCCGCGAACAGCCGCATTGTGGCGGCCTGGTTTCCGGCCAACGAACGCGGCACGGCATCGGCCATCTTCAACTCCGCGCAATATGCCGCGACCGTGATTTTTGCGCCGCTGATGGGCTGGCTGATCCAGAACTACGGCTGGCATTCGGTATTTACCGTGATGGGCGTGCTGGGCATTCTGTACGTACTCGTCTGGAACAAGCTGATCCACGATCCGAAGGATCACCCGATGGCCAACGAAGCCGAAGTTCAGTACATCGAACAAGGCGGCGGGCTGGTCAGCATGGATCAGAGCAAGAAAGATGGTGCCAAGGTCGAAGGCCCGAAGTTGCACTATCTCAAGCAACTGCTTGGCAATCGCATGATGGTGGGTATCTATATTGCGCAATACTGCATCACGGCCCTGACCTACTTTTTCATTACCTGGTTCCCGATCTATCTGGTCAAGGAAAAAGGGCTGACCATCCTGAAGGCAGGCTTCGCCGCTGCGATTCCCGCCGTCTGCGGTTTTGTGGGTGGCGTACTGGGCGGCATCATTTCCGATTACCTGCTCAAGCGTGGGTTTTCCTTGTCCGTTGCCAGAAAAACCCCAATCGTGCTGGGCATGCTGCTCTCGATGACCATGGTGTTTTGCAACTACGTCAATGGTGTTGAGGCCGTCATCTTCTTCATGGCCCTGGCATTCTTCGGCAAGGGCATTGGTGCACTGGGCTGGGCCGTCAATTCCGATACCGCACCCAAGCAGATCGCTGGGCTCTCGGGCAGTCTGCTCAACACCTGCGGCAATCTCTCCAGCATCACCACGCCGATTGCCATTGGTTACATCATCCAGACCACCGGCTCCTTCAATGGCGCGCTGGTTTATGTGGGTGCCCACGCTTTTGTTGCCATCGCCTGCTATTTGTTCTTTGTGGGTGAAATCAAGCGATTCGAACTGAAGTAATTACCCCCCTCCCAGGCACACAGCGAGCTGTGTGCCTGCCCAAAACCACCTCCCTTGCAGAACTCGCCGACAAGCTCCGCGGCATTATATTTCACTGAAAAACGCTCAAAAAGCAGCAAGCTTTCCACCCGACATCTGTGCGCAGGCATAAAAAAACCGGCCAAATCAGCTCATTTTCCCGTAGCCAGAGCAAATGCCACAAGATAACTGTGCAAAACAACAAAAAAAGCACTATCAAATAAAAAATTACAAAGCACATGCACGAAGAAACTCCATTCTTCCTGACTTATGCTGATCGCACTGTAATCAGACCTTCGGCGCTACAGAAAAACAGGGGTCAAAAGCAGCAAATATGGCATGACCCTGTGCTGGCAATAAAAGCTCCAGCATAAAAATGCTGCATGTGGCTGCTGATCCAATCTTGTGGCCGATCTGCTTCACAAAGTTTTACCAGGGATGCGCAAACGATCTCCTCCTCTCCCGTTTGCCATCCCTATTTTTAATAACTCACGTCGCGACAAGTCGACCAACAGGAGTTTTTGATGAGCAAGGCAACCACCCCCATCGTTACCGAAATGCAGGTCATTCCTGTCGCCGGTTACGACAGCATGCTGCTGAACCTGAGCGGTGCACACTTCCCGTTCTTCACCCGTAACCTGGTGATCCTGAAAGACAATTCCGGCAAAACCGGCGTAGGCGAAGTTCCCGGTGGCGAAAAGATTCGTCAAACCCTGGAAGACGCCATTCCCTTCGTCGTGGGCCAGGAAGTCAGCAGCTACAACGCTGTTCTGAACAAGATGCGCAAGGAATTTGCCGACCGTGATTCGGGCGGCCGTGGCCTGCAAACTTTCGACCTGCGTACCACCATCCACGCAGTCACCGCCGTTGAAGCCGCCATGCTCGACTTGTTCGGCCAATTCCTGAACAAGCCAATTGCCGCCCTGCTGGGCGATGGCCAGCAACGCAGCGAAGTCGAAATGCTCGGCTACCTGTTCTTCATTGGCGATCGCAACAAGACCAACCTGCCGTACATGACGGGCGAAAACGCCTCGTGCGACTGGTACCAAGTGCGTCACCAGGAAGCACTGACCCCGGCAACCGTAGCCCGTCTGGCCGAAACTTCCTATGAAAAATACGGCTTCAACGACTTCAAGCTCAAGGGCGGTGTGCTGCGCGGCGAAGAAGAAATGCAGGCCGTTATTGCGATCAAAGAACGCTTCCCGAACGCTCGCGTCACGTTGGACCCGAACGGTGGCTGGCTGCTCGAAGATGCGATCAAGCTGTGCAAGGGCATGGGCCACATCCTGGCTTATGCCGAAGATCCGTGCGGTGCCGAACAAGGCTACTCCGGCCGTGAAATCATGGCGGAATTCCGCAAGGCCACCGGCCTGCCGACCGCGACCAACATGGTCGCCACCGACTGGCGCCAGATGAGCCACGCGATCAACCTGCATTCCGTGGATATCCCGCTGGCTGATCCGCACTTCTGGACCATGCAAGGTTCGGTACGCGTGGGCCAGACCTGTAACGACCACGGTCTGACCTGGGGCTCGCACTCCAACAACCACTTCGATATCTCGCTGGCGATGTTCACCCACGTGGCTGCTGCGGTACCGGGCAAGGTTACCGCGATCGATACCCACTGGATCTGGCAGGAAGGCACCGAGCGCCTGACCAAGGAACCGTTCCAGATCAAGGGCGGCATGGTTGCCGTACCGGAGAAGGGTGGCCTGGGCGTTGAAATCGACATGGCACAGGTCGAGAAGGCGCACGCGCTGTACAAGGAAAAATGTCTCGGTGGTCGTGACGATGCGCTCGGCATGCAGTTCCTGATTCCGGGCTGGAAGTTCGACAACAAGAAGCCTTGCATGGTGCGCTAATCAAGTGCCCAGCCCTCCAGCCGGAGGGCTGTCACGAAAGCCTGTTCTGGCAGGTTTTCGTGACAGATGGCAACTGCACCCGGCAATAACCATAAAGCAGTATCGGGTCTCACATACATAAAACGGTTAAGAAAAATTATGAAAATCATCATTGCACCAGACTCCTACAAGGAAAGCCTGTCTGCAGAGGAAGTGGCCAACCAGATCGAAGCCGGTTTCCGCGAGGTATTCCCGGATGCCGAATACGTGAAATTGCCGATGGCCGATGGTGGTGAGGGCACTGTTGCCGCCTTGGTGGCGACCACGCATGGCCGCATAGTGAAAAAGACCGTGACCGGCCCGCTGGGCCAGCCGGTTGAAGCTTTTTACGGCCTCACCGGCGATGGTCAGACCGCCATCATCGAAATGGCAGCAGCCAGTGGCCTGGAAATCGTGCCGATCGAGCAGCGTAACCCGCTGGTCACCACGACTTACGGCACAGGCGAATTGGTGCGCGATGCGCTGGATGCCGGTGTGCGCCACATCATCTTTGGGATTGGCGGCAGCGCCACCAATGATGGCGGTGTCGGCATGGTGCAGGCATTGGGCGGACGCTTTCTCGATTCGAACGGGCAGGAAATCGGCTTTGGTGGCGGCACATTGAATCAACTGGATCGCATTGACATCAGCCAGCTGGATACCCGCCTGGCTCAATGTGGAATCGAAGTGGCCTGCGACGTCAACAACCCGCTGGTTGGCCCCAAGGGCGCGTCGGCCGTATTCGGCCCGCAGAAGGGCGCCACGCCGGAAATGATCAAGCAACTGGATGCCAACCTTGCGCACTACTGCGAACTGATCAAGCGCGATCTCGGTATCGACATTTGCGATACGCCTGGTGCCGGGGCCGGCGGTGGCATGGGTGCCGCCATGCTGGCTTTCCTGAAAGCCGATCTGCGCCCCGGTATTGAAATCGTGGTGAAGGCTGCCGGACTAGAGCAAGCCATGCAAGGCGCTGATCTGGTGGTAACCGGTGAAGGTCGCATCGACAGCCAGACCATCCACGGCAAAACTCCGATTGGCGTGGCACGCGCAGCCAAGCGCTTCAATATTCCGGTAATTGGCATCGCCGGCGGACTCTCTGCCGATGTCAGCGTCGTACACGATCACGGCATTGATGCGGTGTTCAGTGTGCTCTACAAAATCTGCAGTTTGCAGGAGGCACTGGGCAATGCGGCAGACAACATCCGATTGGCTGCACGCAACATCGCGGCCACGGTAAAAATTGGCAACGACACTCTGCAGAGATAATCGCCGCCATACACATGCATGTGTGAAGGGCACGCGAAACGACACTTATTTGAATACTGCGCAACGTTTGGATCCTTACCTATAACAAGGAGGTTACGAAGCTGGCAAAGCTTTGCATACGTAAAAAAAACAGCCATCCAAGAACAAGAACACGGCTGTGTTGACCATTTTTTTATCTGAAGAGGGAAAAGAGGTGTAGTGATGACTAAATACAGAGACTTGATTGTGGGGGTGGTATTCCTGGTCTTTACCGGGTTTTACCTTTATCAAACCTCACTGATTGAAATTGCCGGTGATTCCGGCGTAGGTCCCAAATTCTTCCCGGAAGTGATTGCGGGCATAACGGGTTTGCTGAGCGTTATCCTGATCGTGATGAGCCTGAACAAGCTCAAGCGCGAAACCGGCAAAGCGGCAGCCAAGCCAGCAAAGCAAGCCGAGGAAGAAAAGCCCAACAATATGGCAGTGGTACTGACCATCCTGCTGATTCTGGGTTTTGTGGGTTTGTTTGAACCGCTCGGTTTTGTTCCAGCCACCGTGGCGTACCTCTTCCTGCAGTTCAATGTAGCCGCCCCGAAAAACCAGAAGACGCTCAAGCACCAGGCCTATTACCTGGTGGGCAGCTTGGTTGCCGCTTTCAGCATCAACTACATTTTCGTCACCGGCTTCAATGTGATGCTGCCGCAGGGCATCCTTGATACGCTGATGTACTAAGGGGTGAACAATGGAACTCTTTCTTGAAGCACTACTGAGCATGTTCACGCTGGCCAACCTGGGAATCATGATCCTAGGCGTGGGCGTGGGCATTATCTTCGGCTCGATTCCGGGCCTGTCGGCCGCCATGGCAGTGGCACTGTTCCTGCCGGTTACCTTCAGCATGGGACCGAACGCTGGCATGACCTTGCTGGTATCGCTCTATATCGGTGCGATTTCCGGTGGTCTGATCTCAGCCATCTTGATCAACATTCCGGGCACACCGTCATCAATCTCGACTTGTTTCGATGGTTCGCCCATGGCCAAGCAAGGTGATGCTGGCAAAGCCTTGGGCGCAGGCGTGGTGTTCTCGTTCCTGGGTGGCCTGATCTCATTCATCGCGCTGATCTTCCTGGCCCCGCCGCTGGCGCAACTCACGCTGCAATTCTCGCCGATCGAATACTTTGCCATTACCGTGTTTGCACTGACCATGATTGCCGCGCTGGCTTCCGGCTCGATGGTCAAGGGCATGCTCAGCGGCATGATCGGCCTGATTTTCGCCACCGTGGGCCTGGCACCGATCGATGGCGCCCGTCGTTTCACCCTGGGTATCGAAAACCTGAGTTCCGGCTTTGACCTGCTGGCGGTACTGATTGGTTTGTTCGCCGTGACAGAAATCGTGCTGGCAGCCGAAGAATTCTCGTCCGACAAGCACATCGAGCCGATTCCGCTGAAGAAGATCAAGGGCTTCGGCTTCAGCATGGCCGAATTCATGGGCCAGCAATGGAACATGTGGCGCTCCGCCATTATCGGTATCTTTATCGGTATCCTGCCGGGCATCGGTGGTTCCACCTCCGGTATCTTGGCCTACATTGCCGCCAAGAAACAATCCAAGACCCCGGAAAAATTTGGTACTGGTATTCTTGATGGCGTGGTCGCCTCCGAAACAGCCAACAACGCCACCATCGGCGGCGCACTGGTGCCGTTGCTGGCCTTAGGTATTCCGGGTGACGGCGTGACCGCAATGATGCTGGGTGGCTTCCTGATCCACGGCCTCACCCCCGGACCGTTGCTGTTCAAGACCAATGCCGATTTCGTCTATGGCATCTTTGCTGCCTGTCTGGTTGCCAACGTGATCATGCTGATCATGGAATTCTTCGGCATGCGTATCTTTGTGAAACTGCTGAAGATTCCGAAGCACTTCCTGTTGCCAGTGATTCTGGTGCTGTGCGTGGTGGGTTCCTTTGCCGTGAACAGCAACCCGTTCGATGCCCAGTCCATCCTGTTCTTTGGCTTGCTTGGTTATGCCATGAACAAGGGCAAGGTACCGATGCCGCCTGCAATCCTTGGCTTTATTCTCGGGCCGCTGGTGGAAACCAACCTGCGTCGCGGTCTGATGTTCACTGATGGCAGCTTCTGGGCCTTCTTTACCAAGCCGATTGCCTTGGGCTTCCTACTGGCCGCCATTCTGGCTCTGGTCTATCCGATCATGAAGTCGATGATCGCCCACCACAAGCATGTGAAAGCCAGTGCAGCAGCTTAATAAGCATTGACTGCCATTCCGGCATGGTGCTGGAATGGCAGAAAATTTTTTGTTTGCAGTGCCTTTTTAACGAGGAGAAGTACCATGAAAAAAAGCGTTTTGGGTCTGTGCGTTTTGGCCGCTTTCGGCGTAGCCAGCAGCGGTGCCATGGCTGCAGAGTGGAAGCCCTCCAAGCCAATTGAACTGATTATTCCGGCAGCACCGGGCGGCAATACCGACTTGAGCGCCCGCACTTTTGCCAAGTATGCCCAGAAGAAATTCGGCAAGCCGGTGGTGATCGTGAACGTTAAGGGTGCTGGTGGCTTCAACGGTATCAAGGCCGCACACGATGCCAATCCGGATGGCCACAAGGTGCTGTATTTCCACGCCAACGTGGTCACCACCAACCTGATGGGCACCTCGCCCTATGACCACACTGGCTTCGATGTAGGCCCGCAAGTGGTTGAAGATGCCTCCCTGACCATGTTTGCCGGCCCCAAGAGCGGTATCAAGAACCTGAAGGGACTGGTTGACGCCGCCAAGGCCAACCCGGGCAAGCTGAAGGTCGCCACCGAATACGGTGCCTTTACCTACTTCATGCTGGTGAAACTGCAACGCGATCTGGGCATCAAACTCAACATGATCGACGTGGGTAGCGATTCCGAGAAGGTTACCGCCATGCTGGGCGGCTTTATCGACCTGATGCCGAAATCGACCCTGGGTACTGCCGATTACGTCAAGAATGGCGACATGCTTCCGCTGGGTGTAATGCAGGAAAAGCGTCCTTCCAACGCGGCCGATATCCCGACTTTTGGCGAGCAAGGCATCAAGTTCACCTACCCGGCCTACCCCTTCACCATGTTCTTCCCGAAGGGCACACCGGCTGACGCACAAGCCAAGTTCGACAAAGTGGCCAAGGAAGTGGCAGCAGACCCAGACTTCCAGAAGGATCTGATCAAGGTTGGCGTGGTCGCACGCTATCGCTCGCCGGCAGAAGCCTCCAAGAACTTCGACGCCATCAAGGCCGAACTGAACGAATTGGCCAAGCTGAAGATGGAAGTGGGCAAGGGCAGCAAGTAAGCCTTTATCCCTCTGACTGCTTCTGTGAAACCCCATGGCCATGCCGTGGGGTTTTTTCTTGCTTTTGCAACATCCTTGCCCGTGTTGCCACGTGCACTTGCCGTAAAAATCTTATGTCAAATCACCAAAATCCCAAGCAAGCTCGTATCAATTAGTGCTATTACACATAGATAAAACATTATTGGCCGATTTTTTTAGGTCAATAGCCCAGCAGTAAAAATTTTTGTTTGTGCGATTATATGAATATCAAGTAATCGCAGATCCATCACGCAGCAGCGGACAAACACCCCCCTTACATTGTCCGGATGCTGTGACAGCACCAACTGCTGGCTGCATACGAACTACTTGACCCTATCCTTGTCTGGCGACTTTTTTGGAGAGTCCAAGTGAAAAACAATGGCTTTATGCATGGCATCGTCCCCCCGATGATTACCCCGACCGATGCCAAGGGCAATGTGCTCGAAAGCAATCTGCGCGGTCTGCTCGATCACGTCATCAACGGTGGCGTTCACGGTGTTTTCGTTCTGGGTGGTGCCGGTGAGTTTTACGCGCTGGATCAGGCACAAAAGCGCCGCGTCATGGAAATTACCGTAGACCAGGTCGCTGGCCGTGTGCCGGTATACGTTGGCGCCAGCGCCATCACCACGCGCGAAGCCGTTGAACACGCACGAATGGCCGAAGCACTCGGTGCCCAGGCGCTGAGCGTACTGACTCCGTTCTATATTAGCCCGACTGAAAACGAGATGTACGATCACTATGTGGCCGTGGCCAAATCGACCAAGCTGCCGATCGTGCTCTACACCAACCCGGATCGTACCGGCGGCGTGAACATTTCCGCCAATCTGTGCGAACGCCTGGCCGAAATCGACAATATCGTTGCGATCAAGGATAGCAGCGGCGACATGACGCTGACCTCCGAATTCATCCGCCGCGGCAAGCCCAAGGGCATGAAGGTATTTGCCGGCCGCGACACGCTGATTTACGGCACGCTGGCCCATGGTGGTGACGGTGCCGTAGCCACGACCGCCAATATCGCACCGAAGCTGGTGGTGGAAATCTACGAAAAATTCAAGGCAGGCGATATCCAGGGCGCACTGGCTGCCCAGTTCAAGCTCAACCCGCTGCGCCTGAATTTTGGCCTGGGCACTTTCCCGGCCATGGCCAAGGATGCGCTGAACCTGATCGGCGTGCCAGCAGGCGATCCGATCGAGCCGGTGCAGCATTGCAAGCCGGAAAACGTGGAAAAGCTGAAGGGCATCCTCAAGCAAATCGGCTTGCTGGATTGATTTGATTGCCATCATCCGCAGCCCAGCTGCGGATGATGCTTTGTGCACAAATTTCTAATCTGCTGTTTAATTAGCAAGGAAAGGAAACAAACATGAAAATCGGTTTTATCGGACTGGGTATCATGGGCAAGCCCATGAGCAAGAACCTGATCAAGGCTGGCCATGAGCTGGTAGTGCTGGATCGCAACCAGGTTGCCGTGGCAGAAGTGGTTGCCCTGGGCGCCACGTCGGCCAATAACGCTGCAGAAGTTGCTGCTCAGGTTGAACTGGTCATCACCATGCTGCCGAATTCGCCGCATGTGAAGGAAGTATTGCTGGGTGCTGGCGGTGTTGTGGAAGGCGGCAAGCCGGGCCTGATCGTGGCCGACATGAGCTCGATCGCTCCGCTGGTCAGCCGTGAACTGGCAGTCGAACTGGAAAAGAAGGGCATCGCGCTGCTGGATTGCCCGGTAAGCGGTGGCGAACCGAAAGCCATCGACGGCACCCTGTCCGTGATGGTGGGTGGCAATCAGGAAATCTTCGACAAGATCGCTCCGGTACTGCAAGCCATGGCCGGTTCCGTGGTGCGCGTGGGTGAAGTCGGCGCCGGCAACATCGCCAAGCTGTGCAACCAGACCATCGTTGCCATCAACATTGCTGCCATGTCCGAAGCACTGGTTCTGGCCGCCAAGGCCGGTTGCGAGCCGGATCTGGTGTACAAGGCCATCCGTGGCGGCTTGGCTGGCAGCACCGTGCTGGATGCCAAGGCTCCGCTGGTAATGGATCGCAAGTTCAACCCGGGCTTCCGTATCAACCTGCACATCAAGGATCTGCAGAACGTACTCGACACTTCGCACGAAGTGGGCGCACCGCTGCCGCTGATTTCCGTTGTGATGGAAATGATGCAAGCCCTGCGCAACGACGGGCTGGGCGATGCCGACCACTGCGCGCTGGTCCAGTTCTACGAAAAGATGGCAAAAATTGAAGTGACGCGCTAAAAATGGCCTTTCTGGATCCCCTGCTCGCTCAGGAAATCGTTACGCGCACCATGCGCATCATTGACTACAACGTCAACGTGATGGACGCCAACGGCATCATCGTGGGCAGCGGGGAACCATCCAGAATCGGCGAATTGCACGAGGGCGCGCAACAGGCACTGCTGCAGGGCAAGACGGTGGAAGTCGATGATGCGATGACCGACCGCCTGCGTGGTGCGCGCCCCGGCATCAATCTGCCACTGCGACTGGAAGGCCAGATCGTTGGCGTGGTTGGTCTCACCGGCAAGCCATCACAAGTCCGTCGCTATGGCCAACTGGTGCAGATGACGGCAGAAATGATGCTGGAGCAGGCCAAGCTGATGCGCTTGCTGGCTCGCGATAGCCGTCTGCGCGAAGAATTGGTTTTGCACCTGATCCGCTCGGACGATACCTCACCGGAACTGGATGAGTGGGCACAGCGCTTGGGCGTCAACCTGAAGATGCCGCGCATCGCCGCCGTGATCGAAATCGACAGCGGCACCATGGGTGTCGATGCCGCACTGACCGAAATCCAGCAGCTGCAAACCCTGCTGACCACCCCCGAGCGCGACAACCTGATCGCCACGGTCTCGCTGACCGAAATCGTTGTGCTCAAACCGACACGCAATCCGCACGATCAACGCGAAATCGACCGCCACCGCACCCGGATTGAAGCCCTGATTTCGCGCATGAAGGAAAGCAGCAAACTGGGCATGCGTATCGCGCTGGGCCACTACTTCCCCGGCCCCGGCGGCATTGCGCGTTCTTACCGTACCGCACGCACCACGCTGCAGGTCGGCAAGCAGCGTCACCCGGAAAGCCAGGCTTTCTACTACCAGGACCTGATCCTGCCGGTACTGCTCAACAGTCTGAAGACCGGCTGGCAAGCCGAAGAGTTGCGCCGTTCGCTCTCCAAACTGGTCACGAACGACAACAACGGTGTATTCCGCAAAACCCTGACACGCTGGTTTGCCAACGATACCCAGGCGCTTGCCACCGCACAGGCGCTAAGCATCCACCGCAACACGCTCGATTATCGTCTCAAGCGCATCGAAGAATTGACTGACCTGAATCTTGAGCGCTTCGACGATCGTCTGCTGCTCTATATCGCACTGTTGCTGGTCGGCGACCAGCCGATCGAAAAAGAATAGGCCCTACCACCCTCTCCGTCGTTCACCTGAGTAGCGATTTACCCGCTCCCCAGCCCCTCTTCCGCGAGTGGGCGAGGGGAGTATTTAGCTATTCCACCGATCGTTCTCCATCTCCCGCATGCGGGAGAAAGTAGCCAGAATAGTCTTATATGAACGGTATCAGAGCCTGTTCACGATCATTTCACCGCAGCGTTCTGGGCAGTGCCGGATAGAGGCCAAGGCACAAACCGTGCCGTGGTACGTGTACCACAAGCGGTTTGTAACGCCGGCGGCTGCCGGCAATGCCCGGAACCCGCCGGGCCAGGCAGGAAAATGGCCATCCACTGCGTTGAACGCCTTGGAAATAACCCGTTATTGCCAGCGTCGTTCGCCTTGTGGCTAACCCTTTTCCTGTCTGGCGCTGCGGTGAAATGATCGTGAACAGGCTCTTAGCGCTACGGCATGCGTTTGTTGCCAGCAACGCCGTCTCACGTCGAGCCGCGCTCGATCAACTCGAAACCCACATCAAATATTCTTTCAGGCAGCGCTTGCCCCTCGATTTTCGCCAGCAATGCCTTGGCAGCCAGCTCGCCGATCTCGTGCTTGCCGATGCGTACTGTCGAAATCGCCGGCGAAGTACATCTGGAAAAATCCATATCACCGAAACCCATCACGGCCAGTTGCTCGGGTACTTTCAGGCCACGCTCAGCCGCCTCGATCATCACGCCATGTGCCAGCGAATCCGAGCTGCACACGATCGCGTCAAATTGCTGGCCGGTTGCCAGCAAATCGCACAGGCCATCCCGACCAAGTTGCAACGTGGCAGGAATCGGCACGGTCTGCACGGGCACATCGCTGATACCGTGGCTGTTCAAGGTATCGAGGAGCCCTTTGCGTCGCAGTGCCGCCCGCTCGTCATTTCCCCAGACCAGACCGAAGCGGCGACAGCCTTTGCCGTACAAGTATTGGGCAATCTGAATACCGATCTTTTCATGCGAAAACCCCACCAGCATATCTATCGGCGTTGGCGTCAGATCCCAGGTTTCCACCACCGGGATACCGGAAGCCAGCAGCCGTTGCCTTAATGGCTGCGAGTGATTGATGCCGGTCAGCACCACACCATCCGGGCGCCGGCTGAGAATCGCCGACACCACGTCTTCTTCCCGCTGCGCGGAATAGCCACTCAGACACAGCAGCAGATGGTAGCCACGCGCTTCCAGCTGATCGCTCAAGCCCTGCACGGTATCCACGAACATGGCGTTGTTGAGTTGCGGCACCACCGCTGCAATCAGCCGGCTCCGTTTGGATGCCAGGCCACCCGCCAGCATGTTGGGAATGTAGCCCGTCAGCGCGACAGCTTCCTTGACCTTCTCGATGGTCTGCGGACGCACCATATGCGGATTGCGCAAGGCACGAGAAATCGTGATCGGAGACAACCCGCTTACGCGGGCCACATCGTCAAGTGTCGGTGCACTGGGCTTTTCCATGGATGGATTTGAGCTTTTCCGAGAGGGGGCTTGGGACATGTTTGAAGACGGTTTGCGGCTAATACACAAAGGTTCTGTGGATGTTAGCAGGTTCCGTCTCACGGCAACGTATCTTCACGCGCAGACGTGCGGACACCTACCTCGCCCTCGCAAAAATGACAGCGATATCATTTTAGACACACACTCTCACACAAACACACCTCCAACTTTTCCTCATGATAACTCACTGTTAAATAATGATATTATGGAAATAATATTCCATATTTGCATATTTAAAAGCATTTATAAAACAAATAAATATTTATCCCATTGCGCAACGATGATAAATTGACAGCGCTGTCATTTACAAAAGACATTGAGAGCCGGTCGTTTCCGTGCCGTCACTCTTGAAACCATCAACACCCAGGAGAAGTCATCGTGAGTACAGACATTATTTCCGGCGACCGGATTGCGTGGATCAAGATTTCCTCATGCTATCTACCATTGGCCAACCCGATCAGCGACGCAAAGGTTCTCACCGGCCGCCAGAAACCAATGACCGAAATTGCCATGCTGTTTGTGGAAATCGAAACCGCTGACGGCCATAAAGGGCTGGGCTTCAGCTATTCGAAGCGCGCGGGCGGCCCAGGCCAGTTTGCGCACGCCAAGGAAATTGCCCCGGCGCTGATCGGCGAAGATCCGAACGACATCGCCAAGCTGTGGGTCAAGCTGTGCTGGGCCGGCGCTTCGGTCGGTCGCAGCGGCCTGTCGACCCAGGCCATCGGCGCATTCGATGTGGCACTGTGGGACATGAAAGCCAAGCGCGCCAACCTGTCGCTGTCGAAACTGCTGGGCTCCGAGCGCGATTCGGTCCGCTGCTACAACACCTCCGGCGGCTTCCTGCACACCCCGCTCGATCAACTCACCGTGAATGCCTCGGCCTCGCTGGCCAAGGGGATCGGCGGCATCAAGCTCAAGGTCGGCCAGCCCGACTGCGCAATCGACATCAAGCGCGTGGAAACCATCCGCAAGCATCTGGGCGACAACGTGCCCCTGATGGTGGATGCCAACCAGCAGTGGGATCGCCCGACCGCGCAGCGCATGTGCCGCATCTTTGAGCAGTTCAATCTGGTCTGGATCGAGGAACCGCTCGATTGCTATGACTACGAAGGCCATGCCGCACTCGCCGCCCAGTTCGACACCCCGATTGCCACCGGCGAGATGCTGACCAGTGCCGCCGAACACGGCGAGCTGATCCGCCACCGCGCCGCCGACTACCTGATGCCGGATGGCCCAAGAGTCGGCGGCATCACCCCGTTCCTGAAGGTTGCCACCCTGGCCAACCACGCCGGCCTGATGCTCGCCCCGCATTTCGCCATGGAGCTGCATGTGCATCTGGCCGCCACCTACCCGACCGAACCCTGGGTCGAGCATTTCGAATGGCTGGAACCGCTTTTCAACGAACGGCTGGAAGTAAAGGATGGCAGCATGATCGTTCCGACCCGACCCGGCCTGGGTTTGACGCTGACGGAAAAAGTTACCGAGTGGACGCGTGAGCAGGTCGAGATTGGCAAGCGCCCGTAAGACTGTACGGCGATGAATGATTGCGCATCGCATGCGCAGTCATTCATCGCAAATTGGCAGTAGCAGTAGACGCTGGTTTTTCAT
The DNA here is from genome assembly GCF_055810895.1 of Formivibrio sp. oc-25. Classification (NCBI taxonomy): domain Bacteria; kingdom Pseudomonadati; phylum Pseudomonadota; class Betaproteobacteria; order Neisseriales; family Chitinibacteraceae; genus Formivibrio; species Formivibrio sp. oc-25. Next base: position 93,504 of record NZ_JBVVOL010000006.1, on the reverse strand, counting down.
GTTGTTTGCAGTATTTATTCAAATATGAGGAGAAGTAATATGAAAGCCAAGATTTTGAGCACTTGCGTGATGACAGCCCTGGTCAGTCTGAGCACCATCCAACTCCATGCAGCCGTGGACTACCCCAAAAAAGCAATCGAAATATATGTACCGGCTGCAGCAGGGGGTGGTACCGACTTGGGCGCGCGCACCTTTGCCAAGTACGCGCAAAAGAAATTCGGCAAGCCAGTCGTGATTGTGAACGTCAAGGGTGCTGGCGGGTATAACGGGTCAAAGATGGTTCACGAAGCCAATCCTGACGGCTACAAGGTTCTGTACTTCCACAACAGTCTGGTCAGCAACTACCTGACGCGAACCGCCCCCTACTCCTATGATGGCTTTGATACCGGCCCAGCCATGGTCGAAGATGGCTCAATGGCGTTCTTCACCCAAGGAAAGTCCGGCATAAAAAACGCCAAGGATCTCATTGAAAAAGCCAAGGCCAACCCCGGCAAGCTCAAAGCCGCAACCGAGTATGGCGCCACATCGTATTACCTTCTGCTCAAATTCCAGAAAGACACGGGTGTAAAATTCAACCTGGTTGACGTTGGCGGCGATTCGGAAAAGGTAACGGCATTGCTTGGCGGCTTTATTGACATCATGCCCAAGGTAACCGCCGGCACACAGGCTTATATCGACAATGGCGATTTCAATGTACTGGGCGTTCCTTCCGAAAAACGCACCCCCAATGCGCCGCAGGTTCCAACCTATACCGAGCAGGGCGTTTCCTTCACCTACCCACCCTTCCTGTATGGATTCCATTTCACCAAAGGAACCCCGAAGGAAATTCGTGAGCGCTTCACGCAAGTTGCCAAGGAGGTGGCCGCTGATCCTGCCTATATAAAGGACATGGAAAAGATTGGTCTGCCGGTTCGCTACACCACCCCCGAAGACAGCATGAAGTTCTTTGCCAAGATGCAGGCCGATTTCGCCGAACTATCCAAGACGGCTGCGGAAGTCAAAAAGGAAAGCAAATAAGGTTCGACCCAGGCAACACCAATGGCTGATTTCTGACAGCTTCCTCGTTAACTGGAAGATATTTGACTGTTGTGTTGCTGTTTTGCCCGACTGCGCAGAGTCGGGCATTTTTTATTGTTTTTAAAGCCATCCACAACAGTTAGCCCAACTCCATCAGGGCGTCGTGAAATTGTTGATTCTGCGCTGCAGCCGATCCCGACTGCCCGCCAGATGCAGGCGCAAGGCGGCACGGGCGGTATCGGCATCCTGTGCGGCAATGGCCTGATAGATGCGGTCATGCTCGGCCAGCGTGCGCGCCAGATATTCCTTGACCGAACCGCCACCGAACTTGAAGGTCTGCATGCGGCTGCGCGAGAGCATGTATTCACCCAGATGATTGAAAAGACGCAGGAAATGCGGGTTGCCGGTGGCATCGGCAATCGCGCGGTGAAACGCGATATCCGCCAAGGCGGCCTTTTCGCCGATTTCAGTCTGCTCACCTTCGCTTGCTGCGATCTGCGCCATATCGTCCATGGTCTTGCGCATAGTGGCGAGCTGGGCTTCGCTGCGGCGCATGGCAGCCAGTGCTACCGCCTCGCATTCCAGGGCAAAGCGTAATTCCAGCACCCGCAGCATCTCCTGCGCCACGGTCAGATTCGCTGCTTCCTCGATCTGAAAGGTGCTGGGCCGATCCGGCCGCACAACAAAGGCACCCAGCCCCTGCACGGTATTGACCACGCCATTGGCCTTGAGATTGGCAATCGCCTCGCGCACCACCGTCCGGCTCACGCCGAACTCCTCGATCATATCCTGCTCGCTCGGCAGGCGATCGCCAATGTGATACTGGCCCGCTTCGATACGCTCCGAAACGACCCGGATGATCTTGCCACTCAAGGTTTCCCGCCGCCGCATGATCTGCATTTCCATGTTTTATCCTGACGTGAAGTAGACACCAGCTGCGTCAAACTGTCATCTTGTATGACGACATAATACATCCACCCCCAAGCACATCTCAACAAAATTCACCAATCACCAATAATATCCATCCAAAGTAAAATTATTTATTCATTAAATTCATATAGTTAATCTCAATTTTTAGCAAAAATAAAAAACAGGATTGACATCGCAAATGTAGCATTCATAAAATGGCTACACGTATGACAACATACATCAAGACGGACGGAGAGCCCCACAATGAAGATCGAGAAAATCTCGGTAGACGTATTTACCTACCCGGCACGCATTGCCCGCGATACCGCCGGCCATGCCCACCCGGGTCCGGAAAAGGAAGTCAAGCAAGCCATGCTGCGCATCCGTGCCGACGATGGCACCGAAGGCTATGCATTTGGCCCGCAGGAAGTGATTCGCTCGCACGTTATCGAATCATTCGCACGCAAGGTATTGATCGGGCAAAACGCGTTTGACCGCGAACGCCTGTGGCATGAGCTGGCGCACTGGCAGCGTGGCAGCGCCGGCCAGCTCACCGATCGCGCGCTGGCCATCATTGAACACGCCATGTGGGATTTGGTGGGGCGCAAGCTCAATATGCCAGTCCACAAGCTGATTGGCGGCTATCGCGACAAGATCCTGGCCTACGGCAGCACCATGTGCGGCGACGATCTGCCCGGCGGGCTTTCCACTCCGGATGAATACGCACAGTTCGCCGAAAAACTGGTCAAGCGCGGTTACAAGGCGATCAAGCTGCATACGTGGATGCCGCCGATTTCGTTCGCGCCCAACCCCAAGATGGATGTACAGGCCTGTGCCGCCGTGCGCGAAGCCGTCGGCCCGGATATTGCACTGATGCTCGATGGTTATCACTGGTACAGCCGTACCGAAGCGCTCTACATCGGCCGTGAACTGGAGAAACTCAACTTCACCTGGTTTGAAGAACCGATGGAAGAAGAATCGGCCGAATCGTATGCCTGGCTGGCCGCGCAGCTCGATATTCCGATCCTGGGGCCGGAATCGCTGCCGGGCAAGTTCCTCAGCCGCGCCAGCTGGGTCAAGAACAATGTCTGCGACATCCTGCGCGCCGGCGCACCGGGCGTAGGCGGCATTGGCGCCTGCCTGAAGGTGGCGCATCTGGCCGAATCGTTCGGCATGAACTGTGAAGTGCATGGCAACGGCGCGCCCAATCTGAATGTGGTGGGCGCCATCAAGAATTGCGACTGGTACGAACGCGGCCTGCTGCATCCGTTCCTGGATTACGACCAGCCGCCTGCTTACCTGAACAGCCTGGTTGACCCGATGGACGACGAAGGTTATGTCCACTTGCCGACCCGACCGGGCCTGGGCGAAGACATCAACTTCGACTATATCGCCGACCACACGGTGGAAACCTACTAAACGAATAGAGAGATACGGGCATCCCGATGTGGACGCTCATTTCCCGGCCAGCAAGCAGGCAGCAGAACCTGCGGCCGGACAACCTGGAAGAAGAGGAGTCAGTCAATGAAAATCCGTACGTCGCTCAAGGCCTGTGTACTGGCACTGGCACTTACCGCAACGCCGTATGCCGCTGTGCATGCCGCCACCCCGCCCGATCAGCTGATCATCGGCATGAGCATGAACAACCTGCTCTCGCTCGACCCAGCTGCAGCTACCGGTCTGGATGTGGCCACCATCGGCGCCAACCTGTATGACATGCTGGTCGAACTGGATGCCAAGGATCCAAGCAAGCTGGTCCCGGCGCTGGCCGAGAGCTGGAAGATCAGCGATGACGGCCGCACCATTACCTTCAATATCCGCAAGGGCGTGAAGTTTCAATCCGGCAATCCGCTAACCGCCGAGGATGTAGCCTGGTCGTTCCAGCGCGTGCTCAAACTCAACATGGCGCTCGCCACCACCTGGAAATCCTACGGTTTCACCGCGCAGAACGCCGAAAAAAACCTGCGCGCCACGGATGCCAACACCTTCGTTTTGGAATTGCCCGAGCCGACCGACCCGAAGCTCGTGCTTTACACGCTGGGCGCTTCGCCCAGCGCTTTTATTCTTGACCGCAAGGCCGTCATGGAGCACGACAAAGACGGCGACATGGGCAATGCCTGGCTGACCACCAATGCCGCCGGCTCCGGCGCCTTCAAGCTCGATACCTGGCGTGCCAAGGATTCGCTGCTGATGAGTCGCAACGAGACCTACTGGCGTGGCGCACCGAAACTGCGGCGCGTGGTGGTGCGTCACATGACCGAATCGCAATCGATGCGCCTGATGATCGACCGTGGCGATATCGACCTGGCCATCGGCATGTCGGTGCCCGATATCGAGGCCATGAAAGGCAACAAGAATGTCGAGATCGAATCGGTCAAGCGCGGCACGCTCTACTACCTCGCCGTCAGCATGAAAGATCCGAAGTTTGCCGACAAGCGCGTGCGCCAGGCCATCCGCAGCCTGATCGACTACGACGGCATCAACAAGACCGTCATGCCGAACTATGGTGTTTACCACCAGCGTCCGGTGCAGATGGGCCTGCCAGCAACCTTGCAGAATCCGGGTTACAAGCTGGATGTGGCTGCGGCCAAGAAACTGCTGGCCGAAGCCGGTTTCCCGCAAGGCTTCAAGACCACCTTGCGCGTACTGTCTGATCCGCCATTCATCAATATCGCGACCAATATCCAGGCAACGCTCGCCCAGGCCGGCATCGAAGCCAGCGTGATCTCGGGCACCGGCAACCAGATCTACGGGGCGATGCGCGATCGCAAATTTGAAATGATCGTGGGTCGCGGCGGTGGCGGTGCCGAGCCGCATCCGCACTCCAGCCTGCGCGCACTGGCCTACAACCCGAACAACAGCGATGAAGCCAAGTTGAGCAACTTCCAGGGCTGGCGCACCTCGTTCTTCGTGCCGGAACTGAACCAGATCATTGAAAAAGCCGAAGTGGAAAAGGATCCGCTCAAGCAGATCACGCTCTACCAGGATGCGCAGAAGATTTACGACAAAGAAGTGGGCGCGATCATGCCGATCTCGCAGATGATTGAAACTGAAGTGTTGCGCAAGGATATCCGCAACCACATCAGCCACCCGTCTGCCACCACCCGCTTCCGCGAAGTTTACAAGCAGCGCTGATGCAGACCGCCGGGGCGAGGTTCCCCTCCTCGCCTCGCTCCGGCGGGCTGTATTTAAAGTTTTTCCGGAGATTGACACATGGCAGTTTCAAATTTGCAGCTATCGCCAGACAAGCTGCGGCAACTCGGGCGCCGACTAGGTACCGTAGCGTTAACGCTGCTGGGCCTGTTGACACTGACTTTCTTCATCGGCCGCGTGATGCCGCTCGATCCGGTACTGGCCGTTGTCGGCCCGGATGCCGACCAGTCGACCTATGACCAGGTTTTCCAGCGCATGGGACTGGATCGCCCGCTGTATGTGCAGTTTGGCTACTACCTGCGCGATCTGCTGCATGGTGACCTGGGCAATGCACTGCTGACCGGCCTGCCGGTCATGGATGACATCCGCCGCGTGTTCCCCGCCACCATCGAACTGGCAACCTTCGCCATTACGCTCGGCATCTTCATCGGCATTCCGCTCGGCGTGTATGCTGCCACCCGTCGCGGCCGCCTGGGCGATCATGTCGTGCGCGTGATCAGCCTGTTTGGCTATTCCACGCCTGTATTCTGGTTCGGGATGATGGGGCTGATCATTTTCTACGCCTGGCTTGGCTGGGCAGGCGGTGCTGGTCGGGTTGACCTGGCCTACGATGGCTTGCTGGAACCGGTTACCGGCATGATGCTGATCGATTCCGTACTGGCGGGCGAATGGGACATCTTCTTCAGCTCCCTCAAGCACATCACGCTGCCGGCCTGCATTCTGGGCTTGCACTCCACCGCCTATATCAGCCGCATGACACGCTCTTTCATGCTGGCGCAACTGTCGCAGGAATACATCCTCACCGCCCGCGTCAAGGGCTTGCCCGAGCGCACCGTGGTGTGGCGCCATGCTTTCCGCAACATCCTGGTGCAATTGCTGACCATCGTCGCGCTGACTTACGGCAACCTGCTCGAAGGCGCCGTGCTGATCGAAACCGTGTTTGCCTGGCCTGGCTTTGGTAGTTACCTCACCAGCAGCCTGCTGCTCGGCGACATGAACGCCGTGATGGGCTGCGTCTTGCTGATTGGCCTGATCTTTGTTGCACTCAACCTGCTGGCCGATGCGCTGTATCAGGTATTTGATCCGAGGACACGTTGATGAATAGCCCAGTTTCCACCCTCATGCCCGCGCCGGCCGCCGAGAAATCGATGCAACCGCAATCGCGCAACGAGGCCCTGCGCCAGAACGTGCAGCGCAATTTGCGCCGCCTGGTTCACAACCCGCTATCCGTGGCCGGCCTGGTCGTTGTCGTGCTGCTGTTGCTGATTGCGATCTTCGCCCCGCTGATCGCTTCGCACAACCCGCTGATCCAGGATCTCAACAACACCTTGCAGCCGCCCAGTGCCAGCCACTGGTTCGGGACCGATGAATACGGTCGCGATGTGTTCAGCCGGCTGGTGTATGGCTCGCGCATCACGCTGTATGTGATCAGCCTGGTCACGGTGATCGTCGGCCCGGTCGGCCTGGCAGTCGGCACCATTTCCGGCTACTTTGGCGGCAAGGTCGATACGATCTTCATGCGCATTACCGACATCTTCATCTCTTTCCCGAGCCTGGTACTGGCCATGGCCTTTGTTGCCGCACTCGGACCGGGACTGGACCACGCCGTCATCGCCATCGCGCTGACTGCCTGGCCGCCGATCGCCCGTCTGGCCCGCGCCGAAACGCTGCAGTTGCGCAATGCCGACTATGTGGTCGCCGTCCAGCTGCAAGGCGCATCGTCTACACGCATCATCCTGCGCCATATCGTGCCGATGTGTCTGTCTTCGGTCGTGATCCGGCTGACCATGAACATGGCCGGCGTCATCCTGACCGCCGCGGGTCTGGGCTTCCTGGGGCTGGGCGCGCTGCCACCGGCGCCGGAATGGGGCGCCATGATCTCGACCGGTCGCCGTTACATGCTCGAATGCTGGTGGCTGGTGGCCATGCCCGGCTTGGCCATCATGCTGGTCAGCCTGGCCTTCAACCTGCTGGGTGACGGTCTGCGCGATGTGCTCGATCCGCGCAGCGAATAAGGAAAACAATCATGTCTGAATTCAAGCTTCAAGTTGAAGACCTGCGCGTTCAGTTCCGCAACGATGGCCGCATCACCGATGCCGTGCGCAATGTCTCGTTCAACCTTGGCCAGGAAAAACTGGCCATCGTCGGCGAATCCGGTTCGGGCAAATCCACGGTGGGCCGCAGCCTGCTGCGCCTGCACCCGGCCAGCGCCAATGTCACGGCCAAGGCCATGCGTTTTGGCGATATCGATCTCCTGAACATTTCCACCAAGGAAATGCAGCAGATTCGTGGCCGGCGCATCTCGATGATCATGCAGGATCCGAAATACTCGCTCAACCCGGTGATGCGGGTCGGCCAGCAGATTGCCGAGGCCTATCTGGTCCACCACAAGGCCAGCAAGGCCGAAGCCGCCGAGCGCACGCTCGACATGCTGGAAAAGGTGCGCATCCGCGATCCGCGCCGTGTGTTCAACCTGTATCCGCATGAAGTATCGGGCGGTATGGGCCAGCGCATCATGATCGCCATGATGATGATCACCGACCCGGAGATCATCATCGCCGACGAACCGACTTCCGCACTCGATGTCTCGGTGCGCCAGCAGGTGCTTTCCGTGCTGGATGATCTGGTCGGCCAGCACAATATGGGGCTGATCTTCATCAGCCACGATCTGAACCTGGTACGCACCTTCTGCGACCGCGTACTGGTGATGTACGCCGGACGCGTGGTGGAATCGATCGCCGCGGCCGATCTGGAGCACGCCCAGCATCCGTATACCCAAGGGTTGCTGGCCTCGCTGCCCAGCATTGACCACCGCCGCACGCGCCTGCCGGTGCTGCAGCGCGATCCCGCCTGGCTGGCGGCATGAAGGAGTCACCCATGAAAAACATGATCGAAGTCGATACGCTCAACCTGACCTTTGGCCACGGCGCACAGGCCAACCATGTGCTGCGCGACGTGAGCTTTGTCGTCAAGGATGGAGAATCTTTCGGCCTGGTCGGCGAATCCGGCTCGGGCAAGACCACGGTGCTGCGCTGTCTGGCCGGACAGTACACGCACTGGAACGGCAAGCTCGGCATTGACGGCAAGGCGCTGGAGCACAAGCTCGACCGTGCGCGTTGCCGCCATGTACAGATGGTGTTCCAGGACCCGTACGGTTCGCTGCATCCGCGTCATACCGTGGAAACCGCGCTGACCGAGCCGATGGCCATCCACGGCCTGGACAACCATCAGGAGCGGATTCACTCCATCCTGCTCAAGGTCGGCCTGAACGACAGCTACCGCTTCCGCTACCCGCACCAGCTCTCCGGCGGCCAGCGCCAGCGCATCGCCATCGCCCGCGCGCTGATCCTGGAGCCGCGTGTGTTGCTGCTGGATGAGCCGACCTCGGCGCTCGACGTATCGGTGCAGGCGGAAATCCTGAACCTGCTCGCTGACCTGCGCCAGCGTGATGGCCTGACCTACCTGCTGGTGACACACGATCTGGGCGTGGTTGCACACCTGTGCGATCGCGTGGCGGTAATGCAGCAAGGCGAAATCCTGGAAACGCTATCGACCGAAACCCTGGCCGGCGCAACCGACATGCATCCATATACGCGCATGCTGGTCGAAGCCAGCCGTGAATACAGCCGCCGGCCGCAGGCGTTGCCCACGGCCGAAACCACGGCCTGATACAGGCATTGGCCTGAAAACAAAATCGCGCCATCCCGAATCGGGTGGCGCGATTTTTTTCAGGCAGTCGGCACCCGACCCCAGTCAAAGAACGGGCCAGGATCGGTTTTGCGCTGTGGGGCAATATCGTTGTGGCCGACCAGGTGCTGCAGCGGATAACGCTGGCGCAACGCTTGCAGCAGCGCTTCCAGCCGGGCGTACTGGATTTCGGTAAACGGAACGTAATCGGAGCCTTCCAGCTCGATGCCGATAGAAAATTCATTGCAGCGCTCACGCCCCTGCCAGCGCGAAATACCGGCATGCCAGGCCCGCTCATTGCAGGAGACGAACTGCACCAGCTCGCCATCACGCCGCAGCAAAAAATGCGCCGAGACGCGCAGATCGCGCAGGCCGGCATAAAACGGATGCGCGGTCACATCGAGTGTATTGGTGAACAGACGCTCGACATCCGGCCCGCCAAACTCGTTCGGCGGCAGGCTGATATTGTGCAGAACGACCATGTCGACCGGCACGCCGGCCGGGCGGGCATCGCAGTTGGGGCTGGGAACGCGCCGCACCCCTGCTATCCAACCGTCCTCATCCACGCGCATGACATCCGGGCCATTCATTGAATTCCCAGCCTTTCCATGCGATAGCGCATCGAGCGGAAGGTCACGCCCAGAATGCGCGCGGCCTGGGTGCGGTTGTAACGGGTTTTCTCCAGCGCTTCGAGGATGGCAGTGCGCTCCAGCCGATCAAGATAATCCTGCAGCGGATACTTTTCACCCGCCTCGCCTTCGGCAATATCGCAGCGCTCCACGATCTGCAACTGCAGATCCACCGGCGTGACGCATTCGCCATCAGACAGCGCCAATGCGCGCTCCAGCACGTTTTCCAGCTCGCGCACATTGCCGGGGAAATCATAGCGCTGCAGCGCCAGTTCCGCCTCGGCCGAAAAACGCGGCACAACGATACCCTGGCGTTGTGCCAGGCGCGCCAGAATCTGCCTGGCAATCAAGAGGATATCGTCCCCCATCTCGCGCAAGGGCGGCATCTTGAGTTCGATGACATTGAGCCGATAGAACAAATCCTGCCGGAAACTGCCAGCCTCGACGCATTGCGCCAGGTTGCGGTGCGTGGCCGAGATGATGCGCACATCCACATCGTCCTCCGAGGTTGCACCAACCTTGCGAACCTTGCGTTCCTGGATGGCACGCAACAGCTTGACCTGCATCGCCAACGGCAAATCCGCCACCTCATCCAGAAACAGCGTGCCGCCGTGGGCGGCCTGGAAGAAACCGTCGCGATCCTCGGTGGCACCGGTAAACGCACCCTTGCGATAACCGAAGAATTCGCTTTCCATCAGATTTTCCGGAATCGCCCCGCAGTTCACCGCCACAAACGGTTTGGCCGAACGACTGGATTTGGCGTGGATCATGCGGGCAGCACGCTCCTTGCCAGAGCCTGATTCGCCCGTGACGTAGACCGGTGCCTGGCTGCGCGCAAGCTTGTCGATCAGTTCCAGCACCTGCCGCAAGGCCGGAGATTGCCCCAGCAGCAAGGTGCCACTTTCCGGCGCAGGCACTGCGGTAGCCGCATCGCCATCCAGTCGCAAGGCGGATTTGACCAGTGTGCGCAACTGCTCAAGCGATACCGGTTTGGCCAGGTAATCAAAAGCACCGGCCTTGAGTGCGGCCACGGCATTTTCGGTGCTGCCATACGCCGTGATAACGGCGACCGGCACATCCAGTTCGCGTTGCTGGATATGTCGCACGATTTCCAGTCCCTCGCCATCAGGCATGCGCATATCGGTCAGACACAGATCGTAGGCGTTACTGTTCAGCAACTGGCGGGCCGCAGATACGCTGTGGGCCTTGTCGACCTCCAGCCCCATGCGCAACAAGGTCAATTCCAGCAGGTCGGCAAGATCGACCTCATCGTCGACCACCAGCGCCCGGCGTGCGGATCTAGTCGGTTTTCTGGCCATCATTCATCCCGAAACTCAGACGGAAGCAGACACCACCCTGTTGTGGTGGCAGATATTCGATCTGCGCGGCATTCGCCTGGCAGATTTCGCGCGCGATATACAGGCCAAGCCCGGTACCTTTGGCCTCGGTAGTGAAAAAGGGCTCGAACAATTGGGTCTGGGCATCTTCCGGCACCGGCGGGCCATCATTGCAGACATCCAGTACCCAGCATTCGTGCAACCTGCGCACTTCCAGGCGCAAACTGCCATCGCGCTTGCTGCAATAGCGCCAGCCATTGCGCACGATATTCCACAAAACCTGGTGCAGATGTCCCGGATCGAAACGGATCCTTACCTGCTCAGGGCAGGCTATCCCGACAACTGCCGGGATTTTTTCCACCTGGATGAACTCTTCGAGAAAGCGGGCAAGCCAGTCACTCAAGTCGATCTCGGTCATGTGGACGCGATCACGCCGGTTGAGCTCCAGCACCTCCTTGACCATGCGTTCCAGCCGCAAGGCATTGTCACCGATGATGCGCGTGAGCTTGTCGATCAGTGGATCGCGCGATTCCTCTCCCAGAATCTGCGCGGCATGGCTGATCGCGCTGAGCGGGTTGCGAATTTCATGCGCCAGATTCGCAGTCAAGCGCCCGAGTGCGGCAAGCTTGACCTGCTGCGATTCACGCCGCAAACGGTCCATGTCTTCCAGATAGATCAGCACGGCGCCGGAAAAATCTTCCGATAGAGCAATAAAGCGCGGCCTCACCAGCTTGTTGGTCCGCTCCGACGGCACCAGGCGCGGCATGTAACGCGGGTTATCCCGCCAGGTTTTGAGCTCGATCGCCAGCGCCGGCAAGATCGTGGCCAGCTCCACGGCTGGCGCCGGACGTTGCCCGATCAGACGAACCGCCTGCGGATTGGTCTGGCGCAAACGCCCTTGATCGTCCACCACCAGCACGCCATCGGAAACATCTTCGAGAATACGCTGGTTGAGCTGGTCCAATTTGGCCAGATCAACCCGGCGCTGCTCGGCCAGCTTCTGGCTTTCCTGTGCATAGCGCGCCAGCCGGTGGGCCACCCAAGCCACGGCAAAACAGGCCACGCACAGCAGGGCCGGCGTCGTGAAGTCATAATCCGACAGCCCGCTGTTCAGGAACTGGAAGATCTCTTCGGTCAGCAGAGCAATCGTGGCCAGTGCGGCATGAAACAGCGTCATGCGGCCACGCGCGATCAACCCGGCAGCGGCCAGGTAGGGCAACAGCAGCAGCCCCAGGCCGCTTTTGAGCCCCCCCATCATGAACATGATCGTGACGATGAAGGCAACATCGACCGCCACATGGATCGCGAGTTGGGTATCGAGCACTGGCCGGCGCCGGGCGATACCCACGGTAAATACCAGGGCAAGCAGTGCATAGACCGCGCAGATCGACAGGAACAGCGGCAGGCTGCGCAGCGACAGGAAAGATTGGGAAGGGAAAGCGAAACCGCCTGCCAGCAGTGCTACCACGCTGAGCAGGCGGAAGACATTGAATGCAGCCAGCGATTTCCAGTGGACAAGGCTGGTCTTGCGCTCAGCCTTGTCCAGCGAGGAAACGGTGTGGACGAAGCCGGTCACGTTCAGCTGCGATGCGAAATGACACGTCGCGTCGGGCGCGACGGCACATGATCCAGAAAACGTACCAGTTCGGCCAGCGCCAGCTCGTAAACACTGCGCTTGAATTCGATCACGGTTTCCAGTGGCGCCCAGTAATCGCTCCAGCGCCAGGCATCGAATTCGGGATGACTGGTACGGCGCAGGCACACATCGCTGTCACGACCGGTCAATCGCAAAAGAAACCAGATCTGCTTCTGGCCCTTGTAGGTGCCGCGCCATTCACGCCGCACCCAGTTGGTCGGCACATCGTATCTCAACCAGTCCCGCGTACGGCCGATGATCTGGACATGGTCAGGTGACAGACCCACCTCTTCCATCAATTCACGATACATCGCCTGCTCGGGTGTCTCACCCTGCTTGATACCGCCTTGCGGAAACTGCCAGGAGTGCTCGCGCACCCGCTTGCCCCAGAACACCTGGTTCTGGCGGTTGATGATGATGATGCCGACATTCGGACGATATCCGTCTCTGTCGAGCATAAGCTTATCCTGCAATTTTTTTGGCGGGGGCCGACCCGGCGGGCAGACTACCCCGAAGCCGGGCAACTACAACCGGCTATCCTCTGGCCTGAAGTATACGACAGAGCGCCGCCGCCATCATCCCTGCCGGACAAAAAGGCGGCGGGCTGCCAGTTTCCGGTTCGCGCTCCCGCGCTAGGCTCTGTTGACATTTGATTGTTTTTTACGCAAGCCCGCCAACTTGCCGGAGCGAGAAGCCAAGCGCAAGCAATACCGGTGTATTGCAAGCATTGGCGACAAAGCATCCGGCAAGATTGGCGGACTTGCCCTTCGGGCGGCTGGGTCTTTTGCTCCATTACGGCGTTATTTCCCACTTGCGGTACCCGTACCGCGGCCTGGGAAATGCCTGGTACTGGAGCAAAAGACCCCAACCGCGTAAAAATTAATCAAATGTCAACAGAGCCTAGAGGAACAGCCGTCGATCGTTATGGGGATTCATGCGCGCCAGATCGGCGACAAATTCGTCGAATTCCAGACCGAGCTCCGCCTTGAGCTTGTCGGCGCGCTCAATCAGGGATTTCCATTGCGGGTTGTTCTGGCTGCGCCGGAAACCGAAGGCAATCACATTGCCCTTTTGTCGCGCCGGCAGGCAGATGACACGCCCGTCAAAGACATTGGACAGACGCTGGCAGTATTCGCCGAAGCGCTTGTCCGATCCCCACAGATTCACGGCCAGTACACCTTCTTCCGTAAGCCGGTCGCGGCACGCGGCAAAGAAATCGGTGGTGGCCAAGGGCGGCGCGATGCCGGTGGCGGAATAGGCATCCATCATGATCAGGTCGACCGAATCTTCCGGCATCTGCCAGACATGCGCCGCACCATCACCCACCACCACCGACAAGCGCTCATCATCTTCGGGCAGGTGAAACATGCTGCGCGCCACATTCACCACCTGCGCATGCAGTTCGACGCAGGTCAGCCGGGCCTGCGGCAGGTATTCGTGCATCCATTTCGGAATCGAACCGCCGCCCAGACCAATCAGCAAAGCCTCGCGTGGCGCCTCGGCAAACAGCAGAAAACCGAACATGCAGCGCGAATAGGCCAGCACCAGTTCGGTCGGATCATTCACGCGCATCGCACTTTGCGTATCGTCCTGACCGAAATGCAGCTTGCGGATGCCGCCTTCCTCGGAGATGTCGATCACGATCTCCCCCACGGCACCCGGGCTGTAGCGCTTGCTGCGAAATAGCATCAGGCGGCGCTCCCGCATTCGTTGCCATGCATCTTTTCCGGGCGGCTGGCCAGAATCGAAACACGGCTCGGCTCGCTGAAGTTTTCGCGATCAAAGGCCTTGTCGCCATCCTCGCGCGCCACGCCATCGGCGCGCAGATTGGCAAAATCGTAAATCTTGGTATCAGCCAGGTGCGAGGGCACCACGTTGCACAGTGCCTTCATCATGGTTTCCACCCGCCCCGGGAAGCGGCGATCCCAGTCTTCGATCATCTCGCCCACCACGGCGCGCTGCAGGTTCGGCTGCGAACCACACAGGTTGCACGGGATGATCGGGAACTGCTTCCACTCGGCGTAGCGCTTGATATCCTTTTCGCGGCAATAGGCCAGCGGACGAATCACGATATGCCGGCCATCGTCCGTGACCAGTTTCGGCGGCATGGCCTTGAGCTTGCCGCCGTAGAACATGTTGAGAAACAGCGTTTCCAGAATGTCTTCGCGGTGATGGCCGAGCGCGATCTTGGTCGCGCCCAGCTCGCTGGCCACACGGTAGAGCACCCCGCGGCGCAGGCGCGAGCACAGGCTGCAGGTGGTTTTGCCCTCCGGCACCAAGCGCTTGACGATCGAGTAGGTGTCTTCTTCGATGATGCGGTATTCGACGCCGATGCTCTCCAGATAGGCCGGCAGCACGTCGGCAGGGAAACCCGGCTGCTTCTGGTCGAGGTTGACGGCGACAATACTGAAATCGATCGGCGCGGATTTCTGCAGGCCACGCAGGATATCGAGCATGACGAAGCTATCCTTGCCGCCCGAAAGGCAGACCATCACCCGGTCGCCCTCCTCGATCATGTTGAAATCGTTGATCGCATCGCCCACGGCGTGGCGCAACCCTTTGGTCAGCTTCTTGTTCTCGTGGGCCTGTTTCTTCTCGACGTCGCTGAGTTCGGCCTGGATGTTCTCGGTCATGGCAAATCCTGCAAAAGCAGCGGGGCGCAAGGCGCCCCGCAATGGAAGTAATTGAATTGGCGCGGATTTTACCTGATCAGGCCGTCAACCAAAAGCCGCCACCCGGCCCAATTGTCTCTCCATGCTAGAATCCATTATCAATTGCATTTCGGAGCCTGCCGTGTCCCTGCCTGGTCGTCTTGTCATTGCCACGCGTGAAAGCCCGCTTGCCCTGTGGCAAGCCCGGCACATTCAGGCCAGATTGCAGCAACGCTATCCGGACATGGTCATCGAACTGCTTGGCATGACCACGCAAGGCGACCGGATTCTGGACGTGACCCTGAACAAGATCGGCGGCAAAGGGTTGTTCGTCAAGGAGCTGGAACAGGCCCTGCTGGATGGTCGCGCCGACCTGGCTGTGCATTCGATGAAGGATGTACCGATGCAACTGCCGCCGGAACTCACGCTGGCAGCAATCTGCGAACGCGAAGATCCGCGCGATGCCTTTGTCTCCAACCACCATGCCAGCCTGGCCGAACTGCCCGTCGGCGCCATTGTCGGCACTTCCAGCCTGCGCCGGGAAAGCCAGTTGCGCGCCCGATTTCCGCATCTGGATATCCAGCCCTTGCGCGGCAATGTCGGCACACGACTCTCCAAGCTCGATGCGGGCCAGTACGCCGGCATCGTGCTGGCAGCCGCCGGTCTCAAGCGCCTGGGACTGGAAAACCGTATCTGCGAATATTTGGCCGTCACCGATAGTCTGCCCGCCCCCGGGCAGGGTGCGCTCGGCATTGAAATCCGCGCGGACCGGCAAGACCTGCACGAGCTGCTGGCACCGCTCAATCACCCGGCGACGGCCGCCTGTGTCAGCGCCGAACGCGCGCTGTCGCGCCGGCTGGGCGGCTCCTGCCAGTTGCCGCTGGGCGGCTTCTGCACTGATGACGACGGCATGCTGCAACTGTCGGCCTTCGTGGCACTCCCGAACGGACAGGACATGATCCACGCGCAGGGTAGCGGCTCGCGCGCCGGTGCAGAGGGCCTGGGATTGAAGGTGGCCGAACTGTTGCTGACCGAAGGCGCGGCTTCCGTGCTGCAGAGGCTGGCATGACTGATCAACCACTGCATGGACTGCGATTGTGGGTCACTCGGCCAAGCAACCAGGCGGCTGCACTGATCACCCTGCTGAGCAATGCCGGCGCCGAGGTGCTGGCCCTGCCCTTGCTGGAAATCGCCCCGCCACTCGATTCCGCGCCACTGGCTGATGCGCTGGAACGATTATCCGAGTTCGACATCGCCGTATTTGTCAGCCCCTCTGCACTGGATGCCGTCATGGGCCGGTTGCACGGGCAGTGGCCACATCATCTCGCAGCGGCAGTGATGGGGCCGGGCAGTGCTCTCAAAGCCCGTGCGCTTGGCTTGCCGCACATCATCGCGCCAACCAGCCAATTTGATAGCGACGGTCTGCTGCAATTGCCCGCCATGCAGGCGCTTGCCGGCAAAAATGTGGTGCTGTTCCAGGGTGACGGTGGCCGGGAAACCCTGCCCGAAACGCTGCTGGCACGCGGCGCCCGCCTGACCCGGGTGGCCGCCTACCGCCGCCTGCCGCCCGCATTCGATCACGCCTACCTGCAAGCACAACTGGCTGCCGGCTGCGCTGGCGTGATCATTTCCAGCTCGGAAGCCGTGCAATACCTGTTTGACTTGGGTAGAGGCGCAACGCTTGAGCAGCTACAATCATTATTGTATTTCGCTCCGCATCCGCGAATCATCACGGCCCTGCATGACCAGGGCGCACGGCAGACCTGCCTGACCGCCGTGGGTGATAGCGGAATCACGGAAACCATTGTCAACCATTTCGGCTCGCGCCAAACCGGGCCGAATACCGCGAAGAATACGCATGATGCAGGATAATTCCCAAGAATCGCTTTCCGCCGTGCTCAAACCGGCCGCAGCACCGAACCGCTTCCGGCCGCAACCCGCACTGCTGGTCTCCACACTCGCGCTGCTCGTGGCCGCCGGCTTTGGGTTCTATCAGTTCCGCACGGTGCAGGCACTGCAAAAGGAATTGCAACGCAGCCAGTCTGTCAGCAGCGAAGCACGCCAGCGCACACAGGAAATGCAGCAAGCCGCACTGGAACAACAAAAGGCGCTGGAAGCCCGTTTTGCACTGCTTGAGGCGCATCAGGCGGAAACGCAGGGCCAGCAACAGGCATTGGGAGCGATGTACGAAGCACTGACCCGCTCGGATGCCGCACGCACTTTGTCCGAAATCGAGCAGATCCTCACGTTTACCAGCCAGCAATTGCAGCTGACTGGCAACACCCCGGCAGCATTGTCCACACTGGCGGATGTCGATTACAAACTCGCGCGGCTCAACCGCCCGGAGTTGATCAGCCTGCGCCAGGCGATCGCCAAGGACACCGATACGCTCAAGGCCTTGCCTGCCTATGATGTTTTTGCGATCTCACTCAAGCTGGACCAGATCGCCGGCATGATCAGCAAGGTGCCCATGTCGATTGACAGCTATCGCGAACCACCCAAGCCCGCCCCCAAAGTGGAAGGCGACACGCTGGCGCGCCTGGCTGCCGAGGTCTGGCATGAGCTCAAGCAACTGATCCAGATCCGCCGCATGGACCGTCCGGATGCCTTGCTGCTCTCACCCGAACAAGCCTTCTTCGTGCGCGAAAACCTGAAATTACGACTGATGAATGCACGCAATGCACTGCTGCTGCGCGACCAGGCCACCTACCTGGCCGACCTCAAGACCGTGCAAAGCCAGCTGCGCCAGCATTTTGACCCGCGCTCACCCGAAACCGTCACGACGCAAAATCTGATTGCCCAGCTGATCGATCAACCCATGGTCTTGAAGCTGCCCGATCTGGCCGGCAGCCTGGGTGCGGTGCGCAATGCGCGCAATGTTGTCGAGAGGGCCAAACCGTGAAGACGTTGCTGTGGCTCATCGGACTATTCTCGCTCGCGGTTGGCCTGACGCTGTTCGCCCAGGTCAACACCGGCTATGCGCTGCTCTTTTTACCGCCGTGGCGCATCGAGCTTTCGCTCAATGTATTCATCATTGTCCTGGCAGTATTCGTGGCACTGCTCTATTTCGTCACACGCATCCTGGCAGAGCTCACCGGTCTGCCCGGCCGGGTGCGTGCCTGGCGCAGCCGCAAGCAAGCCAACGCTTGCCTGAAAATGGAACGCGATGCCCACATTGCCTTTGCCGAAGGCCGTTACCAGCGCGCAGAAAAACTGGCCGGCGAAGCCATGGCGGCCAGCCGCAACAATGAATCATTCGCGGTCAATGCCCTGCTGGCAGCCCGTGCCGCGCACATGATTCGCGACTTCGAACGTCGCGACCAGCATTTCGAAACCTTGCGCCAGCGACTTGGTACTGCCGATCTGGCCAGCGCCATGACCATGGCCGAACTGTACCTGGACGAGCGCCGCTATACCGAGGCCAACAGTGCGTTGGAGCAGGTGCGGGCCATTTCTCCCAAGCTGACTGCCGCAATGCGGCTGGAGTTGCGCCTGCGCCAGGCCGAGGGTAACCCGGATGCCGTTCTCAAGCTGGTCGAGCAACTGGTGCGTGCCGATGCGCTCGATGACGAGCAATTCCGTCGCCTGCACAGTCATGCCTGCCTGCAGAAATTGCGCCAGCAGCAAATGAGCCTGAAAGAACTGAACGAATGGTGGCGCCGGCTGCCGGCAGAAGATCGCAGCCAGGCGCAATTGGTGCTGGCATTGGCCGACAGCTATATGGCCCTGGACGAGCCGGATCTGGCGCGCACTGCGATTGAAGCGGCGCTGGATAGCAATTGGTCGAGTGAGTTGATCGAGCGCTACGGTGCCCTGAGCCTGACAGATGATGCACTCACCAAACAACTGGCCAAGGCCGAAAGCTGGCTGGCGAGCCAGCCCAACGATCACCTGCTGCTGCTGACCTTGGGCCGACTGTGCCTGGCGAAGACACTGTGGGGCAAGGCGCAGAATTACCTGGAAGCCAGCATTGCTGTGCAACCGACCGCCGTGGCACATGCCGAACTTGGCCAGCTGTGCGAGCAGCTCGAGCGCAACAGCGAGGCGAATCGCCACTATCGAGCCAGCCTTGAACTGGCTTTGGCGCCCTGATCGCAAGGTGTACCTGCAATAAAAAACCGGGATTCATGAAAGCCCGGTTTTTTATTGCAATCGGCCAGCTCACAGCATCTGCGGAGTGACCATGGCTCGCAACGCGTAGGATGATCCTGCCTCAAGCTGCCTGCGTGGCCGCAGCCACCACACTGCTCCTTTTTTAACCGCCCATTCCGTATCGCGCCCGGTAAGCAGGTACCCGGCGACCCGGCCGATTTCAGGCTGGTGCCCCACCACGATCACGGCATCGGTTTCGCCATCCTGCCCGGTACAGATATTCAGGTACTCCGTCGGAGATGCGCCCGGATTCAGACGAATTTCTATCCGGTAGTCCTGCGACAGCGCAGCCAGTGTCTGCTGGCTGCGCAAGGCGCCCGAGGCGATCAGGCACAGCGATTTGCCACGCAACTGCCGGGACAGCCATTTGGCCATCTTCTCGGCCTGGCGCCGCCCCTTGGGGGTGAGCGCACGCTGCAGATCGTTCCAGCCTTCCTCGGCTTCGGCATGGCGCCACAGGATCAGATCCATTTACGCCTCCTTGCGTCCTTTCGCAGTCAGCTCGGCCAGCAGCATCTCCTGGGCGCAACGCTGTTTGCCGCCACGTGAGGTTTTGCGCCGATAGCGGCCATCCGGCTGCATTTCCCAAGCTTGCACATTATCAACCAGATAGGAACGCAGGCTTTCGCGCACGACACGCCGCTTGAGCTTGGGATTTTTGATCGGGAATGCGATTTCGATGCGCCGATGCAGGTTGCGCTCCATCCAGTCGGCCGAAGACAGATAGACATCTTCGGCGCCGTCATTGAAGAAATAGAACACACGATGATGCTCGAGGAAACGGCCGATGATCGAGCGCACATGAATATTTTCCGAGATGCCGGCCAGGCCGGGTCGCAGCGCGCACACGCCGCGCACGATCAGATGCACAGTCACCCCCGCTTGCGAAGCCTCGTACAGCTTCTTGATCACGGTTTCTTCCAGCAGGGCATTCATCTTGGCGATCACCACCGACTTGCGGCCGGCCTTGGCATGCATGATTTCACGATCGAGCGCATCCAGGATACGTGACAGCATGGTGAAGGGTGATTGCAACAAAGCCTTGTGATTGCCGGCCTGTCCCAGACCAGTCAACTGCATGAACACATCGTTGATATCATCGGTGATGTCCTCATCATTGGTCATCAGTCCGAAATCGGTATACAGGCGGGCGGTACGCGGATGGTAGTTACCGGTGCCGACATGCGCATATCGGCGCAAGCGGCCATCCTCGCGCCGCACCACCAGCAGCATCTTGGCATGCGTCTTGAATCCGTAGACGCCGTACACCACGTGCGCACCGGCCCGCTCGAGCTTGGCCGCCCAGCCAAGGTTGACCTCTTCATCAAAGCGCGCCATCAGCTCCACCACCACCGTGACTTCCTTGCCATTGCGCGCGGCATCGAGCAAGGCTTCGACCAGCACCGACTCGGTACCGGTGCGATAGATCGTCATCTTGATGGCGACTACATTCGGATCATTGGCTGCCTGCTGCAGAAAATCGATCACCGGGGTAAAGCTCTGGTACGGATGGTGCAACAGAATATCGCCATGGCGCATTGCGGCGAATACATCCGGCTGATGGGAGAGCTCCGGCGGAACAGTGCGCATGAAGGGTTTGAATTTGAGATCCTGACGATCGATCTGGTCCGGCGCCTGCATCAGGCGCACCAGATTCACCGGACCATTGACACGATAGAGATCGGCTTCAGACAGCTCAAACTGTTTGAGCAGGAAATCCTGCAGATGCGGCGGACAGTTATCGGCGATTTCCAGTCGTACCGCAGCCCCGAACGGGCGTTGCGACAGCTCGCCTTCCAGTGCTACACGCAGATCTTTGACCTCTTCATCATCGACCGTGACATCGGAATCGCGCGTCACGCGGAACTGATAGCAGCCGAGCGACTTCATGCCGGCAAACAACTCCTCGACGTGCGCATGCAGAATCGAGGAAAGGAACACAAAGCCGTGCTCCACGCCGCTCACCTCGCGCGGCATTTTCAGGAAACGCGGCAGCACGCGGGGTGCCTGCACAATGGCAATCCCGGAATTGCGCCCAAAAGCATCGCGCCCTTCCAGTTCAACGATGAAATTCAGCGACTTGTTGAAGACGCGCGGAAACGGGTGGGCCGGATCCAGGCCGATCGGCGTGAGCAGCGGCATCAGTTCATGAAAAAAGAAGTCACGCACCCACTCGCGTTGCGCGTCAGTCCACAGGCTACGCCGGAAAAAATGGATGTCTTCTGCCGCCAGCGCCGGAAACATCACATCGCCAAGGAAACGGTACTGCCGCTCGACCAGATCATGCGCCTCACGCGCAACCAGATTCATCGTGGCCTGGGCTGACACACCTTCAGGCAACATGGCCTTGGGATCGCGCAGGATCATGTTCTTCAGCACGGCAACCCGTACCTCGAAGAATTCATCGAGATTGGAAGAAACAATACACAGGAACTTGAGGCGCTCAAGCAGCGGATTGCGCGGATCTTCGGCTTGCGCCAGCACCCTGCGGTTGAATTCGAGCAACCCCAGCTCACGATTGAGCATCAGTTGGTTATCGGTGGGCTTGTAGATCATTTTTCGACTTTCATCGTGATCAGACGAAACAGGCCGCGTACTGCGGCCTGTTTCGTCATGCATATTCAGTTCTTTGGTGGCACATAACCGACCGGCTGGTCTGCACCCAATCCGAAGAAGTAACTTTCCATCTGCTGGGAGAGGTACTCCCGCGCACGCGGATCTGCCAGATTCAGGCGGTTTTCATTGATCAGCATGGTTTGATGCCGCACCCATGCCTGCCAAGCCTCCTTGGAGACATTTTCGTAAATCCTTTTACCCATTGCGCCTGGCAACGGCGGAAAATCCAGACCTTCGGCTTCACAACCCAGTTTGACACACTTGACAGTACGACCCATTTTTATCTCCAGAGTTTATTTCACGCGCATTGCAATTTCATTGCAACGCGCCTCACCACCATACAACATCATTCTAGCGAATTATCGTACGATCGAGTTACGTTCGGCTCACCGCATCACAGATGCCGGCTCCAAGCGCAATACAGTAGGTTACAATCAGCGTTTTACCGCATCGAACACCTGCATACATGAATCGTCATTATCCGCACCCCATCATTGCCCGCGAAGGCTGGCCTTTTCTGACCGGCATCGTGGCGCTCGCCGTACTGGCCAGTTGGCTGGGCGGCAGCTGGTCCATTCCCTTGTGGATTGTCGCGCTGTTCGTATTGCAGTTTTTCCGCGATCCGCCGCGCGACATCCCGCAGCATCCCAAGGCCGTACTGTGCCCGGCCGATGGCCGTATTGTGGTCGTCGACAAAGCCTTCGATCCGTACCGCCAGCGAGAAGCGCTCAAGATCAGTGTCTTCATGAACGTGTTCAACGTGCACTCCCAGCGCAGCCCAGTCGATGGCGTGGTGGAAAAAGTCGAATACCATCCCGGCTCTTTCCTGAACGCCGCGCTCGACAAAGCCTCGCTGGAAAATGAACGCAACGCCGTACTGGCCAGATTGGCCGACGGCACCGAAGTCACCTTCGTGCAGATCGCCGGCCTCGTGGCTCGCCGAGTGCTGTGCTACACCCAAGCGGGCGACACGCTGGCACGCGGTCAGCGCTATGGCTTTATCCGCTTTGGTTCGCGCGTCGATGTCTATCTGCCGCTTGATGCCCGACCCAAGGTCAGCATTGGCGACAAGGTGAGTGCCAGCAGCACCATCCTGGCAGAACTCGCCTGATTTGACCGGAAGCGCCACCATGCAGCCTGATCGCCAAATAAATCTGCGCCGGCAAAGCATTTACCTGCTGCCCAACCTGTTCACACTGGCTGCATTGTTTGCCGGTTTTTATGCGGTGGTGCAGTCGATGAACGGCCGCTTTGAGCATGCGGCAGTTGCCATTTTTGCGGCCTTGATTCTGGATGGACTGGATGGCCGTGTGGCGCGGCTCACGCATACCCAGTCAGCATTTGGCGCGGAATTCGATAGTCTGTCCGACATGGTGTCATTCGGCGTGGCACCGGCATTGGTCGCCTATGAGTGGGCGCTCAAGGATTTTGGCAAATTCGGCTGGATTGTGGCGTTCATTTACTGTGCCGGCGCAGCCTTGCGCCTGGCACGCTTCAATACCAACCTCGGCACGGTGGACAAGCGCTGGTTCCAGGGCCTGCCTTCCCCAGCCGCCGCCTCACTGGTGGCCGGGCTGGTCTGGATCAGCCTGGAGCATGCAGAAGAACTGCAACCCATCGCGCCGGCGCTCCCCTGGCTGACCCTGTTCGCTACCCTGTTTGGCGGGCTGACCATGGTCTCCAATGTACGCTACTGGAGCTTCAAGGAATTCAATCGGCGCCGCACGGTTCCGTTTCTGGCACTGCTGGCTGTGGTCTTCCTTATCAGCCTCCTGGCAGCCAAACCATCGCTGGTTCTATTTGGATTTTTCGTCTGCTATGCCTTTTCTGGCTACATCTACCTGCTGTACTGCCTGATCAGGCAGAGACAGGGCAAAAATCCGGAAAAATTAGACATAATGTCCAATTAGAAATCAAAAAATCCACCCGCAGCACTAAATCCGCCCAAAATACAAAATAGATTTGACACAAAGTCCGCCAACCTTCTATTCTGCACACATGCGGCATATGGAGATTGGACATGAAATTGGACATCGAACAGCTGATCGCTGATTTCGGCGGTCCCGGCGTGCTTGCCGAAGGGCTTAACAGGCTCTTCCCGGACGAGCCTGTATCGCGCGCAGCCATTTACAAGTGGCGCGAACGCGGCAGCATCCCCATGACTTACATTTCCAGGCTTGGCCCGCTCGCTGCGAGCCAGGGCCGCACCTTCAATATCCACCACTATTTCGCCGGCCCATCCAGTACGCCGGTCTTGCGGGAGCCTGCCATGAGCGATCGTCTCTACATTTTCGACACCACCTTGCGCGATGGCGAACAAAGCCCGGGCGCTTCCATGACCCGTGAAGAAAAGATCCGCATTGCCCGCCAACTGGAAAAACTGGGGGTGGATATCATCGAAGCCGGCTTTGCCGCCGCCAGCCCCGGTGATGCCGAGGCGATTCGCGCCATTGCCGAGGTCATCAAGGAATCCACCGTCTGCTCGCTGGCGCGTGCCACCGAAAATGACATCCGCATCGCTGGCCAGGCGATTGCCCCGGCGGCGAAAAAGCGCATCCATACCTTTATCGCCACCAGTCCGATCCATATGGAAAAGAAGTTGCGCATGCATCCGGATCAGGTAGTGGAGGCCGCCATCAAGGCCGTGAAGTTTGCGCGTGAATTTACCGACGATGTCGAATTTTCGGCCGAGGATGCCCTGCGCTCGGAGCCGGATTTCCTGGTCCGCATCTTTGGTGAAGTAATCAAGGCCGGCGCGGGTACCATCAACGTGCCCGATACCGTCGGCTATGCAGTGCCTTACCTGACGGAACAGTTCTTCCGCGATCTGATCACACGCACGCCCGGTGGCGACAAGGTGATCTGGTCCGCTCACTGCCATAACGACCTGGGCATGGCCGTGGCCAATTCGCTCAGCGCCGTGCTCGGTGGCGCCCGCCAGGTAGAATGCACCATCAACGGCCTGGGCGAACGTGCCGGCAATGCCAGCCTGGAAGAAATCGTCATGGCCACCAAGACCCGGCGTGATGTGTTCGGCGTGGAAACGCGTATTGACACCACGCAGATCGTGCCGGCATCAAAACTGGTTTCAACCATCACCGGCTACCCGGTGCAGCCGAACAAGGCCATTGTCGGCGCCAACGCTTTTGCACATGAATCCGGTATCCATCAGGACGGTGTGCTCAAACATCGCGAAACCTACGAGATCATGAGCGCGGAATCGGTCGGCTGGTCGGCCAACCGCCTGACGCTTGGCAAACTCTCCGGGCGCAATGCCTTCAAGAGCAAACTGCAGGAACTTGGCATCATGCTGGAAAGCGAAGAAGCGCTCAACGCTGCCTTTGCCCGCTTCAAGGAACTGGCCGACCGCAAGCGCGAAGTCTTCGACGAAGATCTGCACGCACTGGTATCGGATGAGCTGGTCAGCATCATCCAGGAGCACTACAAGCTCACCTCGCTCAAGGTGGTTTCAGAAACGGGCGAGCAGCCAACCGCACACATCGTCATCAATGAAAATGGCAGCGAGCGCAAGGCGGATGCCACCGGCAGCGGTCCGGTCGATGCCGTATTCAAGGCTTTGGAAGCGCTGGCCAACAGCGGCGCCGAATTGCAACTTTACTCGGTCAATGCCATCACCAGTGGCACCGACAGCCAGGGTGAAGTCACGGTACGACTGGCCAAGGATGGGCGCATCGTCAACGGCCAAGGGGCCGATACCGACATCATCGCCGCCAGCGCCAAGGCCTATGTATCGGCACTGAACAAATTGATCGGCAAGACGGAACGCGTCAACCCGCAAGTCTGATCCAGCACAACCGCCCCCGCCAGACTGGCGCAAATCGCACAATTAGCTGATTTGCGCCAGCTTCTTTTCACTGCTGCAAACGATCTACCCCACCCATCCATCGCCCAGACGAAATTTTGTCTCGCCAGCACACTGCTTGCGCACAGCCATGCCACTGCTCATGCTGCCAGCAATTTTTCAGACACGAATAAACCCGCTCCATCAGAGGCTTAGGACAAGGTCCTAGCATGTTTTTTTGTTTCATGCCTTCAACATTTCTTTGTTCATACTCAAAAAACGTAGCGTTTTACGCAACATAAAATCCAACTTGTCTGGCCATTGAACCCCCTTGCTTGTACGATTCGTGCTTGCCTTGGGGGAGGCTAATTAAGTTGATCACGTACTTGTTTTGATTAGGATGTTTTAATCAAAAACCAGTCAGCGTGACCTCTCGGATTTTTCAACCATCAAACATGTAGGGTAAACATGAAACCAGTCTTTAAGGGGTTGCTGCTTGGCGGGTTGCTGGCCATGCTGAGTTCCCCGGTATTTGCTGCAGGCGGGCCCACTGTGGCCGGCATTCCCGTTGATTTCATCCTGTTCGGTCTGACACTGCTGGGTGTGGCACTGTTCCACCACTACACGCTGCAAGTTGCCTTGACCGGCCTCGTTACCGTCACCATCTACAAGCTGATTTTCACCGGCTTCAAGTTTGGCGCCGGTTTTGCCGGACTGGCCGCCCATATGGGACACGAGGCCGTAACCCTGACCAACCTGCTTGGTCTGCTCATGGGTTTTGCCATCCTGTCGCACCATTTTGAAAAGAGCCATGTTCCGGACGTACTGCCGAAATACCTGCCGGATGACTGGAAGGGCGGCTTTGCCATGTTGGTAATGGTATTTGTGCTGTCGAGCTTCCTCGACAACATCGCCGCCGCCATGATCGGCGGTGCCATGGCACAGCAACTGTTCCGCGGCAAGGTACATATCGGCTATCTGGCAGCCATTGTTGCCGCATCCAATGCCGGCGGCTCCGGCTCTGTGGTAGGCGACACCACCACCACCATGATGTGGATTGACGGCGTTTCGCCACTGGATGTGATCCACGCATACGTGGCCGCAATCCCTGCACTGCTGTTCTTGGGCTATTTTGCAGCCAAGAAACAACATGCTTACTCGCCGATCGTCAAGAATACGGAAGCCAAACTCCATGTTGACTGGGGACGTGTTGGCATCGTCGCAGCCATTCTGGTCCTGGCCATCATCACCAACGTGGTCGTCAACACCCAGTTTGCCGATATTTCCAACAGCTTTCCGTTCCTCGGCGCTGCAGTCTGGGTCGCAATCCTCGTGACCATTCCGGTACGCCGCCATGCCTGGGAACTGATGCCGGAAACCTTCAAGGGCTCGGTCTTCCTGCTGTCGCTGGTCACCATCGCCTCGATGATGCCGGTTGAAGCACTGCCACCGGCCTCCTGGCTGTCGGCATTTGGTTTGGGCTTTGTATCGTCGGTATTTGACAACATTCCGCTGACTGCACTGGCTCTCAAGCAAGGCGGCTTTGACTGGGGCGTACTCGCTTATGCCGTGGGCTTTGGTGGCTCCATGCTCTGGTTCGGCTCTTCTGCTGGCGTTGCCCTGTCGAATATGTATCCGGAAGCCCGCTCTGCCGTACAGTGGGTCAAGCATGGCTGGTTTGTCCCGGTCGCTTACGTGATTGGTTTCTTCATCATGCTGGCGCTGTGGGGTTGGGAGCCGCACGACCCGCACAAGGAAGCACCGAGTGCCGCCCAAGCAGTTGTTCAGCAACATTGATTACGCTGTCCAATAATGAACTTAGAAGTGTGCCCGGCAACCGGGCACACCGATAATCTGGAGGCTGCCATGAAAAAAATACTCGTTCCTTACGATGGCTCCGATTTTTCTGTACGCGCACTGGCTTGGGCCATTGCGCACCGTGAATCGCATGACGATGAAATCCATGTCGCCTACGTCGTGCCGGAACCTCAAGCCTGGCAAACCCATGGACTGGAAACCCAGGCCGTAGAAGCCCAGCTGCGCTTGCATGCCAAAGAGGTACTCACCCCGGCACGCGAGCAACTGGAAAAGGCCCAAGTCAAGTTCCATAGCCATGACCTGATTGGTGACATTCCGCACAAAATTATCGAACTGGCCAAGAAGTTGCCTGCCGACCTGATTGTGATGGGCACGCATGGCCACGGCAATCTGCTGGAAATCGTACTGGGCTCCGTTGCCAAGAAGATCCTGCACCTGGCAGAAATTCCGGTTACCTTGATCAAGTAAAACGATCCCTTCCGGAAAATCAAACGCCCCCAACCGTTCGCGGAAGGGGGTGTTTTTTCTGGCATACGTTGTTCTATCCAGCCTATCGGATCATTCGCTTACCGTCATACCACTCTGCAAGGCCATGCGTACCAGTTCGGCCACGCTGCGGGTGCCGAGTTTGTCCATCATGCGGGCTTTGTGGACCTCTGCTGTGCGCACACTGATACCCAGCTCCCTGGCAATCTCGCGGTTGTGCCAGCCCGCCACGACTTTCTCCATCACCTCACGCTCACGCGGGGTCAGTGTTTTCAAGCGTTGTTCCAACTCACCCTGGATAGC
This sequence comes from Formivibrio sp. oc-25, assembly GCF_055810895.1. Taxonomy (NCBI): domain Bacteria; kingdom Pseudomonadati; phylum Pseudomonadota; class Betaproteobacteria; order Neisseriales; family Chitinibacteraceae; genus Formivibrio; species Formivibrio sp. oc-25. The sequence continues at coordinate 65,308 of NZ_JBVVOL010000006.1, read as the reverse complement.
ATCCTCCTGATGAACCGTCAGGGCACGAGCCATTCCTTCTTCCAGTGCCGCGATCAGTTTCTGTTCCTCCAGCGGCTTTTCCAGGAAGTCGACCGCCTGATTGCGAAATGCCGCGCGTGCCGCATCGACATCACCATGGCCGGTAATCAGAATGATTGAAAGATGGGTGCCAAGTTCGACCAGCTTTTTCTGTAAAGTCAGTCCATCCATGCCTGGCATGCGAATATCCAGCAGCAAACAGCCTACCCAGCCAGGCTTCCAGGTATTCAGGAAACTCTCCGCATCACAAAAGCAAACCGTACGCCATCCGCGCAAGCCCAATAGCAAGCTCAGCGAATCACGGACAGACGCATCATCATCCACGATGAATACCGCCAGATCATTCGCGTTTTTCATGTACCCCCTCCAGAGGCAATACCAATTTGAACACGCCATGGCCAGCTTCTTCTGCCCAAAGCATTCCGCCATGCGCCTCGGCAATCGCCCGGCTGATGGCCAACCCCAACCCCATCCCGCTGGACTTGGTCGAAACAAAAGGCTCGAACAAACTTTCAGCCGTGCCCGCCAGGCCGCTACCACTATCTTCCACCTGAATACAGACCCGTTCACCCGGCAACTGATGCGCGGAAACCTTGATCATGCGAGCTCCCTCCGGCATGGATTGAACAGCATCGCCGGCATTGGAAACCAGATTGCGCAAAGCCACTTCAATCTGAAGCCTATCCGCAAACACCGCCATGGAATTCACAGGAAGATCCACCATCAATTCCGTTCCCTGCTTGCTCAATTTTTCCTTGTAGGCCGCACTGACCCCTAGCAGCAAATCTTCCACCGAAAACAACTCCAGCTTGGTTGCGCCGGTACGGAAAAAATCACGCAAACGTCGCACCACTTCAGCGGCACGATTGGCTTCCGCCAGCAGGTGCTTCATGGTGTCCTGCAATTGACTACCGGTATCGCCCTTTTCCAGCAGAAATTCACACGCCTTGGCGTACATGGTCAACGCGGTCAGCGGCTGGTTGAGTTCATGCGCGAGTGCTGCAGCCATTTCACCAGCGGCGGCCAAGCGCAGCGAGTGGCGTAACTCCTCGCTGGCCTGGCGGTATTCATCCACCACGACACCGACAAAAAAACCCACCATTGCAATTGCCAGCGCCAGCATTTGCAACTCGAATACCGTGACAGTTTTAAAATCCAGAAACTGGGCGATAACAATCACCCCCAACTGTACCCAAGCAGCGATGGCAATCGCACCAAGCAAACCTTGCCTAGCCCCGGCCCAGATCACCGGCAAAAACAGGCAATAGAAATACTTGTACTCATTCTCCGCTCCGATGCCAAATACCAACCAGAGTACCAATACCGAGAAAAGCAAAATCAAGGAAACTTCGCGATTGGCCAATTGGGTAATAAAGCGCCTGCGTAATACCTTATCAGCCAACAACGCAAACAACGGCATGCACAACAACACGCCGACAGAATCGCCTATCCAGTAGCGCACCAGGGCTTCAAGCCAGAGATCGGCAGGCAACAGTTTGGCCAGGTACAGGGTCGTAACAAAGCACACACTGGCAGTCAGTACGCCCGCGCTGGTCACCAGCAGCCAGATAAGCAAATCCCGCCGATTACCGAACAGGGTCTTGGCATGCAGCAGACGGCGAAGCATGATGCCTGTCGCGTAATACACCACCGTTATCAGTCCCGCCATCAGCATGGAAGCCGGCAGTGACTCCGGCATACCCCGCACGAAGAAGTCCGCCGCAATCAACGACAGAAACAACGGGGGCAACACCCAACGCCCCCAACGCAAGGCAAAGACCACACCCAGTGCCGGAGCAGGATTCCAGGCAGTGATATTGAGGCCATGCAGCGGATGCAGATAGCTCGCCCAATCCATTGCCACGTACGCGGCAATGAACAACAACGAGGTCAGGATGCGCCAGCCCAGACTTGAAGACGTGTTGGAGGTAACCATGCTGCCATTGTCGTCATTTATTGGTTCGCGCGAATTGGCAATTGCCCGTAAGCGTTTCACTTAATACTGCCTCCCATCCTCTGAAAATGGACCTTTCGATCAAGTCCAAACCGCACAAATACGTGATTTACGTATGTAAATCAACGAATTTCAAGATCAATTCCAAACTGATAGATTGGTTTTCACCACATGTAGATTGTGGGCATCCCAAACAACCGACTCCACGATCATGCAGATATTTCATCCCGAATACATTGCCGCATTTCTGTTTGCCGTTGCGGTGCTCCATACATTCTCGACCCGTTTTTTTGCTTTTCTGGCACATAGGCAACCACGTCACGCAGGCCTTTGGCATCTCTTGGGTGAAGTAGAGGTTGTCTTTGGATTCTGGGCATTCATCCTTGTGGTGATGCTGGTCTTTCTTTCCAGCAAATCTGCATCGATTGAATACCTGCAAACCCGGAATTACACAGAGCCGATGTTTGTATTTGTCATCATGGTTGTTGCAGCAAGCAGGCCGATCCTCGAGCTTGTGCGCGCATGCGTCCAGCAGCTGGCAAAGAAACTACCGGCTGCAGACAATATCGCCGCTTATTTCCTGACACTCTCTTTGGTTCCGATATTGGGGTCATTCATTACCGAACCAGCGGCAATGACCTTGGCCGCATTGATTCTGCGCGACGTTTTCTACAGTCAACGACTCAGCACCCGTATGCAGTACGCCACGCTCGGGACTTTATTTGTGAATGTTTCAATCGGCGGAGCTCTCACCCCCTATGCAGCGCCACCCATCCTGATGGTTGCAGGCAAGTGGGGATGGGATATCAGCTTTATGCTGGCCCAGTTTGGCTGGAAAGCAGTACTGGCAGTCCTTATCAACGCCACCATCCTGACATTAATTTTCCGTAAGGAAATCATCACCAAGGGCAACCTGGACAATACCGCCAGCAAGCGTCCGGGCGTGCCGCATGCCGTAACAGCGGTGCATCTACTGTTTCTGGCAGGGGTTGTTCTATTTGCCCATTATCCCCAAGTGTTCATGGGTTTGTTCCTGTTCTTTCTGGGCTTCACTGAGGCATACAAGCGCCACCAGGACAAACTTATCCTGCGCGAGGGTTTGCTGGTTGCCTTCTTCCTGGCAGGTCTGATCACGCTGGGGGGCCTGCAGCAATGGTGGCTTGAACAAGCTCTTGCCGGAATCAATACCGATCTTCTCTTTTATGCGGCCACAGCGCTTACTGCCATAACCGACAACGCCGCCCTGACCTATCTCGGCTCGCTGGTCGAGGGTGTCGATGCGGATTTCCAATATGCCTTGGTAGCAGGCGCAATCACAGGTGGCGGACTGACCGTCATTGCCAATGCACCAAACCCTGCCGGTTTTTCCATCCTTAAAAATTATTTTGCGGATCAGGCTGTTAGTCCGCTGTGGCTTTTCCTTGCAGCGCTTCCACCAACCCTGATCACAATGCTGGCATTCAAAGGATTTTCCTGATCAACCAAGTCAACAGCATTGCAGTAAAACCAGGCACGACCAGAAAGCCTACGTCATCAATCAACCGGAACAGTATCTTGTTCCCAGGAGGGCATCATGTTCGATTCGACTCAATCCATTGCAGCCATTGCACTCGAAGGCCCGCTGTTTGGCACGCCACTGAGCTCACGCAGCGATAACGCAACCACAGTTGAACGTTTACTGCTGCCCATTGATGCGACCGAAAGATCGCATCTGGGCTTGGCTTATGTTTTGAATTTGCATCAGCAGGGCAAGGCTGTTGAAGTCTGTCTGCTTAATGTCGGTGACACGGAAAAGAATCTGGAAGTCATCTGCATGCATACGCGCCAGGAACTGGTGCAATTCCAGGAGGAGCGGGCGCAGTTCCTTCTGGCCGATGCGGCCCAGCAACTGGTGGGCCAAGGCATTGCGCACCAGGCCTACTTCTGCGCCGGCAATATCCCGGGCTCGATTGCGTTCGCCGCCGACCACCTGGATTGCGATGCCATCGTGCTGCCACAGCCCCATCCTGCATGGCAGCGCATTTTTCACCACGACAATGTGCGGGATGTCGCAGCCAAAGCAACGCGCATTCCGGTCATCGTCGTGGATGACCATGGCAACCCGGTCGACACGGCACTGGCGTTGGCCGCCTGAACCAGAGAAGTGTGGCGGAATCAGGTGGATATCTTGCCCGCTGCATCACGCGGCGGGCGGGTCTGCCTGGCATACAACGCAACACAGACAAAACAGCCAACACTCAACAGAAATTCGACTACAGCGAACCAGCGCGAAGGTTCCGGATCGCTCAGCATGCGCATCACGCCTTCGGCCAGCCAGGGCAGAATGAACAGGCTGGTCCATTGCGCCGTATAGCGTCGCCCATGCAGCAAGCCACGCAAGGGTAACAATAACGGCAGCGCCTTCAGCACCAAAAACGATCCGCCCGGGCGCAACGGTGCCCACCATAGCTCCCAGCCGATACAGAGCACGATCAACGCCAGCAAGCAAAGAATGGCGCCGATCTGGCAGGCACGTACCCTCCTGGCCGCCGGGCTCATGCGGATCTCGCCAGCTTCAGTGCCACTTCTGCCAGACGCTTGCCTTGGGCCAGGCACAGCTGGCGCTCGGCGTCGCTGATCGGCCTGTTGGAATCCGGCCCGGCCACATGGCTGCTGCCATACGGCGTTCCGCCCGTGGTGGTGGAAAGCTGTGCCGTTTCCGAATAGGGCACGCCGAGCAGCAGCATGCCGTGATGCAGCAAGGGCAGCATCATGCTGAGCAAGGTGGTCTCATTGCCGCCATGCATGGCGCTGGAGCTGGTGAAGACCGAGGCCGGCTTGCCGATCAGGGTGCCCTTGAGCCAATCGGCACTGGTGCTGTCCCAGAAATACTTCATCGGTGCCGCCATATTGCCAAAACGGGTGGGACTACCCAATGCCAGACCGGCACATTCCTGCAGATCAGCCAGCTCGACATAGGGAGCACCTTGGGCCGGAATATCCGGCTCAGTCGCCTCGCACACCGTGGACACGCGTGGAACGGTACGCACACGCGCGGTCGCGCCTGGTACGGAATCGATGCCGCGCGCGATAAGTTGCGCCATCTGACGCGTGGCGCCATGCACGCTGTAATACAACACCAGGATTTCGACCATACGATTTCTCCTTTGAGGCATGCACGGGACGGGTACGTTATGATTGCAGCATTGATCCGGTCTGAAACTTACCATGCCCATCCCGTTCATTTCTGTTGATTTCTGGCGCCGCGTTGCCGGATTTTCCCATTTCGTCGTCCAGCGCCTGATCGCCGGGCGCTGTCTGCAAACGGCGGGCAGCCTGACCTATACCACCCTGCTGGCGATCGTGCCGCTGTTCACCATTGCCCTGACCCTGTTTGCTGCATTCCCGATGTTCAGCAGTTACAGCAGCAAGTTCAAGTCGTTCATCCTGACCAATCTGGTTCCTGATGCATCCGGCAAGGTCATCGGCGTCTACATGCATCAGTTTTCCGACAATGCCGAGCGTCTTACCGCGCTGGGCATGGTCGGCCTGGTGGCCACCGCACTGCTGCTGATGTTCACCATCGAAAAAACCCTCAACCAGATCTGGGGAGCGCCGCGCGCGCGCAATCTGCTCTCGCGTACCCTGATTTATTGGGCCTCGCTCACCCTGGGGCCGTTGCTGATCGGGTTGAGCATTTCACTGGCGTCCTGGCTATCGGGCGAGTTACCCGGTGCCCTGCCGGGCGAGGGACTCTATCTGCTGCAACTGGGTCCCTGGTTGCTGGTATTCCTGAGCCTGGCGATGATCTATCTGGCCATCCCCAATTGCTATGTGCCGCGCAGCCACGCGCTGATTGCTGCTTTCTGTACCGCCAGTGCGCTGAACCTGATGAAATGGCTGTTCGGGCTGTATATCAAGCAATTCGGCACCTTCAAGCTGGTCTATGGCGCCTTTGCCAGCTTTCCGATCTTTCTGCTCTGGCTCTATGTCAGCTGGGTCATCGTCCTGGCCGGCGCCATGCTGTCGGCCAGTCTTTCCTACTGGCGCAACGATGCCTGGAGCTGGCAGCGCAAACAGGGCAGCCGTTTCGAGCAGGCCTTGCTGATCCTGCTGGCCCTGGCACAGGCACAGCGCGATGGCGTTGTGCTGCATATCAACACGCTGCGCCGCAAAGCATCTCTGGGACTCGACGTCACCAATCAGCTGCTGGAAACCATGGCACGCAGGCAATGGGTCGATGCCAGTCGCGATGGCAAATGGCTACTGGCGATCGATCTGAACCTGATCCGTCTGCTGGATGTATTCGAGCTGGTGCAGACCCCGCTGTGGTGCGCGCAGGAGCAGGCGCTGGAGCCGCACATGGCACGCTTGCGCCAAGGACTGGACATGACGCTGGCCGACTATGCGAAACAGCGGCAGCCTCAGTCGCAGCCGGCAACCAGTGCCTTGCTGACCACCCCGGTCGACAGCTCCCCGACATAGGATTCGCCGAGCCTGCGCATCAGGATATAGCGGATGCGCCCGGCATCGACCTTTTTGTCGCCCGCCATCAAATCAAGATAATGCGCAACTCCGCCAAGCGCCGGGGCCCGCACCGGCAAACCGGCACGCGTCAGCAATGTCGTGATGCGCTCGATGTCAGCATCACCCAGTTGCCCGAGCTCACGCGAAGCCAGCGCCGCCAGCACCATCCCGGCCGCGACGGCCTCACCGTGCAGCCAGACCCCATAACCCATGCCAGCTTCGATGGCATGACCGAAGGTATGCCCCAGATTAAGCAGTTCACGCACACCTGCGGTCTCACGCTCATCCTGGGCAACAATGCGCGCCTTGTTCTGGCAGCACCGCTCCACCGCATAAGCCAGCGCATCCGGATCGCGCACCATCATGCGATCGATATTGGCCTCCAGCCATTCGAAAAACGGCAAATCATCGATCAGGCCATATTTGATGATTTCAGCCATGCCGGCTGAAAATTCGCGCGCGGGCAAAGTATCAAGCGTAGCCAGATCGGCCAGCACCAGTTTGGGCTGATAGAACGCTCCGATCATATTCTTGCCCAGCGGGTGATTGATCGCGGTTTTACCACCGACAGAGGAGTCAACCTGCGCTAGGAGCGTGGTAGGAATCTGGATGAAGGGTGCGCCACGCTGATACACCGCCGCCGCAAATCCGGTCATGTCGCCAATCACGCCACCCCCCAAGGCAATCAGGGTGGTCTTGCGTTCGCACCTTGCCGCCAGCAGGGCATCAAAAATCTGGTTCAGGGTTTCCCAAGTCTTGAACTGTTCACCATCAGGCAAGACGATACTGTGGCATTGCACACCGGCCGCTTCCAGCACACTTTGCAGACTTTCCAGATACAAGGGGGCAATCGTCTCGTTGCTGACGATGGCGACCTTCTTTTGCGGCAGCAAAGGCAGGATCAGCTCGACACGCGTCAGCAGCCCGCGGCCGATATGAATTTCGTAGGGCGCATGGGCCAGATCAAGTGGGACGGTTCGCACTGAAATGATTCTCCAGCTCGCGCTGCAAGCGGTTGAGCAATTGATGAACAGACTGGCGGCTGGTATCGATCACCAGATCCGCCACTTCACGGTAAAGCGGATCACGCGCTTCGAACAGCTCCTGCAACCGTGCTTTTGGATCAGCCGTCTGCAACAGCGGCCGATTCTTGTCGTGGCAGGTGCGCTGATACAGGTCATCGACATTGGCACGCAGATAGATCACAAATCCATTGCGTTTGAGCGCTTCGCGATTGGCCGGATTGAGAATTGCCCCACCACCGGTGGCCAGTACGATATCGTGCAGCGCCGCCAGTTCGGCGATGATTTCAACTTCGCGTGCGCGAAAACCCGCCTCGCCCTCGATCTCGAAGATGATCGGAACCCGCACCCCGGTTCTGGCTTCGATTTCATGATCGGAATCCAGAAACTGTTTGCCCGTCAGCCGGGCCAGCGCCCGTCCTACCGTAGTTTTGCCAGCCCCCATGAGGCCGACCAGAAAAAAATTGCCTGGCATTTTCATGCCAGGCATTGTAGCGGAAAGCCTGCAAGGAGGCGATTGCGCGCCTTACTTCAAGCTCAGCTCACTAGACATTAGCTTGGGCGAAATAAAGATCAGCATCTCGCGCTTTTCATCCAGCTTGGAATCGTGTCGGAACAAGGCGCCCAACAACGGAATGTCCCCCAGCAGCGGGATCTTGTCACGCGTATCCTGCAAGGTCTGCACATAGATACCGCCAATCACCACCGTGCCGCCATTCTCGACCAGTACCCTGGTCTGAATCTGCTTGGTGTCAATCGCTGGTCCAGCGGATGTTTCATCGCCGCGACTATCCTTGTTGATCTTCAGATCCATGATCACATTGCCATCCGGCGTAATCTGCGGCGTCACTTTGAGGGACAGGGTAGCCTTCTTGAAGGAGATGGTGGTAGCGCCGTTGGGCGCGGTTTCGGTGTAGGGAATTTCCTCACCATCCTCGATCGTTGCCTCGACCCGGTCAGCGGTAATCAGGCGCGGGCTGGAAATGATCTTGCCCTTGCCGTCCGATTGCAGTGCGGAAAGCTCCAGATCAATCACACTACCAAAAACCGAGCCAAATATTGCATTGAACGCCCCGGCAGAGAAGCTACTTGATGCTTGTGCAGGCAGGTTCGCTTCAGCAGTATAGCTATTGGTATTTCCGGTTCGACTCACAGACAGCTTGGCACCCAACTCACGACTAAATGAATCCGTGGCTTCAACAATCCGCGCCTCGATCATGACCTGGCGCGATGGGATATCGGTCTTGGCAATCAGATCACGAATTTCTTCCAGCTTGGTCGGCACGTCGTTGATGATCAGGGTATTGGTCAACGGATCCATCACTGCACTGCCACGCTTGGAAAGCAGCTTGTTCTTGTCATCCTTGAGGATTTTTTCAAAATCTTGCGCCTTGTGATACTTCAGGCGGAACATTTCCTGGCGGGTCGGCACCAGCTCCTCAATCTGTTTCTGGGTTTCCAGCTCCTGCTTTTCCTTGGCGGACAATTCATCGCGCGGTGCAATCCACACCACATTGCCGGTCTTGCGTTGATCCAGTCCCTTGGCCTGGAGGATGATGTCCATCGCCTGATCCCAGGGCACATCCTTCAGGCGCAAGGTCAGCGAACCACCCACGGTATCACTGGTGATGATGTTCATGCCGGTAAACTCAGCCAGCACCTGCAACACGGTTCGCACTTCGACATTCTGGAAATTGAGCGAAAGCTTGTCGCCCTTGTAGGTTTTCTGGCTAGCGAGCTTTTTCGATTCGTCCGCAGCTTCGCGTACTTCGATGGTGAAGCGGTTTTCAGTCTGGTAAGCAGAATATTCCCAGTTACCACGCGGTTCAATCACCAGCCGCGCCAGATCAGCCTGGGCATACGCATCGATTTTTTGTACCAGCGTGCCGAAATCCGTGACATCAAGTCGACGCTCCAGCTTCTTGGGCAATGCCGCCTTGGCAAAATCGACCACCAGATTCTTGCCTTGCTGGCGAATATCGATACCGACATTCGGGCTGGTCAGATCCACCACGATCTTGCCTTCACCGTTATTGCCACGGCGGAAATCGATATCGCGAATTCCCTGGGCTTTTTCGGTCGGCTGGGCATCGGAGAAATGCGTGCTGCGGCTCGCGGACATGTCTGTCGTGGCGCCATCGACCGTAATCAGCACACTTTGCCCTTCAGCCTTGGCCGCATAGACAGCCATCTTCTGCAAATTGAGTACGACCCGCGTACGACCTGCACCTTCGGCGATATTGATCTGCCGCAGCACATTGCCATTGATCGGCAGCGTGCTTTTACCCGATTCATTGGTCGAGTTGGCAAAATCGAAAGCAATGCGTGGCGGAGTATTGATCGAAAAGCTGGCAGGGCTCGGTGCCGTCCCGTTGAAATTCACTTTCACGACCTGTTTTTCAGCCGAGATGTTGCTGACTTCGATACCGGTAATCCCAACCGGATCCTGCGCCCAGCTCAGCGGCGCGACCACGGCCAAAGCAAGGCACCCGAGCCATGTCATGACTTTGCTGTATTTCATCGTTTCTGCTCCGCTTTTTGCCCAACTTCTTCGAGGTTGAGTGTTGTTTCGCGCTCTACCCAGTCACCGCCACTTTCTTCGACGATTTCCTTGAGCCGGATACCCGTTTCCGTAATGCCTGTAACCATGCCGAAGTTCTGGCCCATGTAACTGCCAAGTTTCACGCGGTACAGATTGCCATCCGGGGCATTGACCAAGGCCTGGATATTCTTGCCCTGCTGCAGGATACCCACCATGCGCAACCGCTCCAGATCATAGGTTTCAAGCGGTTCCTTGGGCCGATTCATATTGGGTGCCAACGCACCGCCACCTTTCTTGGAAAATTCCATTTTGGCCGGACGGAACGGATCAGCCAGCTCCTGTGCCGCATAAGCAAACGGCTCATATGTCTTCACTTCCGGCAAAGGCTCAACCTTGCCTTGCAGACCTTCGCTGTTCTGGCGCATCCACTCTTTCAGGTCACTATTCTCGTCGCCAAAGCAACCGCCCAAACCCAGCAATATCAGGGGAATACCAAGCCAGCGCTTCATCATGTCGATCTCACTTTGCATAGTACCCATTGGCGTTATTTCTTCTTTTTCCGGGCATTGGCTTCAGCCTGCCTGATTGCCTGCAGTTCGGCTTCATCCAGTACACGGTAGGTTTTGATCGTGGCCTCCATGATCAGTTGGCCATCCTTGGCTGGAGCCAGATGAATATCGCCCAGGGTAACAATGCGGGAAAGCTGTGCCACATCGCTGACAAACGATGCGAGATCATGATAATTGCCGGTGACCTTGATGCTGATCGGCTGTTCGACAAATTCGCTGGTCTTGACTTCAGCACCAGGCTTGAACAGTTCGAACATCAAGCCGCGTCCCACACCGGCCTGGTTGATTTCCGTCAGCAGCGTTTCCATTTCGGATTTATTCGGCAACTGCTTGAGCATGGCGCCGAATGCCTGCTCGATTTCCAGCAACTGTTGCCGGTATGCCTCAAGATTGACTGCTTTCTTCTTTTTCTCGAGGAATTGCTGTTTCAGTTGCTCCTCTTTGGCTCTGCCGGCTTCGAGTTCATCGAACTGATCACTCCAGACATAGAAATAACCACCGGCCATCACCAATGCAAACACCAGCGACATGCAGACAAACTGCACGGACAACGGCCAGTTTCCTGCATCCTTGGCATCCAGACGCCGCAGTTCATCTAAAGTCATTTGGTCACCCTCGGCTTGGCAACAGGCTCGGCCGCACTGGCATCCACGGCACGCGTAATGCGAGTACGCAAATTGAATTCAGCAAGACGCAAATTCCCGACATTGGCTGCCTTGACCTCGACCAGCAGAGGCTGCTCGAAAACATGGGAATCATTGATATTGCGCATATAGGTCGACACCCGGGCATTGGACTGGGCATACCCAAGCAGCGTGATCTGGTCAGCGGTCTGCTTGAAGTCTTTCAGATAAACACCTTCAGGGGTCTGACGCACCAATTGGTCAAGCACATGTACCGCTTCGGTACGGTTGGATTGCAGACGTTCGACAATCTTCTTGCGATCAAGCAGTGCCTGCTTTTCACTCTTGAGCTTTTCGATTTCGGCAATTTCCTTGTCCAGCTTGGCATTTTCCGCCATCAGGAAATCATTGCGGGAATTCTGGGTATCGATCTTGGCAGACAGCACGGTGAAGCCAACGATGGTTACGCCAACAGCAGCCACAAAGGCAAATGCCAGCAACGACAGAAAACGACGCTGCCGTGCGCGTCGTTTTTCTTCCCGGTGTGGCAGCAGATTAATCCGGATCATACTGGGTCAAACCTCCGCATTGCGAGGCCGCAGGCAATCAGGAGGGACGGGGCATCGAGCTGGATCTGCTTGCCTCGCACCTTGCCGGTGGACATGCTGAAAAAGGGATTGGCGCGCATCGTGCTTGCAATCTGGGTTCTGCTCGACACCGCCTCGTCCAGGCCATGAATGACGCTGCAACCGCCCGCCAGCAGGACATGATCCACCTTGTTGTAATTGCTGGAGGTATAGAAAAATTGCAGTGAACGGGCAACTTCCATGGCCAGCGTATCCATGAACGGTTGCAGCACATCCGATTCGTAGTTTTCCGGCAAGCCGCCCTGGCATTTGGCCTGGTCGGCATCCTCGTACGACATATTGTATTTACGCTGGATTTCCTGAGTCAGCTGATTGCCGGCGTAGGCCTGATCGCGGCTGTAGATTGATTGGCCATCCTTGAAGATATTCATGTGCATCGCGGTCGCGCCAATATCGACCACGGCTACTATCTGGCCCTCACCGTTGTTGGGCAATTGCGGGCGCATGAGTTCAAATGCGGCCTGCGTGGCATAGGATTCGACATCAACCACCACGGCCTTGAGCCCGGCCGCTTCAACTGCAGCCACACGCTCTTCAACCTTTTCCTTTTTCGCGGCGGCGATCAGGACATCGTTTTCTTCCGGAGAATTGGGATTGACCCCCAGCACCTGAAAATCGAGATTGACTTCATCCAGCGGGAATGGAATGTACTGATTGGCTTCTGTTTCGACCTGGTCTTCCAGTTCGCGCTCGCTCATGGAAGCTGGCGCCAGAATTTTTTTGGTGATGACGGAGGCTGCAGGCAGGGCGATGGCAACGTGCTTGACTCGTGTACCCAGCTGCTGCCATGCTCGACGCATGGTTTCGGCAACAACTTCGAGATTTGCCAGATTGCCATCTGCCACGGCATCCTTGGGCAGAGGCTGGATCACATAACGCTCAAGGCTGTAGTTTTGTCCGGCTTGGCTCAACTCGACCATCTTAACGGCGGAAGCACTGATGTCAACGCCAATCAAGGGGGTGGCCTTGGGCTTCAGGAAATCGAGATTCAACACTGGATTCCTTTTAAAATTAGATAAATAGGCCGCCTTCTTCCCAGCTTTCGTAAAGATCCTAGCAGCGTGGATCGACCCTGTAAAGGAAACGTAGATGGGCCACGTTATTTTTGCAACAGGGCAGGCTTTCAGGCAAATGGCACATTCATGACCGAATCGGATAATTGGTAATCATGGGCAAACGTTTTTTTCTGATCATATTTGGCGCAATCGGAGGATTGGCATTAATTGCTGTCGGCCTGATTTTCCTGGCCGTCATCCTGACTTATCCCAAATTGCCCTCTCTGGAAGCGCTGACTGATTATCGCCCCAAAATTCCATTGCGGGTTTATACCGCGGATAAAGTATTGATTGGCGAATTTGGCGAGGAAAAACGCTCTTTTACACCGATTGGCGAAACACCGCAGGTATTGAAGAATGCCTTGCTGGCAGCCGAGGATGAGCGCTTCTACCGGCACGGTGGCGTTGACTACATTGGTGTTGTACGCGCCATGATCAGCAACGTGCTATCCGGCCGCTCCATGTCTGGCGCCAGCACCATTACCATGCAGGTAGCGCGCAATTTTTATCTTTCGAATGAAAAAACCTTTACCCGGAAATTCAACGAGGCTTTGCTTTCATTCAAGATTGAACACAATCTGACCAAAGATCAAATCCTCGAGCTTTATATCAACCAGATTTATTTGGGGCAGCGCGCCTATGGTTTTGCTGCAGCGGCACAGACTTATTTCGGCAAGAATCTGTCATCGATCAGTATCGCCGAAGCCGCCATGCTGGCGGGCCTGCCCAAAGCACCATCCTCCTATAACCCGGTGGTCAATCCCAAACGCGCCAAATTGCGCCAGCTTTATGTATTGCGCCGCATGAATGAACTGGGATTCATTACCCAGGAAGAGCATGAAGTGGCGAAAAATGCGCCGCTCACGGTTCGGCAAGGCGGGCAGGGCTTTGCGGTACATGCCGAATATGTCGCCGAAATGGCCCGCCAGATGATGGCTGAACGCTACAAGGACGACGTGTATACCCTTGGTTACCGGGTTTACACCACAATCGACAGCAAGCAGCAGGAAGCAGCCTATCAGGCGCTGCGGCAAGGCTTGCTCGACTACGACCAGCGTCATGGCTATCGCGGTGCGGAAGCTTTTCTGGATGGCACATTGCTGCAAAACGAGGAAGAGCTGGATGATGCCCTGGCCGACTTCAAAGATGCCGAGGAAATCCGGACTGCCGTCATTCTCGAGATCAACAGCAAATCCGTACGAGCCTATATTCGCGGGCAGGGTGCCGTAGCCATTGAAGGCGATGGCCTGCGGCTTGCGCGGCCACTGCTTTCGGCCAAGGCACCGCCGGCTGCGAAGTTGCGTCCGGGCGCCGTGATCCGCCTGCGTCAGACCGACAAGGGCTGGGCAATCACGCAGTTGCCGGAAGTCGAGGGCGCCATCGTCTCGCTGGATTCGCAGAATGGGGCCATCAAGGCGCTGGTTGGGGGGTTCGATTTCAATCGCAGCGTCTTCAATCATGTCACCCAAGCCTGGCGACAGCCCGGTTCCAGCTTCAAACCTTTCATTTACTCGGCTGCGCTTGAACGCGGCATCACGCCGGCCACCCTGATCAACGATGCGCCGCTGGTGATCAACCCCGACCAACTGGGCGGCCAGACTTGGGAACCCAAGAACTATGACGGCAAATTCGCCGGCATGATGCCCGTACGCAACGCCCTGACCCTGTCCAAGAACCTGGTCTCGATCCGCATTCTGCAGGCAATCTCGCCTGAATACGCCCAGCAGCACATCACCCGCTTTGGTTTCAGCCCGAAAAATCATCCGGCCTATCTGACCATGGCGCTGGGCGCCGGCTCGGTGACGCCACTGCAAATGGCCGAGGGCTACGCCGTATTTGCCAATACCGGCTATCGCATTCACTCGCATTACGTGAGCATGATCGAAGACCGCAGCGGACGCATCCTGGCCAAGATGGAGCCGGAAATTGCCGGCGAAAATGCCCCGCGGACACTGGATGCTCGCAACGCCTATGTCATGACCAACATGATGAGCGACGTGGTGCGATTCGGTACCGCCGCCAAGGCACGCAGCCTGGGTCGCAACGATCTGGCCGGTAAGACCGGCACCACCAACGATGCCAATGACGCCTGGTTTGCCGGTTTCCAGCCCAACCTGGTTTCAGTGGTCTGGATCGGTTTCGATCAACCCAAGTCGCTGGGCAACAATGAAACCGGCGGTGCGGCCGCCCTGCCGGTGTGGATCAACTACATGGCCAAGGCGCTGAAGGATGTACCCGAAGTCAGCTATCCGGTACCGGAAGGTATCGTGGTGCAAACCCTGCAAACCGACAAAGGGCCTCGCGACGAATATTTCTACCAGGAATTCACGCAGACCAATCCGGCGCTCGGGTTCGGCAACAGCACGGATGCACCGGCGCCGCTGGATGAAATCAAGAATTTGCTGTTCTGACAGAAATTGTCAGGATGGTGCGGAAAGATCAAGGGAGAAACACCGTGAGCCGACCGGCAATTGACCGCTCATCGGCAAGCCTGCGCGCTGACATCGCGAGCCGGGCGGCACGCATGATCGCTGAAGGTCATGTTCACGATTTCGCCCAGGCCAAGCGCAAGGCGGCGCGGCAGCTGGGGATCACCGATGGGCGATCGCTGCCATCCAACCAGGAAATCAGTGATGCCCTGACCGAATACCGCGCCGTATATCAACCGGATTATCCTGGCCTGTTGGCGGATTACCGTCGCAAAGCCATCTATCTGATGCGTTTTTTTGCCAACTACCGCCCCTATCTGACAGGATCGGTTCTGAATGGCAGCGCCGGCCCGCACTCCAACATCAACCTGCTGCTCTACCATGATGATCCCAAGACCCTGGAAATCTTCCTGATCGATCGCAAGATCGACTATCAGTACAAGGAAAGTGCCGGTGTGCCCCATGTTCCAGGGTACCCGACGCTGTCATTCTGGTACGACGATACGCCGGTACTGCTGCATGTGCGTCCGCTGGCAGCTGAACGCAATGGCAGCCACCGCGAAGAACGCGCCAGCCTCGTGGAAATGGAAAAGATGCTGGATGACGCGGGACCGGACATGGCCGCCGGCCATGGCGGCAAAGACTGAATTGGCACCCCCTGCCCGCCATGCTATGTATAAGTAATCCCACCCCCGCAACAGGCCTGCCCCAGCATGTCCGACTATAACTCGCTAGCACCGTTAACGCCGGACGATCAGGCCCACTATCTGATACAGGATCCACTGCAACTGCAGCACCTGCTGGTGCAGCTCGCCAAACATCCGAAAATCGTCTGCCTCTACCCGCCCCGACGGCGCGAGCCCTTTGCGCTCAGCGCCTTGCTCGAAGTCGGTACGGATCATCTGATTTTCGATGCGAGTCCGGATCCCCAGACCCAGGCGCTGTTGCTGGCGGCACCAACCATGATTTGCGTAAGCAGCCTGGCGCGAGTGCATATCCAGTTCGAGGTGCTGCAGCCCCTGGCCGTTCTGCATGACGGTCGCCCGGCCATTCGCACGCAACGGCCCGATCATGTCTATTACATGCAACGCAGGGATTACTACCGTCTGCCGGTGCCGGCACATGAATCGGTACATTGCCACATTGCCCAATCCAGCCAGCTCATCGAAGCCGAGGTCGCCGATATCAGCCTGGGCGGCATCAGCCTGATCGGGCCGCTGCCAGGGTTGAATCTGCAGCCCGGTATGCGGCTGGAAGGTTGCCATCTGCATTTGCCGCCCGAAATCATCGTCCCGGTTGATCTGCTCGTATGCACCTCGCGTGATCTTGGTACACGAGGCGGGCGCCGCAACCTACGCATCGGCTGTCGCTTCGCGCAACTGAACGGCGCCGCGCAAACGCAGCTGCAACGCTTTATCAATCGACTGGATCGCGCCAGGATCACATTGTCATGAACACCTGTTTCCCATCCCTGGCCGAGTTGCGCCAGGTCGAAACCCGGGCGCTCGCGCAAGGTTTGCCGCTGATGGAGCAGGCCGGACACGCTGCGGCCGAATTGATCCTGAATGACTCGCGCGCACCCGTACGCATCACGGTGCTGGTCGGCCCCGGTAACAACGGTGGCGATGGTCTGGTCTGTGCACGTGAACTCGAAAAGGCGGGCCTGGATGTCACCGTATGCAGGATCGGCGAAAGCGTGGATTTTTCGCGGGCCGATCTGATTGTCGATGCACTGTTCGGCATTGGGTTGGCGCGCGACCTGGAAGGTGATGCCGCCGCACTGGTCAACGCGGTCAACAACAGCGGCAAACCGGTTCTGGCCATCGACACCCCCAGCGGGTTCGACCCTTATCGGGGTTGCGTGCGCGGCTGCGCCATCCGCGCCGAAAAAACCCTGACTTTCATTGCCGACAAACCCGGTCTGCATACCGGTGCCGGCCGCAATTGCGCCGGCGAAGTCTTGCTGGAAACGCTGGGGCTGAATGTGCCGCGCCAACTGCTGCAGGGCGAATTGCTCCGGCATGCACCGGCTTGCCTGGGCAAGTTGCAGCGCCGGGCCGATACCCACAAGGGACAATTTGGCACATTGGCCATTGTCGGCGGGGCCTCGGGCATGCTGGGCGCCCCGCTCCTTGCCGGCCGGGCCGCGCTCAAGCTGGGCGCGGGAAAGGTCAGAATCGGCTTTCTGGCCGATGCGTATCCGGCGCTTGATCTGCAACAGCCGGAATTGATGCTGCACCCAGCCGATGCCGTGCTGGCCATGTCCGACAGCACACACTACCTGGCCGGCCCCGGTTTCGGCACGGATGAAAAAGCACGGGCGCAGCTGCCCAACTTGCTGGAATTGCCACACCCCTTGCTGCTGGATGCCGATGCACTGAATCTGGTCGCGGCCGACCCGGCACTGCAAACCCTGCTGCGGACACGCACCGAACCCGCCCTGCTCACGCCCCACCCGGCAGAAGCCGCACGCCTGTTGCAATGCCCCACCAGCGCAGTCCAATCCGACCGGGTGAATGCGGCACTGACACTGGCGCGCGAATTCAATTGCATCGTCTTGCTCAAAGGCGCGGGGTCGGTATGCAGCGATGGAGTGCACTGGAGCATCAATGCCACCGGCAATGCGGCATTAAGCAATGCCGGTCAGGGCGATGCGCTCGCCGGCATGGCCATTGCACTGCTTGCGCAGGGATTGAATGGCCTGGAAGCGCAGCAGTGCGCTGCCTGGCTGCATGGCAAGGCGGCCGACAACTGGCGCGCAGCCCATCCGGCCGGCATCGGCCTGACCGCCAGCGAAGTGATCGACCTTGCGCGCGACGAACTCAATCAGCGTGTGTGCTAGGCGCTGTCATTGATCAGATTCTGGCCAGCCACTGCAATATTCCCTGCGCCGCCACCCGGCCACTGGCCAGGCAGGCGGTCAGCAGATAGCCGCCTGTGGGTGCTTCCCAATCGAGCATTTCACCCGCACAGAATACGCCTGGGCGGCCACGCAGCATCAGATTGCCATCGAGCACATCAAACCTTACCCCGCCCGCACTGCTGATCGCCTCATCCAGCGGACGCGCCGCCAGCAATGGCACAGGCAAGGCCTTGATCGCGGCGGCCAGTTGCTGAGGATCGGCGAATTGTTCCTTGCTGACGAGTTCGCGCAGCAGCCCGGCCTTCACCCCGTCGAGCCCCAGTTTGCGGCGCAGATGATTGGCCATCGAATCGGCACCACGCGGTTTGACCAGTGCTTCGACGACCTGCTGCAGGGTTTTGTCAGGCAACAGATCAAGGATCAGGGTGGTTTGTCCGCAGGCCATGATGTCATCACGCAGCGTGGCCGACAGGGCATAGACCAAGCTGCCTTCGATGCCCTCTTGAGTGATCACGCATTCGCCGCGCCGCAACGCGCCGGCATCGATACCGGCAGCAATGGACTTGAGCGGCGCACCGGCAAAGCGGCTGCGAAAATGCTCGCTCCAGGCCACGTCGAAACCGCAATTGGCCGGCAACAACGGCGCAACGTCGACTCCCTGTGCCTGCAGCAATGGCACCCAGGCTCCATCCGAACCCAACTTGGCCCAACTACCGCCCCCCAGTGCCAGCAACACGGCGCCGGCACGCACCCGAACGTCACCCTCCTGCGTCGCAAAGTGCAAACTGCCATCGGCATCCCAACCCAGCCAGCGGTGCCGCACATGGATGCGTACACCGCGCTGGCGCAAGCGATGCAGCCAGGCGCGCAACAGCGGTGCTGCCTTCATTTCCTTCGGGAATACCCGGCCGGAGCTGCCGACGAAGGTCTCGATCCCCAGGCCATGCACCCAGTCGCAGACGGCCTGCGGGCCGAATTCATCCAGCCACGATCCGATCTCGCCAGCGCGCGCACCATAACGGCCGACAAACGCAGGAAACGCTTCCGAGTGGGTAATGTTGAGCCCGCCCTTGCCCGCCAGCAGAAATTTGCGCCCGACCGAGGGCATGGCATCGTACAAATCCACCGGCACACCCTGCGCCGCCAGGACTTCGGCCGCCATCAGGCCGGCCGGCCCGCCACCGATCACGGCAACATGGACAGAAGAAATCGCTGAATCCGGCGTGTTCATGAAAGCAAATATTCCAAACGCAAAAGGTCAGGCAGGGTGCCGCAAACGGTCATGTACTGCAACCGTTATCCCCGAAGCGGCAATCACCAGCATGCCAAGCAGGGTCAGCCCGGACGGATAATGATCAAACAAAAGCCAGCCCAGCAGGCCCGCCCAGAGCAACTGCAGGTAGGTCACCGGCGCCAGCAGTGAAGCCTGGGCATGGCGATAGGCCAGCGTAAACAGGAAATGCCCGCCCCAACCTGCCAGCCCGAGCACTGCGATCAGCAGAAAATCAAATCCTGCCGGCCACTGATCGGGCCAGAACCAGGGCGTGCCGAGGGAAAAGCAGGCAAAACCCACCAGCGCCATGTAGTAAATCATGACGAGCGTGCGCTCGGTGGTGCCCAGCAGGCGCGACAGCAACTGGTACATCGCCCCGAAAAGCGCGGCCAGCAACGCAAACAGCAGCCCGACCGGATCGAGTCCGCTGCCCGGATGCACCACCAGCAGCACACCAATAAACCCGACCACGGCACAGGCAACGCGCACCTTGCCGGTTTTTTCGCGCAACAACGGCCCTGCCATCATGGTCACCATGATCGGCGCCAGGAACTGCACCGCAGTGACCTCGGCCACCGGCATGCGTTGCAGCGCCAGGCTCACCAGCAAGGTAATCGCGATCAGAATCACCGCACGCAGCACGACCAGCGCAGGCTGGCGCGCCGCCAGCAATTGCCCGCGCTCACGCGGCAGCAACAGCAGCGACATGCAGGCCAGATGCACGCCGTAGCGTATCCAGATCATCAGCGGAATCGAGGTGCGTGTCGTGAGGTATTTGGTGGCAGCATCCATGCAGGCGAACAGCAGCAGGGCTGCGGCACAATAAGCCATGCCGCGCAGCGCATGGCCTGGAGTAGAAACTGGATCAGACATCGTGCACAACAGTGTTTACGGGCGAAGACAACAACATACGCCCGGACTATCGGTTTTGCACAAAATCTTTCGTTATTTTTTGTTTTGATTGACCGTAGCTGACTGCAGGGGAAACAGCAGATAAGCAGCCAGCAGCACCAGCCACACCACCCAGGCCGACCACAGCGTATGCGAAACAAAATGTGCGCCGCGCATAGTCTGCGACCAGCCCATGCTGCCGCCCAGCAGCAAGGCGCCAAGCAGTGAGGCGTGTGCCCAGCGTGGCCGGTCATGGCGCAGGCCGAAATACAGCGCCATCAGCATAAATCCGGCCGAGGCATGCCCGCCAGGAAAACAGCGCCCCGGGGTGATGCCTGCCGGCAGCCGGTCGAACAGGGCCAGATGCGGCGCATAACCGCCATAGTCGGCAATATCCCACGGGCAATGATGAATGCTCTGGCTTTTGAGCAAGGCGATGAACTGGCTGGCAACCAGCATCGCCAGCCAGATCCAGGCCAGCCGTCCGCGCTCGCGACGCAGTTCCGCATTGAAGAAGGTGGCCACCCAGGCACCAAAGACCGCCACGCCGATGGCGATCATCGCCAGCTTCAGGCCGGTATGCATGCCAGCCGTCATCCAGATCACATCGCGCAGCGGAAACGAGCGCGATACCGGGTCGTAGTACCAGCGCTCGACCGCATCATCCCAGCCAGTTGCCGGGTATACCTTCCAAAGCAGCAGGCCCAGCAACAGCGGCAGCAGCAAATGCCAGAACCAGAAGCCGGCAGTGTGTGCGGCAAGCGTTGCCCGGATGCGTGCGCCATGCGCTTTAAGTTTCAGGATTTGCGACATGATTTGAACAGGTCCAGCGCTGGGTTGTATTCACGGGTGCTCACCTGCAGCAGGCCCAGCATCGAATGGAACAGATTGTCCTGGCTATGGGGCTGATTGCTGCGCTCGGCCAGGCAGGCGGTATCCAGGCCAAAATTGCGCTGATAACCCTCGGAAAACCACATCAGCATCGGTACATGCTTCTGCGCATCGGGCGCGATCAGATACGGCGTGCCATGCAGGTACAGATTGCGCTCGCCCAGCGATTCGCCGTGATCGGAAAGATAGATCATGGCGGTATCGACGCGATCGGCATGCCGGCGCAGGATATCGATCAGGCCGGAGAGCACCGAATCGGTGTAGCGCAGGGTGTTGTCGAAGGCGTTGACGATTTCCTGCGGTGAACACTGGTCAAGCTGGCTATTGCGGCAGACCGGCAGAAACACCTCGAACCTGTCCGGATAGCGCTTGTAATACGCCGGGCCGTGGCTGCCCATCATGTGCAGCACCAGCACCGTATCCCGACTGAGCGTATCGAGTTGTTCGGCCAAGCCATCGAGCAGGATATCGTCGAAGCATTCTTCGGCATTGCAGTATTGCTTCGCTCTGGAGCTGGCACGCAGGCTCTCGCTGCTCACCCGATCACACACGCCCTTGCAGCCGGATTGATTATCACGCCAGGTTACCGTGAGTCCGGCGTGTTGCAGCACATCGAGCAGGTTTTCGCGCTGCTGCGCGGTTTCCCGATCAAAATTTTCCCGTCCCAGGCCCGAAAACATGCAGGGCACCGACACGGCGGTCTCCGTACCGCATGAGGAAACTTTCGGGAAATTGATCAGGCCATTCTGGCGCGACAGCAAGGGATTGGTATCGCGTGCATAGCCATTGAGCGAAAAATGATCGGCGCGCGCGGTTTCGCCCACTACCAGCACCGTCAGTGATTTGCGCACATGGCCTGCCCAGGCCGCGCCCAGCCGGGCATCCTCGCCGATTTTTTGCAAGGTAGCCGGCTTGGCATTCAGGCGCTTGAAATAGCTGCTGGTGGCCTGGACATAGTTGATCGGCGTGAGCAGATACCGCAGTTCCTTGTGATTGCGCACCAAAGGTGCAAAGGTCTGGAAATACGTCAGCAGCAGTGCCGCTGCCAGCCCGAGCGACAGGATCGCAGCACCCAGCTTGTGCAACAACTCGCGGCGCGGGAGATGCCAGCGCAGCGGTACGCGCCACAGCAACCAGACCGGCAATCCTCCCAGCAGGCATACATAGGCAGCCAGTTTAAGCGTCAGCAGATCGCGCGTTTCGGCGACATCGGTCTCGAACGCATTGCGCACCATGTCGACATTGATCATCACGCCATACTGGTTCATGAAATAGGCCACCAGTGCAGTCATGAACAGCAGGACGGTCAGCACCGGCCGCAGTACATACGGCCAGGCCAGCAAGGTCAGCACCAGATTGAACAGCGCCAGCAGGCAGGCAAACAACGCGGCAATACTCAGCCAGCTCGCTGTGGTCAGCGGATATATCTGCAGCAGCCGGCTCCAGAACGGCACGTTGCAGAACACCAGCAAAAACGATACGGAGGCCAGCGTCAGCCATTCCGGCCGTATGGCCTGGATGGACGGAAAACGGGAGCGGATCGCGATCGGCAGCATGGACAACGCCTGGGAATACTCGGGCGTTCCACAATAAACAGGTGTGTGTGAGGAATTTGGCGCGGAAATGTGAGGATTGTGTGAGCAGGAAAAATCTACCCGGCGACAACACCAGCACCCTGCAAACAAACCCGCACTTCCGTGCCGACGCCGGGCTCGCTGTGCAAGGCATATTGCCAGCCACAGCGCTCGGCCACCGCGCGCACGATGGCCAATCCCAGCCCCATGCCATCAGGCAGATCGCAAGCACGGAAATGCCGCTCGAACACATGTGCCAGCTTGTCGGCGGGAATACCGATGCCGGTATCGCGCACGCTCAGCCAGCCGGCATCAAAGCCCACCGCAATGCTGCCGGCCTGGGTATAGCGCACGGCATTGCGCAGCAGGTTATCCACCAGCAGGGAAAGCAGCGCGCCATCGGTCTGCAACCTCACTGCGCTGGCCACCCGGTTTTCCAGCTGTATGCCGCGGATTTTGCAATCATCACGGTAATGATCCAGCTGTGATTCAACCAGCGCGTGCAGATCCACAGTTGCCACTGCCGTCGCCTGCGTACCGCGCGCCAGAAACAACAAGCCTTGCAGCCGTTTTTCCAGCTCGTCCACTGCGAGCACGATCCGCGTCGCCCGCACACGATCGCCGCCACTTTCCTGCAGCAGCTCGGCACTGGTGCGAATGCGCGTGAGCGGGGTACGCAACTCGTGGCTGACATTGGCGGTGAATTCGCGCTCGCGCGCGATCAGGGCGGCGTTGCGCTGGCGGTAATCATCGAGTGCGGCGGCCAGCAAGGCAACTTCGCGATCCTGGCCAACCTCGACCAGCGGCTGCGGATCTTCCTTGTCCAGCCGCTGCGCCAGTGCTTCCAGTTGCCGCAGCAGGATGGCGGCCAGCCGGTTGCCCAGCCATAAAGCCAGCAGCGATACCACCACCACGCCGCAGACCAGCGCCCACGCCAGATAGGCCAGGCGTTCTTCATGTTCGGTGGTGTTGTACAGCAGCCAGAACCGCTCGCCGGCATGATCGCGCACGCCGACATGGTATTCGGTATCGGCATCGAACCATTCGCGGTTGCCGGGCATGAAATGCTGCAAAGCTGTGGGCAAGCCGGCGGGTATCGTGCCCATCGGGGCATGGTACAAGGTCAGATGGCGTGGCAGCGCTTCTGCCGCATGCTCGGGCGCACTGCGGGTAATGCCATCGAGTGCAGTATTGACCACCTCATCGATCAGGTCTTCTTCCTGCTCTTCGCTCGCGGCAAACAAGGCCACCGCCTGGATCAGCAAGGCCAGTGTGCATAGCAGCGTAAACGCCCACATCAGGCGTCGGCGCAAGCTGTGCCGGCCGGAAAGCGCATTGGATTCAGGCATCGACATCCACCAGTTTGTACCCACGGCCATGCACCGTCTGCAGTGGGCAGCGGCCATCGGGCAGCGTCAGCGCACGGCGCAACAGCGACATCTGCGTGCGCAGCACATCGCTGGTTTCCTGTGTCTCTCCCCATACCTGTACTTCGAGTTCCTGCCGGCTAAAGAGGCGACCCGGCTGCCCCAGCAGCATCACCAGCAACTGCAGGGCCTTGGGCGGCAGGCTCAGTGACTTCGCTTGCCATTGCACAACACCACGATCGGGATCGTAATCCAGTGCGCCCAAGCGCAAGTGGTGGTCCACCACCCGGCCCTGGGCGCGTTTGACCAGAACCTGCAGACGAACCTCGACTTCCTTGAGGGCAAATGGCTTAACCAGGTAATCATCGGCACCGGCCTCGAAACCCGCCAGCTTATCGTCCAGGGTATCGCGCGCGGTC
Organism: Formivibrio sp. oc-25; assembly: GCF_055810895.1. Taxonomy (NCBI): domain Bacteria; kingdom Pseudomonadati; phylum Pseudomonadota; class Betaproteobacteria; order Neisseriales; family Chitinibacteraceae; genus Formivibrio; species Formivibrio sp. oc-25. The sequence goes on along the minus strand of NZ_JBVVOL010000006.1, from coordinate 40,644 downwards.
AGCATCAGGATCGGAATGGCCAGGCGCGCATCGCGGCGCAGGCGTTGCGCCAGCGTCAGGCCATCGATGCCAGGCAAACCAAGGTCGAGCACGATCGCATCAAACGGCTGGCTCGTGGCCAGATGCAAGGCCACCAGTCCGTTGAGCGCAGCATCAACTTCATGCCCGCGTGCACTGAGATAGTCATACAGATTGGCAGAAATGTCGGCATCGTCTTCGACGATCAGAATGCGCATATTGCATATCCAGAATGTGAATCCCGGGCGGATTCGCTGCTGCCAAGCATAGGCGCCGGTTCCGGCAGCGTAAAGACAAGCCAGTCGAGCTTGATCATCGCGGCAGCGACTGCTAAATAAATAGTTCTGCTTTTCATTCACTGCACTGACAAATACCCATAAATACCTGACAAGAAAATCTGGCAGGCACCAAGAGACTGTTCAGAACGTTGGGGCGAAAAGACTTTGAACAGGCGCTAAAACCGCTCAATATCGAGAAAACGCTGTGGGCTCTCTTTTCGAACGAATGAAGTTTTCACACAAGTTGATGCTGCTCGGCGGCATTGCCCTGATCCTGCTCGCGGCCCCCTCGCTGATGGTGATTCGCGGGGAGTTCGCCGCAATTGCGCGCGCCGAACGCGAAGTCAGCGGGCTGGCGCCGTTATGGTCCACGCTCAAACTGGTACAACAGACTCAGCTGCATCGAGGCTTGTCCAACCTGGCGCTGGGCGGCCAGGATGATTTGTTGCCGGACTGGGCGGATGCCCGCCAGAAAACCCATGCAGCGAGCCAGGAACTGCAACGGGCAGCGATACAACTCGACAACATTCTATTGCAGGAAAAGATCGCGCTTATCGGCAAACGCTGGCAAGCGCTGGTCGATCAAATCGAAGCGCAACAGATCAGCCGCGAGGAAAGTTTCCGCCTGCATACCGGTCTGGTTGCCGATTTGCTGGCACTGGTCGACGATATCGCCATCGACAGCGGTATCAGCCTGCACCAGGAAACCGCCGGCCACTATCTGCAGGCCGCCGTAGTGCAATATCTGCCGGGCGTAACGGAAAACCTGGGTCAGCTGCGTGCACACGGCGCGCTGGCTCTGTCGCGCCAGGAGGCCGGCGTGGAAGAGCGGCGCCAACTGGCGGCTCTGGCCGGCAGCATACAAAGCGATCTGTCCGCTGCACGCAAGGCGTTGCTGCTGGCGACCGCGAGCGATCCGGCCCTGCAGCAGCATCTGCAGGTGCCAATGGCGCAAGCATTGGCGCAGACTGGCAGTGCGCTCAGCCTGATCGACATGCATATCCTCTACTCAAGCCAGCTCTCGCTTCCCTACCGGGACTACTTCAACAACCTGACCCGCACGATCGATACCCAGTTCGGGCTGATCGAAGTATCGTTCCAGGCCCTGCAGGCACAGCTGAAAAAATCGGTTAAAACATCCAAACGGAGGCTAAGCTGGATCGGCCTCGGCTTGGCCGGGCTCTTGAGTTTGCTGGGGGCTACATTGCTGATCGTGATGCGCGCCGAATCAGCACGGCGGCAAAGCGATTTGCGCTTTCGGGCCATTCTGGATGCAGCGCCTGATGCCATCATCATTTCGGACAACGACAACCGCATCCTGCTGGTCAACCATGCCACGCAATCCCTTTACGCCACACCGGCAAGCGAGTTGATCGGCCAGCCGGTCAGCATCCTCTCGCCTGCAGATACCCGAGCCGCATTGCATGACGAGCTCATGTGCCTGCGCCAGTCCGACGACCACGCCAGCGTGGGCCAGACCCGGCAAATGCAGGGGCAAGCCCGCGGGGGTCGCCTATTCCCGATTGAGGTGACACGCAGCCTGCTCGACATGGAGGATGGCAGCTGGATCATCAGCGTGGTGCGTGACATTTCGGAACGGCAACAGCTCGAACAGCAACTGCTGCAAAGCCAGAAAATGGAAGCGATCGGCCAGCTGACGGGTGGAGTCGCCCATGATTTCAACAACCTGCTCGGGATCATCGTCGGCAATCTCGATCTGCTGGAACGCATCGTCGCCACGCAGCCCGCCGCACTGAAGCGGGTACATACCGCCCAGAAAGCCGCCCTGCGCGGTGCCGACCTGACCAAACGACTGCTTGCCTTCTCACGCCGCCAGCATCTGCAACCGGCCGCCGTGCAACTGGCGGACACCATCACCAACCTGGTGGAAATGGCAGCACGCACCCTGGGGCCAGATATCCGCATCGTGACCGATATCGAAACCACGACGCCCACCATCCATGTCGATGCCGCAGCACTCGAAAATGCGCTGCTGAATCTGGCCGTCAACGCCCGCGATGCCATGCCCGATGGCGGCACGCTCACGTTCAGCACGCATCGGGTCGAGCTGGATCAGGATTTCCCGGCCGTACATGCCGGCGAGATCGGGCCTGGCAGTTATGTCTGCCTGCGAATTTCCGATACCGGACACGGCATGACGCCAGAGCAGCTCAAACACGCATTCGAGCCCTTCTTCACCACCAAGGAGCGCGGCAAGGGCACCGGGCTCGGATTAGCCATGGTGTACGGCTTCGTCAAGCAATCCGGCGGTTACATCCGGCTCTATAGCGAGATCGGCATCGGCACGACGGTATCGATGCTGTTGCCGGTGGCTGATGAAAATGATGCGGTGGCACATGCCAGTCTGTCAGCCTCGCCGAACTATCAGGCAGTGCCGGGAATGGTGGCGCTGGTGGTCGATGACGAGCCCGATCTACTGGAAATCGCCACTACCCATCTGACTGAAATCGGCTACCGTGTAATACAGGCCACTGACGGTCCCTCCGCGCTGAGTGCACAGGCGCAAGCCGACAGAATCGATCTCTTGCTGACCGATGTGATCATGCCTGGCGGCATGAATGGCGTGAGACTTGCTGAGCAGATTCGTGCATTGCGACCCGGTATCCGCACGATCTACACCTCGGGGTTCCCGTCGCAAACATTGGCCGAACGCAACGGCACCCGCGTCGATGGGCCGTTGCTGAACAAGCCTTATGTCAAAGGCGAGTTTGTAAAGATGATCAGCCAAGTCATGGAAGAGACCCGCGCATGAGTGAATACACCCAACACTGCCGCCCACCGCGTATTGTCGTGATCGATGACGAGGCGGAAATCGGCGAACTGATCTGCCTGGCTGCCGAAGGCCTGGGCCTTGCCTGCACGGCAACGACCAGTGTCAGCAGTTTTTTTCATGCGGTCATGGCCGATGACGTGTGCGCTGTCATGATCGACCTGATGATGCCGGGTACCGACGGTATCGAACTATTGCGGCTGCTGGGTGCGGCCAAATACCGACAGCGTGTGATCCTGATCAGCGGTATCGACAAGAAGGTATTGCGCACGGCAGAAGAACTGGCGATCTCACTCGGCCTCAACGCCATCGGACGGCTGGAAAAACCCTTCCGTTTGACCGAAATCGAAACCCTGCTCAGCAGCATTCGCGATCAGGCCCCCTTGCCCCCGCAACTGCGCAGCCTGCCCAACCCCGTCACCGAAACCGAATTGCGGCGCGCCATAGAGCTGGATGAATTCGTGCTGCACTATCAGCCGCAAATCGACCTGGCCAATGGCCGTATCGCCGGTTTCGAGGCACTGGTACGGCTACTGCACCCGATTCGCGGCATTGTCTATCCGGATATGTTCATCGTCACCGCCGAACAGTTGGGCTTGATCGATGCCTTGACCGAACTGGTGATCCAGCGTGCGCTATCCGAATTTGGCCAGCTGGCGACCGTGGCAGACACTTCGCTTTCGATCAATATTTCTGCCCTGTCGCTGACCGACCTCAGCTTTCCCGACCGGCTCGATGCCCTGGCCGAACGCTACGCCGTGCCGCCCGCGCGCATCCTGATGGAAATCACCGAGACCGGCTTGATCTCGGAACTGCACAAGGCGCTCGACATCCTCGCGCGCCTGCGGCTCAAGCAGATCGGCCTGTCGATCGACGATTTCGGCACCGGTTACTCATCGATGGCGCAATTGCGTTGCGTGCCGGCCACCGAACTGAAAATCGACCAGAGTTTCATCCGCGAGATGCTCAGCGACCCGAGTGCGCGCACGGTCGTGGAGCAAAGCATAGCGTTGGGCCACAAGCTGGACATGCGCATCGTGGCCGAAGGCGTGGAAAGCGCGGAACAAGCCGATCTGCTGCGGCAACTCGGCTGCGATCTGGCCCAGGGTTACCACTTCAGCCCGCCGTTGCCCTTGTCCGAGCTGCAAAAGTGGATTGCAACGCGACCCGCATAAAATCCATTCACCCTGTCAACAGAATCTGGCCCGCCAGCGCATCCTGTTGGACAATAGCCTCTCTGGGGTCAGCCTCGACCCGCAATCTGAGGAGAACAACATGTCGGCACATGCCGAACTGGCCAGGCAGGTGGTACTAGAGGGCGGACGCATGATCCGCGCTGCTTTTGGCAATACTGGCTTTACCTTCAAGGGGCGGCAGGATTACCTGACCGAGACTGATGGCGCGGTCGAGCGCGTCGTGCGCGAGATGATCCTGGCACGTTTCCCGCAGCACGCGGTACTGGGCGAAGAAGAAGGCGGCGATGCCCAGGCGGCCGATTTGTGGATCATTGATCCGATCGATGGCACCGCCAACTTTGCCCGCGGCATTCCGCATTGCTGCATTTCGCTGGCCTACCTGCACGATGGACGCCCGCAGGTCGCCGCGATCTACGATCCCAATCACGATGAGCTTTTCTTTGCCGAGCGCGGCTTGGGCGCAACCAGCAACGACAAACCGATGGCGGTCAGCACGGTGGCCTCGCTGGATGAGGCCAGCGTCGAGATCGGCTGGTCGCTGCGTGCCACCGAACAATATGTGCCCCTGGTACAGACGGCCATCAATGCCGGTTGTGTGGTGCGGCGCACCGGGTCCGGGGCGATGGGGCTCGCTTACGTGGCATCAGGCCGGGTCGATGCCTACATCAGTGCGCACATGAATTCGTGGGATTGCGCTGCCGGCTTGCTGCTGGTGGAAGAAGCCGGTGGTCGCGTCAATGACTACTGGACGGAAAACGCCATCCTGCAGGGCAACGCCGTTCTGGCAACCAACGCACTGCTGGCCGAGCGAATTTCGCACTTTGCCGGGATTGCACTGCAGCCGTAGATCGGGTTTCAACCTGACGGCCTGCGGCCATCGATGTCGGAATGAATTCCGACCTACAGCCCCACTCCCGCATGCAGGTTGGGGAGAGGGAAAACAGCCAGAATATGCCTGAAGTGAATGGTCAGGCAGTTTGCGGCAGATGCGGCAACGCCAGCCCAACCGCCAGTTCGATGCGCTTCTCCAGCGCCGGGCTGGCGATCTTGTAATTCACGAAGTCGGCTTCGGTGGCATAAACGCCCAGCGGCAGGGTCAGCGCCTGCTTCATCGCCATGAGCGGACGCAGTTGCTGGTCGATCACCAGCCCGTGCAGCGGGCTGCCGCCGGTTGCAGCCAGCAGCGTTGGTGTGCCAGCCAGCGCATCCATGCCCATGAAATCGATGAAATGCTTGAATAGCCCGGTATAGGTGGCGCTGTAAACCGGGCTGGCGGCGATCACCAGATCGGCATTTTCCACGGCCACCAGATGCGCCTGCATCTCGGCTGGCAATTCGCCACGTTGCAGACAGCTTCCGATCACACGACCGATTTGTGAGATTTCGATCACGTGCGGGGTAATTGTGCGATGTTCGCCAATCTTGGCGAGCAGGGCTTCGCACAACACCAGGGTGCGGGAAGGGCGTTGCAGGCTGCCGCAAAGCACGGCGACTTTCAGGGCTGACATTGCAGTGGAATCCTTATGCATGAAGTGACCCGATCATGCAGCAGAAAGCATGCCATCGCTTTGCAGTGCAACAAACAACGCTCAGTGCGCCTCATCCCAGTTCATGCCCACACCTACTTCGGCCAGTAGCGGTACGGCCAGTTGCGCGACACCGGCCATGCGCCGTGGCAATTCCGCGCGCACCAGCGCGACTTCACCATCCGGCACTTCGAGCACCAGTTCGTCGTGTACCTGCAAGACCAGGCGTGACTGCAGCTTTTCCGTTTCCAGCCAGCGTGCTACCTCGATCATGGCGAGCTTGATCAGATCGGCAGCCGTGCCCTGCATCGGCGCGTTGATCGCAGCGCGTTCGGCGCCGGCGCGGCGCATCGGGTTAGGCGAGTTGATTTCCGGCAACCACAGGCGGCGACCGAACACGGTTTCCACATAGCCCCGGGATTTCGCCTCGGCGCGCGTGCGCTCCATATAGCTCGCCACGCCGGGGAAGCGGCCGAAGTAACGATCGATATAGGTCTGCGCCGCGCTGCGCTCGATTTCAAGCTGGCTGGCGAGCCCGAACGAGCTCATGCCGTAGATCAGGCCGAAGTTGATGGTCTTGGCGTAACGGCGCTGTTCGTGACTGACTTCATCCGGTGTGACACCAAACACCTCGGCGGCGGTGGCGCGGTGAATGTCGATTCCCTCGGCAAAGGCCTTGAGCAGCGCAGCGTCGTTCGAGAGATGCGCCATGATGCGCAATTCGATCTGCGAATAATCGGCGGAAACCAGCTTGCAGCCGGCCGGGGCAATGAAGGCTTCGCGGATACGTCGGCCTTCCTCGGTGCGCACCGGAATGTTCTGCAGATTGGGGTCGCTGGAGGCCAGTCGCCCGGTCACCGCCACGGCCTGGCTGAAGCTGGTATGTACCCGGCCCGTGGTCGGGTTGACCATCAGCGGCAGCTTGTCGGTGTAGGTCGATTTCAGCTTGGAGAGCGAGCGGTGCTCCAGCAGCACCTTGGGCAGCGGAAAATCGCGCGCCAGTTCCTGCAGCACTTCTTCATCGGTCGATGGCGCCCCCTTCGGCGTTTTTTTGATCACCGGCAGCTTGAGCCGCTCAAAAAAGATTTCGCCGATCTGCTTGGGGCTGGCCAGATTGAACGGCTGGCCGGCCAGTTCATACGCCTGGCGCTCGAGTGCGATCAGGCGCAGACCCAGCTCATGGCTCTGGCGCGAGAGCAGTTGCGGATCAAGCAGGATGCCGGTGCGCTCCATCCGGTACAGCACTTCGCGCGAGGGCAGCTCGATCTCGCGGTAGAGTTTTTCCAGCGCGGGTTCGGCCGCGAGCTTCGCGCCCAACGCTTGCCCCAGTCGGAAAGTGATATCGGCATCCTCGGCGGCGTAGGCCGTGGCGTCATCCACAGCCACCTCGTCGAAGCCGATCTGCTTGGCGCCCTTGCCGCACAGTTCCTCGTAGTGGATGGTGGTCTCACCCAGTTCCCGCGCGGCCAAGTCATCCATATTGTGCTTTTCGTGGCTGGCCAGCACGTAGGACATCAGCATCGTATCGTCGCTGATCCCGGCCAGTGCAATGCCATGATTGGCAAAGACGTGCTGATCGTATTTCAGATTTTGACCGAGCTTTTTGTGCTCGGCCGATTCCAGCCAGGGCTTGAGTTTCGCCAGCGCCAGATCGAGCGGAATCTGATCCGGGGCATCCGGCCCGCGATGCGCGAGCGGCAGGTAAGCAGCCTCGCCGGCCTGGATCGAGAAAGACATGCCGACGATGCGCGCATTGAGTGGATCGAGACTGGTGGTCTCCGTATCCACGGCCACCACCGGCGCGGCCAGCAAGCGGGCGAGCCAGGCATCGAGTCGCGTCTCCGTCAGGATGCATTCGTAATGACGTTCGACCCGGGCAGGCGGCACGGTCTCTGCCGGGGCTGGCGCGGCGGGCGGATCGGCAAACAGATCGGCGCCTGCAAACAGGTCGGTGGTGCCGGCCGCGGGCGCAGCCGCACTTTGCAGGTGCGCTTCTGCCTCGCGCGTCCAGGTTTTGAAAGCATAACGGCTGAACAGACCATGCAGTGCGGCCCAGTCATTGGCCTGCGGCTTCAGGCTTTCCACGCCCTGCGGCAGCTCGGCTTGCAGATCGACATCGCATTTGATGGTGACCAGTTGCCTCGCCACCGGCAGCCAGCCCAGCGTATCGCGCAAATTTTGGCCCACCACGCCCTTGATGCCCTCGGCATGGGCAATAAGTTGATCCAGCGTCCCATATTCGGCCAGCCACTTCGCGGCGGTCTTCGGCCCGCACTTGGGTACGCCGGGTACGTTGTCGACGGTATCACCGACCAGCGTCAGGTAATCAACGATCTGGTCCGGGCGTACGCCAAACTTTTCCAGCACGCCAGCCTCATCGAGCACTTCGCCCGACATCGAGTTTTCAATGCGCACATGCTGGTTCACCAGTTGCGCCATGTCCTTGTCGCCGGTCGACATGATGGTTTCAATGCCATGTTGCGTACCCCAGGCTGCAAGCGTGCCGATTACGTCATCGGCTTCCACGCCGTCGACCATCAGGATCGGAATGCCGAATGCGCGCACGGCAGCGTGGATCGGTTCGATCTGCACGCGCAACTCGTCCGGCATCGGCGGGCGGTGCGCCTTGTATTCGGGATAGAGGTCATCGCGGAAAGTCTTGCCCTTGGCGTCGAACACGCAGGCGATATAATCGGCCGGCGTTTTTTCCCGCAGCTTTTTGAGCATGTTGATAAAGCCGTACAGCGCATTGGTCGGTGTGCCATCGGGCGCGGACAGCGACTGGATCGCATGAAAAGCGCGGTAAAGGTAGGACGAGCCATCAATCAGCAACAAGGTGGGCATGTAAGAAAGCCTCTATACTTCAGATACGGGAAAACGCCTGCGCGTGCCCCGCGATAATGAAAAAACAGGAAACCGTCATGACCTTGCGCGACAAGTTGCCCCAAAGCCTGGCCCCGGCCATTCCCAACGACAGCTCCAGCCTGCTGGCACGCGAAGCCTGGCGCGTGTTCGGTATTATGGCCGAATTCGTTGAAGCGACCGAGCGTTTGCAATCGATCAGGCCGGCGGTGTCGATCTTCGGCTCGGCGCGCACGCCCGTCGACCACGAATACTACAAGCTCACCGAAACCATTGCGCGCCAGTTGTCCGATTCCGGTTTTTCGGTAATTTCCGGCGGTGGCCCAGGCATCATGGAAGCCGCCAACAAGGGCGCCTTCCACGGCAGTTCTCCCTCGGTGGGCCTGAACATCCAGTTGCCGCACGAACAGCACGGCAACCCGTATCAGGATATCTCGCAGACCTTCCGCCATTTCTTTGCGCGCAAGGTGATGTTCGTGCGCCACGCCAGCGCCTATGTGGTGATGCCGGGCGGTTTCGGCACCATGGATGAACTGTTCGAGGCACTGACCCTGATCCAGACCGGCAAATCGCGCAAGATTCCAATCGTGCTGGTGGGCAGCAGCTTCTGGGCCGGACTGGTGCAATGGCTGCGCAGCGCGCTGGCGGGCGAGGGCATGATCAGCCCGGAGGACATGGACCTGATCCAGGTCATCGATGAGCCGCAGGCCGTGGTCGATACCATTTTCAAATTCTACGAATCGCGCGGCTTCGAGCCTTCGGATGCCGAGCGCGAAATGCAGTTCAGCCTCTGACCGGACGGGTCGGGAAAGGAACCATCATGCGTCGCCTGTTACTGCTTGCCCTGTTGCCCCTGTTTGCCGTTGCCGCGCCCGCGCCAATCGACCCGCCACCGCCCCCCCCGTCGGCAGACAGCCCGGATGCGCAGCAGGTGCGCATCATCGAGCAGAAGGAAGCCACGATCACCGAATACCGCGCCAACGGCCGACTGTACAAGATCAAGGTACAGCCACGCATCGGCCCGGCCTACTACCTGATCGATAACGAAGGCAAGGGACGCTTTGATCACGGCGATAATCCGGCACTGGAAAACATGCCGGTACCGCGCTGGATACTGTTCGAATTCTGATTTACTCAAGCTTATTGCCGCAGGTCGGAATGAATTCCGACCTACGACGTCGTGCATTTTATTGCCTAAGACCACCTTCCGATGACCCATCCCGAATTCCTGTCCGCACTGCAAGCACTGCTGGGCACATCCGCCGTACTGACCGATCCGGCCGATCTGGCACCCTACTGCCTGGACCAGCGTCGCCGTTATCGCGGGCAGGCGCTGGCCCTGGCGCGCCCGGCCTCGACCGAGGAAGTCGCGGCCGTGGTGCGCCTGTGTGCTGAGCATCAGGTGCCGATCGTGCCGCAGGGTGGCAACACCAGCAATTGCGGCGCGGCCACGCCGGACGAAAGCGGGCAGGCACTGATCCTGTCACTGGAACGCATGAACCGGATACTGGAAGTCGATGCCGGCAACAACACCGTCACGGTCGAAGCCGGCGCCATTCTGGCTGACGTACAACAGGCCTGCCGCGAAGCCCGGCGCCTGTTTCCGGCGGACTGGGGTGCCGCCGGATCGTGTCGTATCGGAGGAGCGCTGGCGGTGAATGCTGGCGGCTTGAATGTGCTGCGCTACGGCAATATGCGCGAATTGACGCTTGGACTGGAAGTGATCCTGCCCGATGGCCAGATCTGGAACGGCTTGCGGGCGCTACGCAAGGACAATACCGGCTATGACCTGAAGCAGTTGTTCATCGGCTCGGAAGGCACGCTCGGCATCATTACGCGCGCGGTACTGCGGCTCTACCCACTGCCCACGGCGCGCGCTGCTGCACTGGTGGTCGTGCCTGATCCGCAGCAGGCACTGATGCTGTTGCGCAACCTGCAGGATCAGCTTGGCGACCGCATCACCTCGTTCGAGCTGATCGGCCGCACCTGCTTTGCGCTGCTGGAAAAGCAGTTCCCCGAATTGCGCCAGCCGTTCTCGCCCTTGCCGGAGTGGGCGGTGCTGATCGAGCTGAGCGATTGCGGCGATCACGAAGCGTTGAATGATCGCCTGCTGGAAGTGCTGGCCGAATCGGCGATCGAGGATGCGGTACTGGCGCGCAGCGAGAGCGACATCGAAGCACTGTGGCGCTTGCGCGAAGAGATCCCCGAGGCGCAGAAGCGCGAGGGTGTCAGCATCAAGCACGATATCAGCGTGCCGGTCAGCCGCGTGCCGGATTTTCTGGCCGCTTGCGCGCCGCGCATCATGGCGGCCTTTGCCGATGCCGAGATCGTTGCCTTTGGCCATCTGGGCGATGGCAACCTGCATTACAACGTGTTTCGTACCGACAAGAGCGCTGCAGCCTACCGGGACGAAGCCGCGATCAACACGATCGTCTACGACTGCGTGGCCGAATTTGCCGGCAGCTTCAGCGCCGAACACGGCATTGGCCAGCTCAAACCCGAAGCACTGGCGCATTATCGCGGCGGTATCGAATGGGCATTGATGCAGCAAATCAAGCAGTTGCTCGACCCCCACGCCCGCATGAACCCGGGCAAGATTTTTCGCTGATTGTTAATTATTTTGTGCGGCATGCCAGCGATGCTTTGATTAAACTGATAATAAGTCTTGTTGCCGGCGACGCCCATGAATCCGCAAGCCCACGCGCCCAGCGCTCCGTCTTCTCCCAATCCTGGCTGGCATACCCGTCAGCATGCTGCGCATTTTGATCCGCTGCTTGAATGCCTGATCGAACTCACCCGCATCCATGGCGAGCCCTGGTCGCGTGAATCGCTGGTGGCAGGGCTGCCGCTGGAAGACAACCTGCTCACCCCCTCCTTGCTGCCGCGTGCCGCAGCACGTGCCGGACTTTCCGCACGCGTCGTCCAGCGAGGCTTGAATGAAATTCCCGACCGGCTGCTGCCGGCAATACTGCTATTGAATGACCAGCGCGCCCTGTTGCTGCTGCAACGCCTGCCCGATGGTCAGCTTCAGGTTCGCTTCCCCGAATCGGGTGAAAGCGCAGAAAGCCTTACCCTGCCCGAGCTCGAAGCGCATTACACCGGTTTTGCGATATTCGTGCGCCCGCGCTATCGCTTCGATAGCCGTACCCCCGAACTGGGTCAGTTTCGGGGCCGGCACTGGTTCTGGAGCACGGTATATTCCAACTGGCGACTGTATCGCGATGCGCTGCTTGCATCGCTGATCGTCAATACCTTTGCCCTGGCGCTGCCGCTGTTCACGCTGAATGTCTATGACCGGGTAGTCCCCAACCATGCGATTGAAACGCTGTGGGTGCTGGCAATTGGCGTGGCGATTGCACTGGTGTTTGATTTTATCCTGCGCACGGCGCGTGCCTACTTCATTGACTTGGCATCGAAGCGTATCGACATCAACTTGTCCGCCCTGATCATGGAACGCGTGCTGGGCATTCGCATGGCTGTACGACCGGCCTCGGTAGGTTCATTCGCCGCCAATCTGCGCGCCTTCGAGGCTGTGCGCGACTTCATCGCCTCGGCAACGATCACTTCGCTGATCGATCTGCCATTTGCACTGATCTTTCTGCTGGTACTTGCCTGGATTTCGCCCTGGCTGGTCATCCCGCCGCTGGCAGGCATGGTGCTGGTCGTGCTGGTATCGCTGGTCACCCAGGGCAAGATCCGCAATCTGACCGAGCTCAGCCAGCGGGCGGTGGCCCAGCGCAACGCCACGCTGGTGGAAAGCCTGGTCGGCATCGAGACCATCAAGACCATGGGCGCGGAAGGCGAGATGCAGCGACGCTGGGAACGCGCCACGGTCTTTCTGGCCAGCGTGGGCGAACGCCTCAAGCTGTTATCGTCCGGCACCATCAACTTCGCCCAGGAAGCGCAACAGATTGTGTCGGTGATCATCATCATCGTCGGCGTGTATCTGCTGATCGAAGGCGAAATGAGCCTGGGAGGCATCATTGCGGCGTCCATGCTGTCCGGCCGCGCCATGGCGCCGCTGGGGCAGATCGCTGGCCTGCTCACGCAATACCACAACGCCCGCATTGCGCTGAGCGCGATTGAAACGCACATGCAATTGCCGGTGGAGCGGCCGCAGGACAGCAACTTCCTGCATCGCAGCGCATTTCGCGGGGAAATCGAGTTCCGCAACGTAACCTTCACCTATCCCGGCGCGGAAGAACCGGCCTTGCGCCGGGCCAGTTTTCACATCAAGGCCGGCGAAAAGATCGGCGTGATCGGACGCATCGGTTCGGGCAAGACCACGATCGAGAAGCTCGTCCTTGGCCTGTATCATCCGGACGAAGGTTCGGTACTGGTCGATGGCATAGACACCCGGCAAATCGACCCGGCCGAACTGCGGCGATCCATCGGTTTCGTCCCGCAGGATTCGCTGCTGTTCTACGGCACGCTGCGCGACAACATCGCCATGGGCGTACCGTTTGCCGAGGCACACCAACTGGTGAACGCCATCGAAATTGCCGGTCTGGCCGAATTCGTCAACCGCCATCCGCGCGGCTTTGACATGCTGATCGGCGAACGCGGCGATTCGCTCTCGGGCGGACAAAAACAGGCCATCTCGATTGCGCGCGCCGTCCTCAATGATCCCCCGTTGTTGCTGCTGGATGAGCCCACCAGCGCCATGGATTTCCAGAGCGAAGAGCAACTCAAAGGCAAACTGCGCCGCCTGGTGGCCAGCAAGACGCTGCTACTGGTTACGCATCGCACCTCGCTGCTGGAACTGGTCGACCGATTGATCGTGATCGATCAGGGCCAGATTGTGGCGGACGGACCGAAAGCCCAGGTCGTGGAAGCCTTGCAACAAGGGCGTATCGGAAAGGCGAGCTGACCATGAAACCAGCCAATCAAGATTCCGGATTACATGATCACGGCGATTTTCTGGCCGATGCGAGCTGGGCTGCGACCCAGCACAATCCGCGCGGCGCCCGCATCCTGGTCTGGGGCACCCTGTTGGCCCTTGGCCTGCTGCTGGTATGGGCCGCCTTTGCCCATCTGGACGAAGTCACCCGGGGCGAGGGCAAGGTGATTCCCTCACGCCAGCTGCAGGTGTTGCAAAGCCTGGATGGCGGCCTGGTACAGGAAATCCTGGTGCGCGAGGGCGATGCGGTCAAGGAAAACCAGATCCTCATCAAGATCGACCCGACCCGCTTTGAATCGTCTCTGCAGGAAAACCAGTCGCAGAACCTGGCGCTGCAGGCCAAGGCGGCCCGGCTGGAGGCGATTGCCTCGGGCAGACCGTTCGAATTGCCGGACGCGGTGGAAAAACAGATTCCGGATATCGCCGCGCAGGAACGCTCGCTCTACCTTTCCAAGATGGCCGAGCTGCAGGCTTCACTCGGCGTAGCACGCTCGCAACTGGCACAGCGCTCGCAGGAGCTCAGCGAGGTGCAGGCCCGCCGCGAGCAGGCATCGCAAAGTTATGACCTGACCCAGCAAGAGCTCAATGCCACCCGCCCCTTGCTCAAGAGCGGCGCGGTATCGGATGTCGACATCCTGCGGCTGGAACGCGATCTGGCGCGATACCGTGGCGAGCGCAACAGCGCCACCGCGCAGATTCCCCGCATCCAGTCCGCGATCAGCGAAGCCTCGCGCAAGGTACAGGAGGTCGAGCTGGCATTTCGCAACCAGGCCCGCTCGGAACTGTCGGACGTGATGGGCAAGCTCTCCAGCCTGTCCGCCGGCAGCGTCGGGCTGGCCGACCGCGTCAAGCAATCGGAAATCCGCTCTCCGGTCAACGGCACGGTCAAGCAGTTGTTCACCAACACCGTCGGCGGCGTGGTGCAACCGGGCAAGGACATCATCGCCATCGTGCCGAGCGAAGACACCTTGCTGTTGGAGGCCAAAGTCTTGCCGCGCGACATTGCCTTCCTGCGCCCCGGTCAGCCCGCGCTGGTGAAATTCACCGCCTACGATTTCGCCATTTACGGCGGGCTGGATGCCACGCTGGAACACATCGGTGCCGATTCGATTACCGACGATAAGGGCAATTCGTATTTTCTGGTGCGCGTACGCACCAAACATGCCTATCTTGAAGAAAGCGGAAAAAAACTGCCGATCATTCCCGGCATGATGGCCGAAGTGGATATCCTGACCGGCAAGAAGACCGTACTTTCCTACCTGCTGAAGCCCGTGCTGCGGGCCAAGGCCAGTGCACTGACAGAACGATGAATACCCTGCCAATCATTCTGATAACCGCCGATGACTACCTGCTGCGTCACTGGCAGGCGGCTGTCGCGCCCCATCCAACGGTACCGGCGGGACTCGACTGGCAAGCACCGGCACAAAGCTGCGTGCTGATCGATGCCGTCATGCCCGGCCTGCCGGCGCTGGGCGATCACTGGTGGCAAGCACGCACCGACCGCTACCGGATCCTGTTCACCCATACCGTACCGCAGGATACGCAAGCCTACGCCGCGCTGCAGGCCGGCTGCCGCGGTTACTGCCATGCACTGGCACCCCGCGCAACGCTGCAGCAGATTCTGGAGGTCATCAGCAACGATGGCATCTGGACTGGCCAGGCATTGTTGCAGCGCCTGCTGACCGGTTTGCAGCAATTACCCCGGCCAAGCGCCGCCCCCGATCTGCTCACCGTATTGTCCGAACGCGAACGCGAAGTGGCAATACAGGCGGCGCGTGGCGCGGCCAACAAGCTTATCGCACGCGAGCTCGGCATTACCGAACGCACGGTCAAGGCGCATCTCTCCTCCATTTTCGAAAAGCTGCACATCAAGGATCGGGTGCAATTGACCTTGCTGGTCAATGGCATTCGCTAAATTCCTGGAAAGACCCACCGCCTGTCGGCTGCACGTCACCTTCCTCGCCACCTGTACTTCAGGACAATAGCGACCGTTTTCTCCCCGGCCTAAGTTGAATACAAGCCCTTATTCCTGAGCGTGGAGAAAATCATGGCTGAATCTACCGTTGTTCCTGTTGCCGCAACCCAATCCGTCATCGTGATCGAAGGCGTGGCCTATGTACGCAATGCAACCGGCGGGCTGGTTCAGCTCAAACCGGGCGATCCGCTGCTCGATGGCCAGACGCTGATCACCGATGCGCAAGGGTTCGCCAAGCTGCAACTGCCCAATGGCGAAATCATCGATATCGGGCCGAATCGCGAAGTGCGCTTTGATACCGAAATGGCCAGCATGCCGCCGGTGGATCAGAGCGAAGCCAGCGTGGCCAGCGCCGGCACCGTCAGCGACCAGATTCTGGGCGCGCTGGAACAGGGCATTGACGTTACCACCGCCCTGGAGCCTGCCGCAGCCGGCCTGGTAGGCGGCCCTGGCGGCGCAGATGAAGGCCACGGTTTCGTGCGCCTGCTGCGCATCGTTGAAAATGTCAGCCCGCTCGCCTTCAACTTTGAAGCAGCTGTAGTTGAAGAACAGGAACTGATGCCACTGAGCGATCCGGATATCGTCGCACCGACGACTGCCAACGAAGCCCCGACAACCGACGACAAGAATGTATCCGGCAATGAAGATGGCGAACCGATTGCAATCACCCTCACTGGTGCGGATCTCGACGGTACGGTGGCAAGCTTCACCATCAACAGCCTGCCGGAAAACGGTACCCTGCTGTATAACGGCAACCCGGTGACCGTCGGCCAGGTGATTCCGGCCGCAGGCAACAGCGCCAGCCTCAGCTTCGTACCGGATGAAAACTGGAACGGCGATACCAGCTTCCAGTATGCGGCAACCGATAACGAAGGCCAGGACGATGCAACCCCAGCCACTGTCGACATCACGGTGAACTCGGTCAACGACCTGCCCGATGCCGTCAACGACAGCTATGAAGTCGATGAAGATGGCGTACTGACCGTGACGCCGGCCGGTGTGCTCGGCAATGACTCCATCGGTGGCGATGGTGGCACGCTGGCCGTGACCAGCTTCACCCAGCCTAGCCATGGCACCCTGACCCAGAATGCCAACGGCGGTTTCACCTACACCCCGGATGCCAACTACTTCGGTGCCGACAGCTACACCTACACCATCACCGATGCCAATGGCGATACCGACACCGCTACCGTCAGCATCACCGTCAAGTCGGTCAACGATCTGCCCGATGCCGTCAACGACAGCTATGAAGTCGATGAAGATGGCGTACTGACCGTGACGCCGGCCGGTGTGCTCGGCAATGACTCCATCGGTGGCGATGGTGG
>NZ_JBVVOL010000006.1:0-23649 GCF_055810895.1 Formivibrio sp. oc-25 | reverse complement strand
ACCGATGCCAATGGCGATACCGACACCGCTACCGTCAGCATCACCGTCAAGTCGGTCAACGATCTGCCCGATGCCGTGAACGACAGCTACGAAGTCGATGAAGATGGCGTACTGACCGTGACGCCGGCCGGTGTGCTCGGCAATGACTCCATCGGTGGCGATGGTGGCACGCTGGCCGTGACCAGCTTCACCCAGCCTAGCCATGGCACCCTGACCCAGAATGCCAACGGCGGCTTCACCTACACCCCGGATGCCAATTACTTCGGTGCTGACAGCTACACCTACACCATCACCGATGCCAATGGCGATACCGACACCGCTACCGTCAGCATCACCGTCAAGCCAGTGAACGATCCGCCAGAAGGTGTCCTGGATGATGGCTACTCAGTCGTTGAAGGCAGCACCACTCTGCTAACGACCAGCGTACTGGCCAACGATACCGACGTTGACAATCCGCATGGGGACTTGAGCGTTTCCTATGTGGCCACGTCTGCTGGAGGCACCCCTGTTGCGGCGGATGGCAGTACTGCTATCACGACAGCCCTTGGCGGTACCGTAACCATGAATACGGACGGCACATTTACCTACACCGCGCCGGTACGCAATCATGCCGATCTGGCCTCGGATATTGATAGCTTCGTCTACAAGGCTACCGACGGTACCGATGATTCGGCTTGGACTACGGTATCCATCAATATCACTGACACAGTACCTACGGCGAATACCGATACCGCTTCGGTAGATTTGGGCCATGCGGTCAGCGGCAATCTGTTGACCAACGATACGGCGGTGGATATGCCAAAGACGGTGACATCTGTCACATTCGATCAAACAGAGTATGCAGTCCCTGCAGGAGGCTCCGTCACCATCGACACGCCCAATGGTTTACTGGTTGTTTACAGTAATGGCGCTTACACCTATACCTCACAATTGCCAGAAGGTACTCATGTCACGGGTACAACTTTGGCTGATTGGGAAGGAACCTTGGATCTGTATGGGTTCCTCGCCGGAGATATGAGCTGGCTCAACGGATCTGACAGTTTGGATCTCGCTGCATTGAATCCAGCCCATGCAGGCAATGTCACGACGGTCGGCGGCAGTAAGCCGGGGATTGGGGTGGGCGATGGTTCTGGTCAAGCTGCGCTTGGCGACGATGACCAATTGATCATCCGTCTCAGTGAAGCAACCACCCTAGCCACCATTGGCATAACGCAGTTCAACGCTGCACAAACAACGGTCGGAACTTGGGCGGCCTATGACGACCAGGGGAATTGGGTAGCCCAAGGTGATTTTGTAGGTCTGAATTCGAGTGGTACCGCTTTTTCTGTTACCGTACAAACGGCTGAAGCGTTTAGCTACCTACGCTTGACCTTTGATGCCGACAGCACCAATAACCAAGGTTATTTCGTCAGCGACATCACCTACTACCCTGATCTGGTCGACTATACCGAGCAGTTCACCTATATCATGAGCGATTCGGATACGGATACCAGTACCTCTACGTTGACGATCAACGCATCGGCGCCCGAGCCTACCGGAACAACAACCAATGGTACGACCTCGGCAGATACGATAGTCGGCACACAGGGCAATGACATTCTCTCTGGTGGCGATGGAACAGACGATATCTATGGAGGTACTGGTGATGACACGATCTCGGGTGGCGGTGCCGCTGACTATCTTGTCGGCGGTCGTGGTTCCGATACGCTAACTGGAGGATCGGGCTCCGACGTGTTTGCTTGGAGATTGGGCGACCACGGAGCACCCGGATCGCCGGATCTGGATACGATCACGGACTTCAACGTGGCCAGGCCCAATCAAGATGGTGACATTCTGAATCTTGGCGATGTATTGCAAGGGGAGAATTCAGGCAACCTAACCAGCTACCTGCACTTCGAACATGTCGGTTCGAACACGATCGTGCATGTAAGTAGTACGGGCGGCTACAGCGGCGGCTACAGTGCCGCGCAGGATGATCTGCGCATTACCTTGGAAAATGTCGATCTCACCACTATCGGTAACGATACGGCAATCATCAACGACCTGATCAGCAAGGGTAAGCTGCAAACCGATTGAGTCGTTTACCGCCCAGCAATGACCAAGGCCGGCGCAACGCCGGCCTTGTTTTATTTCGGTTCGATATCAATCAACCTCGCACGACATCGGCGATTCCCGGTCCGGTGCCGCCATCGATACCCAGCGCCAGCAGGATTTCCCATTCCGCGTTGTTGGTGACCTGTTCGGCGATGGTCAGAATTCCCAGGCCACTTGCCACGCCGCTGATGGCACGGATCAGGTGCTGGTTGCCAGGCTGCGAGTCCAGGTTGTGCACAAAGCTGCCATCGATCTTCAGGTAATGCAGATGCAGCGCATACAACTGCGGAATACTGCCGAAATGGCGGCCAAAATGCTCGATTCCCACCTTGCAGCCAAGGCGGGATACCTGGGCGGCAAAATTCGCCAGGATAGCCATTTCGTCGCGCGTACCAAATTCGTTGACCTCCAGCCACAACTGGCCGGCATCATGGCCAGCCTCCTGCAGCATGGCCAGCAGTTGCTGACGGAATGTTTCCGAATGCAGCGAATTGGCGGATAGATTAACCGCGATTGCACGCCGGTTGTGCCGGATTTCCTGCAAGGCCAGCCGGGTAGCGGCCAGATCGATTTCGACGGTTAGCCCCAGGCGCAATACATAGGGCATGAATCGACCGGCAGGAATCAACTCGGCACTATCGGCATCGCGCAAGCGCAGTGCGGATTCGTGATGCAACAATTGGCCATCATTGGCATAAACCGGGAAATAGGCCAACTCGAAGCGGTTTTCCGCCAGGGCACGGTGCAGCTGGATCTGCCAATCCAGGTTGGGGCTGCTGCTGGGCACATCGCCAAGGCTGGCCGCAATGCGCTCTGCCGAGCGCTCGGCATGCAAGAGCGCGGTATCGGCGCGCGCCAGCACGTCGGATGATGACTCGCCTTTCTGGTACAGGGTAAATCCGCAGCTGGCCGGCTGGTTGTCATCGGTGAAACCGCGCTGATGCAGCTGGCCTAGCGCCTCCAGCACAGTTTCTGCCAGCTCACGCACCCGGCCGACATCGGTATCCGGCAACAGCAGGGCGAAGTCGGCCCCGTTCATGCGCCCGATCATCCGACCGACATTGGCCTGGCTCAGATCGGTCAGCTCCGCCGCACAGCGCTGGATAAAGGCATCGGATTTATCCCGGCCGAAACGATGATTGAGTCCAGCCAGATCATGCAGGCGTATCAGCAAGAGCGCGCCTTGGGGGCTGGCATCTTCATCGGCCAGTGTTTGCATCAGGCAGCCCAGGAAGAAATTGCGATTGGCCAGCCCGGTCAGATCATCGCGATTGGTTTCATCATGCAGTTGCCGGATGCGCTCTGCCTGTTCGTTGAACATGGCTTTCACCCGCTCGACCATCAGATTCATGGCACGCACGGCACTGCGCAACTCCAGAATCCTGGGTTCGGCAACGGTGATAAAGCGCCGCTCGGTAATGGCCTGGGCCTGATTGACCATCTGGTCGAGCGGACGGCGCAACCGGTTGATGAACACGGTGGCCAGCAAGCCTGTCACCACCCCGGCCAGCACGATCCACGCCAGCAGGGTCAGCATGCCGCGCCAGAGCGATTGATAGGCAAAACGGTTGTGCGCCTGCACCAGTACCGTACCGGCCTGTTTCCAGCCATCGTTGACCAGGGCCGTGCCGGGTTCGGCCGGGATCGGCATCGCGCGCACAAACCATTCCGGCACGCCATCGGGCGGGTTGGGGTTGACACGATCCACCACCACCCGGCCATGCACATCGGTATAGCGCACCTGGCGGAAGTGCCCACTATCGAACAACGCGCTGACCAGCAACTCAGTAGTCACATCGTCCTTGCTTTGCTGCGACATGGAAAGCGCCAGCGAAGCCGCGTTATCCGCGCCCTGCATATAGAGCTGCTGCTGCAGATAGTTCCTGGCGCTGAATAGATTGGTGGCCAGGCTGCCGGCAAAAACCAGCAGTATCAGCACGATGACGCCTATCCAGAGTTGTCGATACAGTGACATTGCTTTCTCCTATGGAACCATGCCTTCGGCTTGCCAGGCTGCTGACAAGGCGATGTGCGAACTTTTCAAGTCCCGGCAAAGCCGTAATGTCATTCACTTAAGGCATATTCTGACCATCTCCCCTCTCCCCGCCCCTCTCCCGCAAGCGGGAGAGGGAGCACAACTGGTGGATTAGCCCAGTACTCCCCTCGCCCGTTTGCGGGAGAGGGGCTGGGGGAGAGGGTAAATCGATGCTTAAGTGAACAGTATTGCGGCAAAGCCGGGGCTGATCACACAATCACGTAATTTCGCAGCCTCTTCATTTACTTTTACCCCATCAGTCCCATCCAGAATGGGACATCAATCCGCCATGCCTTCGGTTCGCATTTTCATCAGCAGGTCTTTCCAGCGTGAGAGCCGATCGACGGAGGCTGCCGGCTGCGTCGCCGTGCCTGCAAACACGCCGGTGGTATTGAAACTATAGACAGGCGTGAGATCGGTCCGGCGTGATGCGGGGCGGATCTCGCTGATCAGATTGTCCAGAATCAGCGGCTCGGCATCCGGTTGCGGGTAATACGCCAGCACCATATGCGCCTGGGTCAGCGTGCTGTTCGGCCCGCCTATGCGCGCCCGCACATAGGTCATGCGCATTTTCTCCGGAGCAACGCCGATTTCCCGCAGGCTGAAATACTTGGCCAGACTGAAATCTTCGCAATCGCCGACGCCTTTTCCCATGAACTCCAAGGGCGTGGCCCAGTAATCCGCCACACTCCAGATACGGATATCGTCATCGTAGCGTACGCGTCGGTTAAAGAACTCATTGACGCGCTTGAGCTTGTCTTCCTCAGCCAGATTACGGCTTTCGACCAGTACGCTTTCCCAGTCGCGCACCAACCGTGCCGCCACCGCACCATAGCGTTGCTGCACCTGCTGCACCAGCGGCTCGAACTCCCAAGCACCGACGGCGAACGCAAGCAAGCCGCCCACGACGAACGGCCATAGTTTTGGGGTGGAAATGACGCGAAGCCGACCTATGATGGAAATGGACATCGTTCTCTGCAGGCGCGAGGACTGTTACCGCATGATAGGTCATTTGCATACGGCAAGTTCACCTGAAGAGTACGGTCAGCCAAACCTGACGCGTTTTTCTTACATATAAGCAAAATAACAACATCGACCATTTGGAGCATGTCATGAAAACACATTTGAAGATCTTGCTGGGTGCCATGGCGGTAGCGGGGTTATCCCAATCCGCATCGGCCATATCTTTTACCGAGGCCATCGAGCAGGCCATCTTGCGCAATCCGGAAGTCCAGGCACGCTGGCACCAGTTTCGCGCCGCCAACGAAGAGATCGCCGCTGCACAGGGTGGCTACCTGCCACGCGTGGATGTATCGGCCTATGCTGGCCACGAATGGCGGCAATACCCGACCACTGGCAACAGCAGTTTCAATCAGCCGGGTGCGATGATCGAATTGCGTCAGATGCTGTTTGATGGCTTCGCCACGCGCAGCGCCGTGCGCCAGGCAAGCTATGCCAGCCAGACCCGCTACTACGAGCTGCTGGCGGCCAGTGATTCGGTGGCACAGGAAACCGCCAAGGCATATCTCGACGTACTGCGTTATCGCAAGCTGACCGACCTGGCACGCGACAACTGGGCCATTCACAAAGAGCTGTATGACCAGATCGAGGAAAAAGCCAAAGCTGGGGTCGGCCGTCGCGTGGACATGGAACAGGCTGCCGGCCGGCTGGCACTGGCCGAAGCCAACTGGGTAACGGAAGCCTCCAACCTGCATGATGTCAGCGCCCGCTATGAACGCCTGACCGGTACATTGCCGCCGGCCGATCTGGGCAGCGTTCCCGCCTTGCAGGGCAGTCTGCCCAAGGAAGGCGAAACCCTGACCAGAGCCCTGAACCAGAACCCGTCATTCTTGGCCGCCATTGCAAATATTCGCGCCTCACGTGCACTGCAGGATGCACAGAAGAGCGCCAATTATCCGACCTTCGAATTGCGTGCGTCACGCAGCCTCAACCGCAATGAGGATGGTGTTGACGGCAACTACCACCGAGGCGTGGTGCAACTGGTCATGAACTACAATCTGTACAAGGGTGGCAGCGATATGGCCCGGGCCAAGGCCGCCGGTGAGAGCCTGAATGCCGCCTTCGATCTGCGCGATAAATCCTGCCGCGATATCCGTCAGGAAACCCGTATCGCCCAGAATGACGTGAAGAAGCTGGCTGAACAGATCAAATATCTGGATCAGCATCAGCTCTCCACAGAGAAATCACGCGATGCCTACCGGCAACAGTTCGATATTGGCCAGCGGACCCTGCTCGACTTGCTGGATACCGAAAACGAGCTGTTCGAAGCCAAGCGCGCGCTGGTCAATGCCGAGACCGACTACCAGCTTGCCCACGTTCGCGTGCTGACACAAACCCACCAATTGTTGCCAACACTGAAGCTGGCCACCTTGCCCGCCAGCCAGCCTGGCGACGATATGGGAGGTGCCGAAGCAGACGATGCCCGCATCGCCTGCGGTGCGGATATCACCACGCCAGTCGTGCTCGATCGTGCCGCAGCCATGGCGGCGCGTCCGGTCAAGGCAGTTGCAACCAAGCCCGATTCGCTGAGCGGCCTGCAAGGCACCGGCATCGAAGTGAAACGTGACGGCGACACCATCCGCTTGCTTGTGCCCTCAAGTGTGACATTCAACTTCAACAAGGCCGATATCAAGCCGGAATTCATGCCGGTACTGGACAAGGTGGCCACGGCCATCAATGACTATCCCGATGCAGCGGTCAAGGTCGAAGGCCATACCGATTCGATTGGCACGGCGGCCTACAACCAGAAGTTGTCCGAACGGCGTGCGCAGAATGTGCGCAGCTATCTGGTTGAGCACGGGGTTAAATCGGAGCGGATTGAATCGAAGGGATATGGTCTGACACGCCCCATCGCCGACAACGCCACCGACGAAGGTCGCGCCAAGAACCGGCGAGTGGAAGTCGTGATCATGCAGGACAAGAAATAACTGCGATCAGCGGCAAATGAACAGAAGGCTCCCATCGGGAGCCTTCTCTTTTTGGCGGGGGAATCCGTGAGGGAATCCCGATTACTCGGCCTCGCCTGCCAGCAGTTTCTGCAATTCACCCGAGGCATACAGCTCTTTCATGATGTCCGAGCCGCCGATAAATTCGCCACGGATATAGAGCTGCGGAATGGTGGGCCAATTGGCATATTCCTTGATGCCCTGGCGGATGTCTTCGTTGGTCAGCACATTCACGGCAGCGAACTCTGCGCCACAGTTCTTCAGAATCTGTACCGCACCGGAAGAAAAGCCGCATTGCGGAAATGTAGGCGTGCCCTTCATGAACAGCACGACCGGGTTCTCGGTCACGATCTGGTGGATTTGTTCCTGGATGCTCATGGCGTATCTCGTTTTGTTGAGTGATTTAGTCAACATTATGCGGTCAAGATCGCCCGATCTCAAGATTCAAATTGCACGTTTGTCTGGCAATTTTCATGCTTTTGCCCCACGTTCTCCATGTCCTGCCTGCCCGGCATCGACCACGGTCAAGGCGGTCATGTTGACGATGCGCCGCACGGTGGCAGTCGGGGTGAGGATATGCACCGGGCGAGCCGATCCCAACAGGATCGGGCCAATCGTCAGGCCATCACCTGACGCAGTCTTGAGCAGGTTGAAAGCGATATTGGCTGCATCCAGCGTCGGGAAGACCAGCAGGTTGGCATCTTCGCGCATTCGCGCATTTGGAAAGACCTGCAGCCGGATGGTCTGGCTGAGTGCAGCATCGCCATGCATCTCGCCCTCCACTGCAATATCGGGACGGCGCGCATGCAGCAGCTCCATGGCGCGGCGCATTTTCACGGCGGTGGGGGTATCTTCCGTACCGAAACTGGAATGCGAAAGGAGCGCCACGCGCGGCGTGATGCCAAAGCGGCTCAGTTCCTCGGCGGCCAGGCAGGTCATTTCGAAAAGCTGCTCGGCACTCGGATCGTAATTCACGTAGGTATCGCACAGCGCCACCGTGCGGCCGGGCAGCATCAGGATATTCATCGCGTAGTGGTGGTTTACCCCCTCGCGTTTGCCGATCACTGCATCGATATATTTCAAGTGTTCGCTGTGCTTGCCGTAAGTGCCGCAAATCATGCCGTCAGCCCAGCCGAACTTGAGCATGAGCGAGCCGATCAGCGTGGCGCGGCGGCGCGTTTCGCGCTTGGCCAGCTCAACCGACACGCCCCGACGCTCCATCAGTCCGTGGTAATAGGTCCAGAGCTCGCGATAGCGCGGGTCGGAATCCTGGTTCACCATCTCGAAATCGACATCGGGCCGGATGCGCAGGCCGAAACGCTCGATATACATGCGGATCACATCCGGCCGACCGATCAGGATGGGCTCGGCAATTCCCTCATCCACCACGGTTTGCACGGCACGCAACACCCGCTCGGATTCCCCTTCGGCAAAAATGACGCGCTTGGGTGCGCGCTTGGCCGCCGCGAAGACCGGCTGCACGAGCATGCCCATGTGCCAGACGAAATTGTTCAGTTTCTGGATATAGGCATCCCAATCCTCGATCGGCCGGGTCGCCACGCCGGATTCCATCGCGGCGCGCGCCACCGCCGGTGCGATCTTGACGATCAAACGCGGGTCGAACGGCTTGGGGATGATGTACTCCGGGCCGAAGCGGTATTCCTGCTCACCATAGGCGGCAGCCACCACATCGGAAGATTCTGCCTCGGCCAGATCCGCAATCGCGCGCACGGCCGCGAGTTGCATCTCGTCGGTGATCGTGGTCGCCCCGACATCGAGCGCGCCGCGGAAAATAAACGGGAAGCACAGGACATTGTTGACCTGGTTGGGATGATCCGAGCGGCCGGTGGCGATGATGGCATCCGGGCGCACCGCCTTGACCGCCTCGGGCAGGATTTCCGGATCGGGATTCGCCAGCGCCAGCACGATCGGATTGGGCGCCATCCGCGCCACCATCTCGGGCTTGAGTACGCCAGCCGCCGAAAGCCCCAGAAACACATCGGCGCCCTCGATGACCTCGCCCAGCGTGCGTGCATCGGTTTGCTTGGCATAGCGCGCCTTGATCGGGTCCATCAGCTCGACCCGGCCTTCGTAGACCAGCCCATGGATATCGGTGACCCAGATGTTGTCCACCGAAATGCCGAGCATGACCAGCATGTCGAGACAAGCCAGCGCGGCCGCACCCGCGCCGGAGGTCACCACCTTGACCTGATCCAGCGGTTTGCCCACCAGGCGCAAGCCGTTCAGGATCGCCGCGCCCACCACGATCGCCGTGCCGTGCTGATCGTCGTGGAATACCGGGATCTTCATGCGTTCGCGCAGCTTGCGCTCGATATAGAAGCATTCCGGCGCCTTGATGTCTTCCAGATTGATCCCACCGAAAGTGGGTTCGAGTGCCGCGATGATGTCGATCAGTTTATCCGGGTCCTGCTCGTTGATTTCGATATCGAACACATCGATGCCGGCGAATTTCTTGAACAGGACACCCTTGCCCTCCATCACCGGCTTGGCGGCAAGCGGGCCGATGGCCCCCAACCCCAACACCGCCGTACCATTGGTGACCACGCCGATCAGGTTGGAGCGCGCGGTGTACAGGCTGGCAGAAACGGGATCGGCCACGATCGCGTCGCAAGCCGCGGCCACGCCAGGCGAATATGCCAGCGACAGATCGCGTTGCGTGGCCAGCGCCTTGGTCGGCACCACGGCAATCTTGCCCGGATGCGGATAGCGGTGGTATTCCAATGCAGCAGCACGCGTATTGTCATCCATGCCCAATCCCCTTACTTAAATGAACGTCGCCGGTTTCTTCGGCGCATGCCGCATATGCAAGGACAATCCCAATGCCGCCATGTGCCTGGAATTACGGCCCAGAATCTCTTGCGAGAGCGGCAAAAACTCGGTTTCTTCAAACCGTGCATGCTCTCGATACTGGGTGACCAGGCGCTCCATGTCGGTTACCTCGACTTGCGCGAATTGTCCCTTGGCCACCTTCTTCAGATTAGCCTCTACGCGCTTCCACGTTGCCTCAAGTTCGCGATGCTCACGCGTCAACTGCGCGACCAGATCGAGTACATGCTGGTATTCAGCGCCGGCTTGCGCACTTTCCAGCACCGCCGGGAAAAGCTCGCGCTCTTCATCCACGTGATGTTCAAAGATCACGTCGCGGAAAAACGCCAGTGCGCTCACGGCAATTTCCTGGGCACGTGCTGCCGGCCCGAGCAAGGCCGGCAATTCGCTCAGTATGTCCAGTTGCTTGCCTATCCCGGCATGGCATTGCGAAAAATCCAGCACAGGCTCGTTTGGATTGGAAGATGATTCGGTCATGAGACGGTCCACCCTGATTGAATGAAGATTTCTCGCACAAAACGCCATGAACACGGCAATGCCGCTCACTTAAGGGATATTCTGGCCGTTTACCCTCTCCCCAACCCTCTCCCGCAAGCGGGAGAGGGAGCAAAACTGGTGGATTAGCCAAGTACTCCCCTCGCCCGCTTGCGGGAGAGGGGCTGGGGGAGAGGGTAAATAGACACTTAAGTGAACGGCATTACCATAGAGCACGGCCTATTTTTCGCTGGTCAATGCAGGCAACCAGGTCGATATCTCGGGCACAGCGGCGATCAGCACCAGCACCGCCAATACTGCGGCCAGAAACGGCAGGGTGGCGCGGAAAAGCGTACCCATGCGGATATCAGCCTGGATGATCGCGATATAGAGCCCCGGCCCCACCGGTGGCGTTACCAGCCCGATTACGGTCGCCACCGTGCAGACCACGCCGAAATGGATCGGATCAATGCCGAGGTTGGTCACGACCGGCATCAGCAAGGGCACTACCACAATCAGCACGCTGATGCTCTCAAGGAACATGCCGAGCAGGATCATCATCACGATCACCAGCAGCAGGAAGACGAAGGGGGAATCAGTCAGCCCCTGCATGCCCTCAACCACCAGATCGGGCACGCCCTGGAAAGCCAGTACCCAGCTCAGCACCGAGGCGGCAGCAATCAGTCCGGTGATGGTGGCGGTGTTGGTGCCAACATCAAGCAGGATCTTGCCCAGATCACTGATCTTCATTTCGCGATACGCCAGCCCCAGCACCAGTGCAATGATGGCGGCAACGGCACCGGATTCGGTTGGCGTCATCACGCCCGCCATGATGCCGCCGATCACCACCAGCGGAATGATGCCGGGCACCAACCCTTCCAGCAGCACCTTGAGCGAGGCCGAACGTCCGCTTCTGGTTCCGCTTGGCAGGCCGGCACCGAACACGCCGAACAGAAAAATCACCAGCGTAAGCGCCGCCACCAGCAACAAGCCCGGCAGGATGCCCGCGATGAACAGCGGGGCGATCGGCTGGACTGCCACCACGCCATAAATGATCATCAGCATCGAAGGCGGAATGATTGGCCCGAGCAAACCGGCAGTAACGGTAACCGCCCCGGAAAAGGCCCGGTCGTAGCCCTTGCGCTCCATCGCCGGGATCATGACCTTGCTCATCACGCCAATCTGGGCGACGGCCGACCCCAGAATCGACGCCGCCATGGCATTGGTGAACAGGTTGGCATAGGCCAGCCCGCCCTTCAGGTTGCCCACCAGCACCTCGGCCACGGCGATCAGGCGCTGTGTCAGCCCGGCCTTGTTCATGATCTCGCCGACCAGCAGGAACAGCGGGATCGCCAGCAGGCTGTTGATTTCCAGCGCACCGTATAACTGGATGGGGATCGAATCGTACAGTACCGCCAGATCGTTGCTGGCCATGAAGACCATGGCGCTGACCAGAATCGTGCCCACAATCGGCAAACCGGCAAACAGCAAGCCCATGAAAACGAGGAGGGTAATCATCGGGTTACTCCCATGCAGACGCGGATATCGCGCAGGATGGCGACAAGCTGGTGCCAGGCCATGGCGGCCATGGCCAGCGGCAACATCGAATAGTTGTACCAGCGCGGCAATTGCGTGGTGGCGCCCAATTCCAGCCGGACTTCGGGGCGGTTGATCCATTCCCAGCCCAGCGCGCACACCAAGACAAACAAGGCCAGCATGACCACGCCCAGTAGCGCCAGCAGCGCATGGCGAATACGATCAGGCAATGCACGCGGAAGAAAGTCGATGCTGACCAGCTGGCTTTGCTGCACCAGCAGGGACAAACCGAACAGGGTTGCGAACACCAGCATCTGCACCGAAATCTCTTCGGCCCAGAACAGCGGGGCGCTGAAGAAGTAGCGCAGCACCACCTGGAGCATCATGATGCCGGCGATGGCGCCGGTGAGGACGATCACGACGCCCCGCTCGACCAGCGTAACGCCCTTGTCGACTCGTTGAACGAAATCAAACATTGGATGAATTCCTCTGCGTGAGAACCTGTTCATGATCTTGCTGCGAAGCCGTGAACAGGTTCTGACAGGACGGGGCAAGTGCGCTGCACGTGCAGATTGCCCCATCACATGGCCCTATCGGGTTCCAACCAGTGCTCCGGCAGGATCAAAGATCCTTGGCCTGTTTGTAGAAGTCAGCGATCAGCGGATTCTTGGCAATGTACTGGTCACGCACTTTGCCGCCCACGGCCTGGAAGGATTTGATGTCGGCATCGATCACCTTGGCGCCATCGGCCTTGGCTTTGGCCAGATTGTTGACCTCGGAATCGATGGCCGCCTTGAAGCCTGCCTTCTCCGCATCCATCACCGCCTTGGTGATCATGTCGCGATCAGCCTGCGGCAGAGCGCTCCACCACTTCTTCGAAGCCACGATCACCGCCGGGAATGCCATGTGCCCGGTCAGAGTGAGATTGGGTGCCTGCTGGTGAAACTTCAGCCCGACCAAGGCATCCAGATCCACATCGACGGCATCGAGCAGCTTGGTGGTCAGCGAAGGCGCCACTTCGGACAGGGGCATGGCGGTCGGCGCGGCACCGTTGGCCTGCCACCAGTCGTTATAGATCGGGCTCGGGAACGAGCGAACCTTTTTGTTGGCCAGGTCCTTGGCCGAGGCCACCGGCTGCAGCGACAGCACGTGACGCATGCCGGCAAAGGCATAACCCAGACCGACCAATCCCTGTTTATCCAGGCGCTTGAGCATTTCCTGGGCTGCCGGAGCGGCTGCAGCACGCGTGGCTTGCCCGACATCCTTGAACACATAGGGAAGCGACCAGGCCAGCAGGGATTCCTCGCGATTGGATAGCCCGCCCACGGTAAAGATGCCGAGTTGCTGCGCGCCGGCCTGCATCAGGTTGATCATCTGCGCCTCGTTGCCCAGCTTCTGCAGCGGGCTGACCGCCACCTTGTATTTGCCCGCCGATGCCTGTTCCAGATTGCTTGCGATCTTTTCCGATACCTGGTGCCAGACATGGGTCGGCGGCGTGATATGTCCCAGCTTCAAGGTCTGGGCCGAGGCGGTCGGCACGCCGAGGGCGAACAGGCTGGTGCAGGCAATGGCCATGATCATGTTCGGGAAGGTTTTCTGCATATTCATCTCTTTATCTCCTGGGGTATTTGTCTTGTCGGTATTCAGATGGGTTATCGGAAAACGGATTATTTCGGCGCATCCGGCTGCAGCGATGGCACCGCTCGCCGGAAAGCCTCGAGTTCGCCGCACGCCTTGTCGACTGCGACGATGTTCGGATACGGCGTCAGATCGACATTGAAACGGCGGGCACTTTCCACCTGGGGCGCCAGATAGACATCGGCCAGCGTGGGCGAATCGCCGAAACAGAAGTTGCCGCGGTGGCGATCTGCAGCCAGCAGGGTTTCCAGCGCATCGAAACCCGCATGGATCCAGTTGCCGCACCAGGCCAGCACGGCGGCCTCGTCGCAGCCGAGCGTCTTGCGCAGGTATTCCAGGATGCGCCGGTTGTTGACCGGGTGGATATCGCAGCCGACGATGGCCGCCATGGCACGCACACGGGCGCGGTTTTCCGGATCAGCCGGCAGCAGCGGCGGAGTCGGGTAGCGTTCTTCGAGCCACTCGATGATGGCCGGGGATTGGGTCAGCACTTGGCCGTCATCGACCAGGGCGGGCACCAGCCCCTGCGGATTGAGCGTCTTGAAGGCTGCGCCGAGGTGCTCTTCGGTGCGCAGGTCAACCGGAACATAGTCGTAGTCAAGCCCCTTCAGATTGAGGGCAATACGCAAGCGGTGCGAGGTGCCGCTGCGGAAAAAGTTGTAAAGCTGCATCATCGCCTCCTCAGCCCTTGGCCAGACAGTTGCCGACATTCCAGCCGTAAAGCCACTCCATCGCGTCATAGAATCGCTCTGGCGTACGGCCGCGCCACAGATCGTTGCGCACCAGTCGTTCCACTCCCTTGGCATGATAGAGCCGCCCCATCTCACGGCTCGACAGCACGATGCGTGCAGTGCGGGCGATGCGTGAACGCTGGTACAGATCGAATGCCCGGACAAAATCGTTGTTGTTTACCCGCAGGGCCTCCCCGAGCGTGACGGCATCTTCCAGCGCCATGCACGCACCTTGCGCCATGTATTGCGTGGTCGGGTGGGCAGCATCGCCCAGCAGGGTGACCCGGCCAAATGTCCACTGGCCAATCGGCTCGCGGTCTGCCGTGGCCCAGCGTTTCCACTGCTTGGGCAGATCGATCAGCTGGCGGGCCTTCGGGCAGATGTCCTGGAAGTAACTCTGCACTTCTTCCGGGCTACCCTCGGTCACGCCCCACTCTTCGATCTTGCGGCTGTGGAAGGTCACCACCACGTTGTACTGTTCGCCACCGCGCAGCGGGTAATGCACCAGATGGCAGTTCGGCCCAACCCAGATACTGGCGGCATTCCACTGCAGATCCTTGGGGAAATCCGCCTTGTCGATCACTGAACGATAGACCACGTGTCCGGTCACGCGCGGGGGATCATTGACGAACTGGGCCCGCACCACCGATTTCACGCCATCGGCACCGATCAGGGCCACGCCGCGATGCGCCTTGCCGTTCTGGTCGATCACCGTCACGCTGTCCGCATCCTGCTCGATACGCTCGACCCGGGTCGAAGTCAGAAACTCGACCCGGCCGGTTTCCTGCGCACCTTCAAGCAGCGACAGGTGCACATCGACCCGGTGGATCACCGCATACGGGTTGCCGAAACGCTGACGGAACGCTTCGCCGGTCGGAATCTTGCCGACCTGGTATTCGTCGATCGCGTCGTGCATCACCATGTAATCGGTGAATACCGAGCGGCTGCGCGCTTTATCACCCACGCCCAGCGCATCGAAGGCATGAAAGGCATTGGGACCAAGCTGGATGCCGGCGCCGATTTCGCCGATTTCATGCGCCTGCTCCAGTACTTTCACGCGGAATCCCTGGCGCACCAGCGCCAGTGCCGCCGCCAGACCGCCAATGCCGCCGCCTGCCACGATGACGGGTAGTTGTTCAGCCATTGTCTTCTCCTGATCAAGTCACTACGGATTGCCGGGCAGGTTTTTGCACCTGCCTACTTGTTTTACTCAGCCGCGCCGATGGTGAGCGCGATATCGCCGCCACCTGCGACATGGCCGGTAATAACGTCGCCAGGTTGAACCGCCCCCACCCCTTCCGGCGTTCCGGTAAAAATCAGATCGCCCGGCTGCAGGTGATAAAACTGCGACAGATCGGCCAGCAATTCCGGAATATTCCAGATCAACTGATCGAGATCGGAACTCTGGCGGGTTTCGCCATTGACCTGCAGGTTGATCGCACCCTGCCTCAGCACGCCCGCATCGCCACAAGGAATGATTGCCGAGCAGACCGTCGATTTCTCGAAATTCTTGCCCAGATCCCACGGCCGGCCCTCTTCACGGGCGATGAGCTGCAGATCGCGGCGCGTCATGTCCAGCCCGGCGCAATAGCCATAGATCAGGCGTGCGGCATCGGCCTCCTGCACCCGGAAACCTTCCGCGCCGATGGCAACGACCAACTCCATCTCATAGTGATAATTGCGGGTGCCGGCGGGATAAGGCACGGTTGCGCCCGATTCGACCAGGGTCGAGGCATCCTTGAGGAAATAGAACGGCCTGGCCGTGGCCTTGTCCACGGGCCGCTGCATTTCCAGCGCATGGGCGTGGTAATTACGGCCGACACAGAAAATGCGTTTGACGGGAAAGCGTGCATCGCTGTCACGCACCGGCAGTGAATAAACCGGGGCAGGATTCCAGAGGTATTTGGCTTCAGACATGTTCGGTCTCTTTTGGATTTTGACTTAGTTACGAACTTCGTAGACGCCCAGCTTCTTCTGCAGCGGCGCATCGTCAGCGATGAACACGAAGGCAGGCTGTTCGGTGGAGCGGTTGGTCAGCGTGACCGGGACATAGCCGGGAATGCAGCAGGTATCGGCTTCGTCCAGCGTGAATGCCTGATCTTCCAGCGCCACCTCCGCGCCCCCTTCAATCAGATGGAAAACCATAGCGGTCGAGCGGGCCGGCAATGCCAGACTTTCGCCCGGGCGCAGCATCAGCGCCGAGTAGCCAAGCACCTTCTGGCAATCGCTGCCGGTTTCCGGGTTGATGTAGGCGACCTGCACCGCCTCGATTTCCGGCTGAGTCAAAGCCAGGGTTTCCAGTGCTCGACGTACATCTGCCCACGGGTAACGCAGCATCGGAAACGGCTGTTCAGAACGGGAAAACATCGGCGCTGGCACCACGCCACCGCGCAGATAGGCCTGATCAGTCGATTCGTCGCTGGCCACTTGCGCCTTGCCTTCCTCGACATAGGATGCTTCGATGTAATAGATGATCGGCAGATCGAGTACATCGAGCCAGATGACCGGT
Source organism: Formivibrio sp. oc-25 (assembly GCF_055810895.1). Lineage (NCBI taxonomy): Bacteria > Pseudomonadati > Pseudomonadota > Betaproteobacteria > Neisseriales > Chitinibacteraceae > Formivibrio > Formivibrio sp. oc-25. Next base: position 6,819 of record NZ_JBVVOL010000006.1, on the reverse strand, counting down.
TCGGTGCCATCGTGGCCATGCTCGTGCCAGAGACCGGTCGGCGTCAGGATGAGATCACCGCGGCGCATCGGGCATTTTTCGCCGTTGACAGTGGTATACGCCCCCTTGCCTTCGACGATCATGCGCACAGCGTTTGGAGTATGGCGATGCGCCGGTGCCCATTCGCCCGGCAACAGCAACTGCATGCCGAGATAGATGGTGGAAGTGGCCTGCATCTTTTCCAGGCCATGGCCGGGGTTGGCCATGACAAGAACACGGCGCTCGGCTTTTTCCATCGGAGTGAGTTCGCCGGCTTGCAGCAGCAGCGGGCGCATGGACTGATAGGACCAGCCGGTCGGACGGGTACGCCGGGCTGGCTTTGACGGCGGCAGTACCGCGCGCAGGCTCGGCCACAGTGGAACCAGGTTCTGTGCGGTCAGCGCTGCCCGGTAATCTTCGGGGAGGTCTTCAAGACGACCAAGTTGCTGCATGTCGATTGCTCCTCAATGAAGTCCCTGCGGCCCGGCGAATCGAGGCATTCGTTTCGCGACTGGCGTCGGGTTTTGTCATGGAGCAAATCGTAGGAGTGGAGCGAATTTCTGTACATGCAATGGAAATAATATACATTATCATTAATTCGAATAATGCCTATCCCCATGAACTCGATCGATATCCGCATCCTGTCGGTGTTTGACGAAATCTACCGGACCCGCAGCGTCACGGCGGCGGCCGAAGCGCTGGATCTTGGCCAACCGGCAGTCAGTGTGGCGCTGTCCAAGCTGCGGCATCATTTCGGCAATCCGCTCTTTGTACGAACCTCCAGCGGCATGGACCCGACGCCCTTCGCCGAGGGACTGGCCGGCCCGGTACATACCGTGCTTGAAGCGCTTGAGGCTGTGCTCAGCTATAGCAACCAGTTTGATCCGGCAACGTCGGAACGGACATTCCGCATCAGCATGACCGACATCAGCCAACTGGCGCTGCTGCCCCGGTTATGGGAAAAATTGCGAGCAGCCGCGCCGGGGATCAGGATCGAAGTACTGCCGATCGGTACCGAAACCGGACACCTGCTGGAATGCGGCGAAGCAGACCTGGCTATTGGCCATATGCCGCAGCTGGAGGCGGGCTTTTATCAGCAACTGCTGTTCAATCAGAGCTTTGTCTGCATCGTGGGCAAAAATCATCCCCGCATCAGCGATCATCTCGATCTCGCCCGTTTCGAAGCAGAAGATCATGCGGTGGTGATTGCTTCGGGCGCGGTGCCGGCAATCATCAGCCGCGAAATTGCCCGGTTGGGCATCAAGCGCAGGATTGCCCTGGAAATCCCCAACTTTTTCGGCGCAGCATTCGTGGTCGAACATACCGATCTGCTGGTCACGATCCCGCAACGCCTGGGCGATGTACTGGCCGGACGCGGCTCGTTCCGGGTTTTCCCGGTGCCGTTTCCGCTGCCGGAATACAGCGTGAAACAATACTGGCACGAGCGCTATCACCATGACGAAGGCAACCGCTGGCTGCGCCGGATCATCACGGAGCTGTTCTCCGGGCCGGGCCCTGACGGCAACTGAGCCTAGTCCGGCTCTCCGGATTTTCTGCCACCACTGATACGTTCATGCCCGGCCAGGTCACACCAGCTTTGCACCTCTGCATAACCGGCTTTTTCCAGCAACTCGCGACTGGCCACGCCCTGGTCCCAGCCATGCTCGAACAGAAGCCAGCCTCCCGCCACCAAGTACCGGCGAGCATCGGCAACGATGACGCGGATATGATCAAGACCATCGCCCTCATCGGTGAGTGCATGGCGCGGCTCGAAGCGCAGATCGCCCTGCTGCAGGTGGGCATCGTGCTGCTCGATATACGGCGGGTTGGAAACGATCAGATCGAACATGGCGCCATGCAGCGCGGTGAACCAGTCGGATTCGACAAAACGCACGTTGGCTTGCAGGCGCAGGGCGTTATCGTGCGCAACGCCCAAGGCTGCCGCAGAGACATCCACGGCCGTCACGGCTAAGTCCGGGCGTTCCAGCTGCAGGGTCACCGGAATGCAGCCCGAGCCGCAACCCAGATCCAGCACCCGGCCGTTTTGCGGCGCGCGCGCCAGCGCCAGTTCAACCAGCAGTTCGGTTTCCGGCCGCGGAATCAGCACATCTTGGGTAACGCGAAAATCGCGGCCAAAGAATTCACGCACGCCCACGATATAGGCAACCGGCTCGCCGGCACGGCGGCGCGCGGCCAGCGCACCAAAGATCCTGGCATGTTCCGGTTCGACTTCATCCTGGTCGTGTGCAATCAGCCAGGCCCTTCCCAGCCCGGTAGCATGCTGGAACAGAATCTGGGCATCGATGCGGGCCAGGCCGCAATCGCGCAACAAAGTGGCGTAGGTTAAAGGTTGCGGCAATGCCAAAACTCCTGCCGTGATGGTTAGCGGTGGCATGGTAAACTCTCGCCGCGTAACCCGGAAGTGAGTCGGTCATGTCTCCCAGCGAAAACCAGTCCCAGGAAATTCTTGCGCAGCATCTGGAAGAGGTGCGCCGGCAGTTGAGCCGCCAGCGCCTGGTGGAAGACTTGGTGCATCGCCAGGACATGCCTCGCCATGAGCTGGTGGAAACGCTGGTCCACAAACAGAATCTGGCCGAACTGCAGCACAAGCTCGAAATGCTTGATGCGGCCACGCTTGCGCATATTCTGCATCACCTGCCGCAGCCTGATCGCCTGATCACGCTGGCCCTGATCGCGCCGGAATCCGTCGCCGATGTACTGCTGCAAACCCCGGCAGCCACGCGCGAAGCCCTGCTGCCGGAAATGAATCACGATTTGCTGGCAGCCATCGTCGACACCCTTGATAACCAGCAACTGGCCAATCTGGCCGCGCGCCTAGCGCAGCCGGCACAAGATGCCATCTATGGCGTACTGGATGAGGCGCGTCATGCGGATTTCCATGCCGCGCTGGCCCACCTGCAGCTACCCAGCATGAGCGCACTGAAAGCGTTTGTGTTCAGTGCCGGCCGGCTGGTGCAACTGCCCTCGCTCACCCCGGAAGACCTGGCCCGGCCCGATATCGTCTGGGTGGACATGGTCAATCCCAGTGATGAAGAGCGGGAGCTGGTCCAGCGTGCCTTCCGGCTGGAGCTGCCCGAAGACGAAGAGCTGCTTGATCTGGAAGAATCGGCGCGTTGCTATGCCGACGAACACGGCCTGCATATCAGCTCGTTCTTCCTGCACAAGGATGCGGACGTCACCTCCAACGTCACGGTTTCGTTCGTGTTCAACGCCGGGCGGCTGCTCACCATCCGCCAGGAAGAACTCGCGGTATTCCGCCTGTTCCGCCTGCGCGCGCGCGTGCAACCCGGCTTTGTTTCCAGTGCCCAGGATATCCTGCTGGCGATTTACGATGCGGCGGTTGAATACGATGCCGACATGCTGGAAGAAATCTATACCGAGCTGGAGCCGATCAGCCAGAGCGTGCTGAACCGCCAGGAAGAGATGACCGACCAGCGCATGGCCGAAACCGTGGCCAGACTGGCGGCCTATGAGGATATCAACGGCAAGGTGCGCCTCGACCTGATGGATACGCGCCGCGCGCTTTCCTTCCTGCTGCGCAGCCGTACCCTGTCGGCCGATCAGGAAAACACCCTGCGCGAAGTGCTGCGCGATCTGGAATCGTTGAACAACCACACCGGCTTCCTGTTCGACAAGATCAACTTCCTGATGGATGCGGTGATGGGTCTGATTAACCTGGCCCAGAACAAGATCATCAAGATCTTCTCGATCGCCAGCGTGGTGTTCCTGCCGCCAACCCTGGTGGCCAGCATCTATGGCATGAACTTCCAGTACATGCCCGAACTGGCCCAGGTCTGGGGCTACCCGGCAGCACTGGTGCTGATGGTTTTCTCCGGCTTTGCCCCGTACTGGTATTTCCGCCGCAAGGGCTGGCTCTGATCCCGGGTTACACTCGCCCTACGGCAGCTTCGATGTACATGCATCTTGGTGCCAGGTCTTTTTACTGCGCAGGCATGCAAGTACACCCCACCCCCCTTTAAGGCCGCCGAGTGCGTGGAGGGAGACTTCGGCTCCCGACCAAACGAGGGTAGCGCGGAGCACCGGCCGCCCGGGGTCGCCTTCTTTTGGTTTCTTTTCTTGGCGAGACAAGAAAAGAAACTCACCTGCCGGGGTGAACTCCCGGCCAATCCCAGCAGGCATCTCGCGGCAACCGTTTTCCCTATCCACACGAGTGAGGAAGAAAATCAACCCTGCCTCTGCAGCGCCTGCCGCAGCTTGAGCACCTCGATGCCGGCCAGCATCACGATGCCGGTGCCATGCACATCGTTCAGATTCCATAACAGCACGTTCTTGTAATACTCGGGCGTGAACGAATAGAGCGAACCACGACACACGCCGTGCACATTGCCGAACTTGTCGATGGAAATCCGCGTCAAGCCTTGCCAGGCGCGATCGATAGCCCGCATGGCTGCCTCGCGCAGTGCTGGCGCAATCCAGCCCAGACGGATCGCACGTGCCATGGCATAGACAAACATCGATGTGCACGACGTTTCCTCATAGGCATCGGCATGCGTCAGGACCTGATGCCACAAGCCATTCTCGCCCTGCAGCGCCAGATAGCCTTCACACAGCTCATTGAAGAATGCCTGCACTGCCGAGTAGCGCACATGCGTCTGCGGCAGAATCGCCAGCAGCTCGGATAGCGAAAACAATACCCAGCCATTGCCGCGCCCCCAGGGAATGCCGGTCGCGGTATCGTGCTTGAAGTCATAAACATGCGACATGACCTTGCGTTCCGGCATGAACAGGTAGTTGCGGAACAGCAGGCATTGCGTAGCGGCTTCATCCAGATAGGCGGTATCGCCACTGAGGCGGTAATAGCGGCACAGGAACGGCACGCACATATACAGGTCATCGGCCCACAGCGTATTCTCGGCAAAGGTCCCTTCCAGCTTCCGATAGAAAGCACCGTCCGGTCGGCGTTCCTGCCGGTGGCGCATGTGATCGGCCACGATGCCGGCAACAAAACGGACCGTGTCACTCGCCTCGTCATCCTGCGCCTCCAGCATCAGCGAACCAAACGAGCCGCAATCATCCAGTGCATCCAGCCAGGTCAACTGGTGATTGATGCCGGGATAGCCAAAGGTACGCTTGTCCCACAATGCCACAGCGTGCATGTCGGCAATCATCGCCACATGGCGCTGCACGTATTCCACCAGATCCTGGCGACCGGTGAGCCGGCCGGTTTGCAGCAGACCATACAGCGTCACACCCAGTGGATAAGTCCAGCGCCCGTACAGCTCGGCCTCGACAAACGGACGCAACCAGCAGCGGGGCTGATCGACCCGCCACCAGGTTTCACCGCCTAGTCCCGGCATGACACGCTGCAGGGATTGCCAATGCCCGGGATCATCGATGGCCATATCCGCCGCAAACGGCCCGGCATACAGCCAGGGATCGGTCGTACCGCGAACCGGGTGCGGCTGGCGCAGGAAGCCATCTTGCGCTGACAGGCTGAAGCCCCAATCGCGCTCGCCTGAGCCTGAACAGCGCACCAGAATCTGGTGCCGGCCCTGAACCAGCGGCACATGCAGCTGCCATGCGCCTGTCACACCCGACAGATACTGCGTTGCACCGATCCAGAGATCTATCGGCGATTGTGCATGGCCTGTCAGGACATACTCGCCACCGCAGTCAGCTTGCCACGCGGTCCAGGCCAGCACGCTGGCGTGTGTCGTGCCGAAAATACGCTGTACCGGCGTCTGGCGTACAGCCTCTGCCGACCATTGCAGATCCGGATACCAGCGCACACCCGTTGCATTTTCGCTGCCGGCACGGTCCGGCAGCCGGCCTTCGTCATAGATTTCTGCATCGATGGCTTCGGAATAGATCCAGCCGGTCTGGCCATCACGTTCGGCAAACGGTGCATGGATATTGATCGGCTCCCATTGCGGCCGGTGCGTACCGATGCAACAACCGAAACCGGCTGCGGTCTTGGTGCATGTGAGCAGGAAAGTATTGAAGCCTTTGTGCAGCCGGAATGTCACCAGCCGTTTCAGGGCCGGATTCACTTCCTCAAGCACGGTGGGCTGAAACTGCATCACGCCGTTGACATAAAACACCACCGGCGCATAGCAGCTCACCAGAAAGCTGTATTCCTTATCGGTATCGCACCAGCACTGGCCAAACACATGGGCTTTCTGGCCATTTCTTGCTTGCGGCAGACGTTTGGAAAGATCGATGTCATAGCGACCGTCTTCCCGATTGGCAAAGCCATCCTCGCTGAAACAGCGATAGGCGAAGGGTTGCGCCGGATGCTGCGCCATGAACCGTTGCGCAATCGTCAATAAAACATCTTGCCCGGCTTCGTCGCCCAGCGATCTGGCAATGCTTTCTTCCTGGTCGAAATACATGGTGCTGCCTCCTGTCTGTCAGCTGCGGATCCGCCGTATTCAACCGCGCATGGTGACCGGTAACAACCCTATCGGGCAATCATGAAAGCCGCCAAGTTGCTACATGATTTCTTTTCCGGCCAGCACCAGCGCGTGTATCCCATTGATCCTCTGATGGAAAACATAAAACCGACATTAACAGCCGCATCCCGAAGCATTCCTTTGCTGGCGCGCCAGTCGCCGCAAATATTGGCATGCCAGTAAAGGCGTCATGGTCTAAACAAAAATACAGTGCGCACATGAGGCGGAAACCGGCCATGCTCGAAGAACGGTTGCCGTGTCATCTACGCTTCAAAACGGAAGAGAGGAATAGACCAGATGTACGAAAAAAAGCACTTGGGCTTCATGTATGCGTTGCCCTACATCATAGGGGTGCTGCTGTTTCAGC